>NZ_KV834647.1:167691-174345 GCF_001837905.1 Streptococcus sp. HMSC076C09
TCTAACGAATTACCGATTTCTGTCCCACTCTCTGCTTTTTGTGTTTCTATGCTTTTAATTGTAAGAGTTCTTCAATCTCTGCTAGGGTGCTAGCTTGCGAGATGGCGCCACGGAGTTTGGCTGCACCTGAGGTACCACGGAGGTAGTGAGGGGCGAGACCACGGAATTCGCGAACGGCAATGTGCTCACCCTTGAGATTGATCAAGCGCTTCAAGTGCTCATAAGCAATCTTCATCTTGTCTTCAAAGGTCAAATCAGGCAGGATTTCTCCTGTTTCAAAGTAGTGATTGATTTGGTTGAAGAGGTAAGGATTGCCCATGGCTGCACGGCCGATCATGACCGCGTCGGCACCGACTTCTTCAATCCGTTGTTTGGCGTCTTGCACCGTCCGGATGTCCCCATTAGCAATAAATGGAATCTTGGTCAGAACTTGTGCAACCTTGTGAAGGGTCTCAAGATCCGCATGCCCCGTATACATTTGCTCCCGAGTTCGCCCATGCATGGCAAGGGCAGAGACACCCGCAGCTTCGGCAGCGAGGGCGTTCTCAACTGCTAGGGAAGGATCCGACCAACCCGTCCGCATTTTAACAGTGAGGGGGATATCGAGGACGGATTGAACCTTATTGATGATGGAGTAGATCTTGTCTGGGTCCTTGAGCCACATCGCACCAGCCTCGTTCTTGACGATTTTATTCACCGGGCAACCCATGTTGATATCGACGATATCGGTCTTGGTATTTTCTTGGATAAATTCAGCTGCGCGTGCCAGGCTATCTTCGTCACTTCCAAAGAGTTGGATCGATACAGGGTTTTCTCCTTCATCGATATGGAGCATGTGAAGCGTCTTTTCATTGTTGTACTGGATTCCCTTGTCAGAGACCATTTCCATCACAACGAGCCCTGCCCCCAGTTCTTTGGCAATGGTCCGGAAAGCTGAGTTGGTCACTCCGGCCATTGGGGCTAGGACGGTACGGTTAGGGATTTCGACATCCCCGATCATAAATGGCGTATTAAGATTTGTCACGAATGAGTTCCTCCAAGTCATTTTCGTCAAAGTGGTAGTGTGTTTGGCAGAATTGGCAGGTAATCTCTGCACCGTGATCTTCATCTTTCATCTCTTCTAGATCACTAGCTGGCAGACTTGCTAAAGCGTTCAAAAAGCGCTCACGGCTGCAGTCGCACTGGAAGCGAAGTTCTTCTTCAGAGAGGCGTTTGAAAGGTTCATCCCCATAGATAGCGGCAAGAAGAGCTTCAATATGGTCTTCAGATTCCAAAAGTGTGGAGATGGCAGGCATTTCTTGGATGCGTTTTTCAAAGCGCGCGATTTCTTCTTCCTTGGCATTTGGCAAGACCTGGAGCAAGAAGCCACCCGCCACTTTAACCTTATCTTCGTCATCCAACAGAACATTGAGTCCAACTGCAGATGGTGTTTGTTGGCTTTCTGTCAGATAAAAGGCCAGGTCTTCTCCGATTTCACCGGTTACAAGAGGGGTCATGGAGTTATAAGGATTTCCCGTACCATAATCTGTGATGACCAAGAATTCTCCGTTTCCGACAAATGGTCCGACCAGAACTTCACCGGTCGCGGTTTTCTTGATATCCACTCCAGGATTCTGCACGTAGCCTTTCACATTTCCCTTGGTATCTGCCACGGTGATGATAGCTCCGAGTGAGCTAGTCCCAAGGACTTTGACCGTAATTTTAGTTTCTCCTTTCTCGTTTGCCGCCAAGATTTGGCTGGCAATGAGGGTACGGCCAAGTGCGACCGTGGAGCTAGCTTGTGTATGATGTTTTTCTTGGGCTGTTCGTACAGTTTCTGTACTGTCTAGTACATAAGCACGAAAAGCACCACTTTCTGAGATAGTTTTAATAATTTTGTCCATACCTACTATTTTAGCACAAATCAAGCAAAGTGGGGACAAGGAGAATTCCGAAAATCAGTCGTTTCAGAAGAAGGACGAGAAGAAAAGAAAATTCCGAACGTTATTTCTAGAAAGAAGCAATTTCCAAGTAAAAGACGAGTTTCATAGAGAAGTTGGTTTAAAAAGAAAGGAGAAAAATAAACGATAGCCGAGTGGATCTTGAAAAAACATTAAAAATTGCTTATAATAGAGTGTAAGACAAACTTGCAGGTGAGACTCCTGCCCTTAGTTTGAAGAAAGGCATAGATAGGCAACTATCTATGGTATATGAAAAAGAATTATGACATCAGTTGTTGTAGTAGGAACCCAATGGGGTGATGAAGGAAAAGGGAAGATTACAGACTTCCTATCAGCCAATGCAGAAGTCATTGCTCGCTATCAAGGTGGGGACAATGCCGGGCACACCATCGTAATCGACGGCAAAAAGTTCAAGTTGCACTTGATTCCTTCTGGTATCTTCTTCCCTGAAAAGATCTCTGTCATCGGAAACGGCGTGGTGGTCAACCCTAAATCATTGGTCAAAGAGTTGGCTTATCTTCATGAAGAAGGTGTGACAACGGACAGTTTGCGCATTTCAGACCGTGCCCATGTCATCCTTCCTTACCATATCGAATTGGACCGTCTCCAAGAAGAGTCTAAAGGCGACAACAAAATCGGAACGACCATCAAAGGGATTGGACCAGCCTACATGGACAAGGCTGCGCGTGTGGGAATCCGGATCGCGGACCTTTTGGACCGCGACGTCTTTGCGGAACGTCTTCGTATCAACTTGGAAGAAAAGAACCGTCAATTTACCAAACTCTATGATGCAGAGGCTCTGTCATTTGACGATATCTTCGAAGAATACTATGAATATGGTCAACAAATCAAGCAATATGTAACCGATACTTCTGTTATCTTGAACGATGCTTTGGATAACGGCAAGCGCGTGCTCTTTGAAGGAGCCCAAGGGGTTATGTTGGATATCGACCAAGGAACCTATCCATTTGTAACCTCTTCAAACCCAGTCGCAGGTGGGGTGACCATCGGATCAGGTGTCGGCCCAAGCAAGATCGACAAGGTTGTCGGTGTATGTAAAGCCTATACCAGCCGTGTTGGTGATGGCCCATTCCCTACGGAACTCTTCGATGAAGTGGGTGATCGGATCCGTGAAGTCGGCCATGAGTATGGGACAACAACCGGTCGTCCTCGTCGTGTTGGTTGGTTTGACTCAGTTGTCATGCGCCATAGCCGTCGCGTGTCAGGAATTACCAACCTTAGCTTGAACTCGATCGACGTTCTGTCCGGCTTGGATACAGTGAAAATCTGTGTAGCCTACGACTTGGATGGGGAACGCATCGACCACTACCCAGCAAGCTTGGAGCAACTCAAACGTTGCAAACCAATCTATGAAGAATTACCAGGCTGGTCAGAAGACATCACAGGTGTCCGCCACTTGGATGAGCTTCCAGAAAATGCCCGCAACTATGTCCGCCGTGTCGGTGAATTAGTTGGTGTGCGCATTTCAACCTTCTCAGTCGGACCAGATCGTGACCAAACCAATATCCTTGAAAGTGTGTGGTCTAGTTTATAAGCAAATGAAGATAAGAGAGTGGGACAGAAATCGGTCATTCGTTAGAATTCGATTTCATCGTCCCACCTCCGCACAGTTGAGTAGGGCTGTAAAAGCTGATGAAATCAGCGTAGTAGAGCCCACTCAACCACTGCGTCTTGCTCGACAATCCAAAGAAAATTGAGAGGCTAGGATTTTTGTCCCAGCCTCTTTTTGAAAGCAGAAAGAGGAAAAAATGTATCAAACGATTTTATTTGACCTAGACGGCACCTTGACCAATTCAGAACTAGGGATTACCAACTCGGTGGCCTATGCCTTAGGAAAATATGGGATTCAAGTGCCAGACAAGAAAGCATTGAGAGTTTTCATTGGTCCGCCCTTGCAGGAGTCTTTTGAGCGCTTTTATGGATTTTCTAAGGAAGAATGTTTAAAGGCCATTGACTACTATCATGAGTATTTTTCCGAAAAAGGCATTTATGAAAATGAGGTCTATCTAGGCGTTCCTGACTTGCTGGCTTCTCTCAAGCAGGCTGGCAAACAGTTGATTGTAGCTACGTCAAAGCCTGAAGAATTTTCCATTCAAATTCTCAAACACTTTGGTTTGTATGATTATTTTGACTTTGTCGCTGGTGCGACCATGGATAGAAAACGTAGTAAAAAAAGCGATGTTATCCAGTATGCCTTGGAGCAAAATGGGATTACAGATTTGGCGCATACCATCATGATTGGAGACAGGGAGCACGATGTGCTTGGCGCTCAAGCGCAAAAGCTTGATTCTATCGGTGTCCTTTATGGCTTTGGAAGCAGGGAAGAATTGGAAGAAGCCGGCGCCACCTATATTGCTCAAGAAGTTGGCGAAATTGCAGCTTTTATAGGATAACCTTTTCCAAAATATTAAAAGTTGGAACTTTTCTAATCTGCTGAATATTGCTTGATTTAATATTTCTATCGGTGTACACTTACTGCAGGTTAAGTCACACAGATTAAGAGGTGATAATATGAATTTGTCACGATATATATTAAAATATAGTACTGATGATGGTACGTTGTATTTTAATACTAAAACCAATCATTCATTTTTTCTTACGAATGAATTGAATAGAGTAGTCGACAGCAATGATGTGATTAGGAAAGAGTTTCATGCTTATCTTGATAAAAATAAATATTTAAGTGAGGGTGAGTATGAGGTCGAAAAGTATCTATCTAAAATAAGCGATACAGATGCTGAATTATTGGAACTAACAATTTTGACACATGGAGATTGTAATTTTCGGTGAAGGTTAAAGTGAATAACAAATTCGATGACAAAATGAATGCTAAACCTAGAGTATTTAACTATAATTGTGATTGTAAATAATCACGATTTTAAATAAATTAGAGAAGAGGGTTGTGCTAGCCCTCTATTTTGATGGATGATAATTATGAGAAATATTTATAAGTACATTGATAAGAAGTATCTTTTTCCTATTTTTTTAGGGCGTATTGTGAATAGTGGTTTGGTGTTGGCGCAACCTCTGATTTTAACGAAGGCCTTGAAGTTAGATCAAGACGGCCTTTCTTATGGAAAAATTCTCAATTTTGTTTTATTTGGTTTGTCTGTCTATCTTGTTATTTATAGTCTGATGCTGTTTTCAAACTATTCGCACAATATATTCCGAAGAGAAATCAACAAAAGTGTCCGTGCCCTTTTATTTAAGAAAGTCATATTGAATCCTAAATTTTCCAATGATGAAAAAGTTAGTCTGCTAACTCAAGATATGGAATATGTGGGCGATAATTATTTGGAAAATATAAATGTTATGGTGAGTTGGGGATTTGTCGCCCTTGTTACAGCCATTTATATTGTTTCACAAAATTTTCTCTTAGGACTTATTTTTGTCATTTTTACGATTATGAGACCTATTCCTCAGTTCATCATGAATCGTCGTTTACAAGATTCGGGAGACAGCTGGTCCAAGCTTAGAACGAAATTACATGGGCTTGTCTCGGATAGTATGCAAGGCAGCCAAACCTTACGGATTAATCAGGCCATGAGGCTGAATGAAGAGCGCGTGAATGATTTAAACGGAGAATATCAAAAAGCCATCCAAAGATTTTGTTTCACACATAATATTATTTTTTTCTTTAATGGATTTATGGTCTTTTTTAGTCAGGTTGTTCCTCTTGCTTTAGGCTTTTATTTGAGTTTACAGGGAAATTCTATTTCTATTACAAGCCTCATCTCTATGTATGTTGCTGCGGGGATGCTGGTAGAACCGATCCAAACTCTGATGTACAGTGCAGCCAATCTCCAAGGTGCCTTGCCGACTGCGAACCGCCTGTTTAAGATTATCGAGGAAGAACCTGATTTCGAAGAGACAAAGGATCAATTTGTTGAAAATCTCGAATCGTTGCGCTTAAATCATATTTCAAAAAGTTTTGCTGAACGTCAGCTTTTTTCTGATTTGACGGCGACGATTTCAGTAGGTCAGAAGGTCTTAATCAAAGGACCGAGCGGGTCTGGAAAGACGACTCTTTTTCGCTTGATTTTAGGAGAAGAAGTATGTGATGAGGGTGACATTTTCGTTCAGTATGATGGAAATCAAATAACGAGTCATTTCCAAGGGAATATCGGTTTAATTAGCCAGCATCCCTTCCTGTTTAACGATACTATCCGCTATAATCTAACTTTTGGTCAGCCTTTTCAGGACCATGAATTATTGGAGGTATTGGACCGAGTTGGCTTAATAGATGAATTTCAGGATATTTTGAATGTAGAAATTCATAATAATGGTGAAAACATTTCAGGAGGTCAGCGTGTCAGATTAGAGTTGGCTCGTTTTCTCTTACGCGAGAAGGATATTTTATTAGCGGACGAAGTGACATCAGCTTTGGACGAAAAAAATAGTCGTCTGGTTAGAGACCTAATCTTTTCTTTGCCGATCACGGTACTAGAAATAGCCCATCATATTGATGAAGAAGAGCGCTATGACCAAATCCTTGAGTTACGTAAAGGATGAGCGATGCCACAATAGTTGGTTCTGCGACAAAGCGGATAGTAGTAAGCCAGCAATTTGTCAGATATTTTTGAGATTCTAAGTGGTGATATTTCCAAAATCATCAATACTCAGAGAACTTAAGCTTTATTTAAGATAGGCCAGCTATACTAGAAGCATAAACAAAGACCTCCTAACTTTGTTT
>NZ_KV834647.1:174445-191636 GCF_001837905.1 Streptococcus sp. HMSC076C09
AGAAGCATAAACAAAGACCTCCTAACTTTGTTTAAACCTCCTAAACTTTTTCATAATAATCTCCCATAAGAGTCGCCCAATCGGCGGCTTTTTTTGTGAGTCGTAAGCTGCCTATGGTATAATGAACAAAGAAACTAAAAGGAAGAAGGAAGAGATGGACTACACGATAGAGGAAAAAGCGATGTTTATGAGGGAAGCCCTGAAGGAGGCGGAGATTGCCCTCGCCAATGATGAAATACCGATTGGCTGTGTCTTGGTCAAGGATGGTCAGATTATCGGGCGTGGACATAATGCGCGTGAGGAGCTGCAGCGGGCGGTCATGCATGCGGAAATCATGGCGATCGAGGAGGCCAATCAGCGTGAAAATAGCTGGCGCCTGCTGGATACGACGCTTTTTGTCACGATTGAGCCCTGTGTCATGTGCAGTGGCGCCATCGGTCTGGCTCGCATTCCCCAGGTGATTTACGGGGCGACCAATCAGAAGTTCGGTGGAGCAGGAAGCCTCTATGACATTTTGACAGATGAGCGCCTCAATCACCGAGTCGAAGTAGAAACAGGAATCTTGGAAGCAGAATGTGCAGCCATCATGCAGACCTTCTTCCGCCAAGGTCGGGAACGAAAAAAACAAGCCAAGCTCGCAGCCAAGGCCGAAACAAAAGAATAAAAACCGGACCTTTGCAAATCGAACAAATTATGATATAATACCTATCGGAGCAACAGTTCTGCGTGAAGCGGGTCAGGGGAGGAATCCAGCAGCCCTAAGCGAAGTGAACTGTGTGCTCTTTTCTATTGCTCTTGATGAATCAAGTCCAAGGGACGCAGATGAATCCTAGAGCAATGGATGCAGTTTTTCCCGTTAGGGAAAAAGCTGTAAACCTATGAATGCTCTTAACGAAACAAGCCTGCAAGTCGCAGATGAGTTTAGAGAGATATTGATCCTGAGGAGCGAAGCGACGTGAGGGCTATAGCGTAAATGAAATTAGCCTGTAAGGCGCGACCGAGCTTAGAGATATTGATCCTGAGGAGCGAAGCGACGTGAGGGCTATAGCGTAACATGAAATTAGCCTATAAGGCGCAACCGAGCTTAGAGATATTGATCCTGAGGAGCAAAGCGACGTGAGGGCTATAGCGTAAATGAAATTAGCCTGTAAGGTGCAACCGAGCTTAGAGATATTTATCCTGAGGATCGAAGCGACGTGAGGGCTATAGCGTAAAATGAAAAAAGCCTGTAAGGCGTAACCGAACTTAGAGATATTGATCCTGAGGAGTGAAGCGACGTGAGGGCTATCACTTACCAGAGTCATGTTTATATTCAAAGAATAAAAGAGAAAAAATAGAGTTTCGTGAGAAGCTTCTTTTTTTGGATTTTCTAGTCAAAAATAGTGCAAATATGCAAACGATTGCTATTGCGTCGTTGCTTGATTTGTGAAAATAAAAAAATTAGCAAATGAAAACGCTTTACAGGGTGGTTTCCCTTGATAAAATTCCTGTAAAGCGATATCATAGAGAAGAAGAAATTTTGGAGGAATAACATGTCTCATATTAAATTTGACTACTCAAAAGTTTTGGGTAAATTTGTTGCCCCACATGAAGTGGAATATATGCAACCACAAGTGACTGCAGCTGATGAATTGATCCGTAAAGGAACAGGTGCTGGTAGTGACTTCCTAGGTTGGTTGGACCTTCCTGAAAATTATGACCGTGAAGAATTTGACCGCATCTTGAAAGCTGCTGAACAAATCAAAGCAGACAGCGATGTTTTGGTCGTGATCGGTATCGGTGGATCATACCTTGGAGCGAAAGCTGCCATTGACTTCTTGAACCACCACTTTGCAAACTTGCAAACAAAAGAAGAACGCAAAGCGCCACAAATCCTTTACGCTGGAAACTCCATCTCATCTACTTACCTTGCTGACTTGGTAGAGTATGTTTCAGATAAAGATTTCTCAGTCAACGTGATTTCTAAATCAGGTACAACAACTGAACCAGCGATCGCTTTCCGTGTCTTCAAAGAACTCTTGGTGAAGAAATATGGTCAAGAAGAAGCCAATAAACGGATCTACGCGACAACTGACCGTGCCAAAGGTGCTGTAAAAGTAGAAGCAGATGCCAATGGTTGGGAAACATTTGTAGTTCCAGATGATATCGGTGGACGCTTCTCAGTCTTGACACCAGTTGGATTGCTTCCAATTGCTGCATCAGGCGCAGATATCAAAGCCCTTATGGAAGGTGCAAACGCAGCTCGTAAAGACTACACTTCAGATAAAATCTCTGAAAACGAAGCATACCAATACGCAGCAGTTCGTAACATCCTTTACCGTAAAGGATATGCTACCGAAATCTTGGTAAACTACGAGCCATCCCTTCAATACTTCTCAGAATGGTGGAAACAATTGGCTGGTGAGTCAGAAGGAAAAGACCAAAAAGGGATCTACCCAACTTCAGCTAACTTCTCAACAGACTTGCACTCATTGGGTCAGTTTATCCAAGAAGGAACTCGTATCATGTTTGAAACAGTTGTCCGTGTGGACAAACCACGTAAGAACGTGATCATCCCTACATTGGAAGAAGACCTTGATGGACTTGGTTACCTCCAAGGAAAAGACGTTGACTTCGTAAACAAAAAAGCAACTGACGGTGTTCTTCTTGCCCACACTGACGGTGACGTGCCAAACATGTACGTAACTCTTCCTGAGCAAGATGCCTTCACTCTTGGTTATGCCATCTACTTCTTCGAATTGGCCATCGCCCTTTCAGGTTACTTGAACGCGATCAACCCATTTGACCAACCAGGTGTTGAAGCCTACAAGAAAAATATGTTTGCCCTTCTTGGTAAACCAGGATTTGAAGAACTTGGAGCAGAACTCAACGCTCGTCTTTAATCAATAGACAAAACGGCTTCGTAAGAGGTCGTTTTTTTGTATCTATTTCCCCATTTAGTGATGAATTGGTGCCATCAGGAGATTTATGATATAGTAGAAGGAGCATTTTTATACTTTGTTCATCAAATGATTTTCACTCACTATGATCATCAAATGAGACAAAGAGAATCAAAAAGGAGAGAGTATGACAAGAGAAGATAAACAGTCTTTTGCAGTGCCGGAAGAGGAGCAAATAAAGGAATCTTTTCCCAATGAACTTCAAAAAGATCAGTTAGAGGCAACTGTTGAGATGCGATCCAAACGTAATTGGAAAAAAATAATTTTATTATCAATGTTGGCTTTAATCATCATGTTATGCGGAGTGATTAGTTTATTATTTGGTAAAATTGCTGGTTATGCATGGGGGAAGTCTGCTCAGACAGTCAAAGAATCCCAACGTTTCGAACTCTTAACTCGAGTGAAAGAGGAGGCGAAAAAAACAAAAACTGGTTTCGTATCCAAAAAAAATGACGTCATCTTTTTATGGACACTTAAGGATTTAGGTTTGTTAAGTTATAATAATTCATCTAAACTTGGATTAACAGCGGATCAGATTGTAGAAAATTATGGTTTAGCTTCATAAGCTAGATATAATCAAGATGGATTAAGTCTAAGTTGGACTAATTTGATCGGTTCAAACCAGCAAGACTTAAGTTTTGAATTTGAAAAATATAATAATAACTATTATTTAAAGAGTGTATCCATTCGAGACTTGTATGGCTTATCTTCCCAAAAGATATCTAAAGAACAAAAAGAAAATAGTGACGATAGTGCATATGAATTTCGTTTGACGACAGAAGAGTATCAAAATCTGATGAAAGGAGATAAAAACACTGGAAAAGGCGGGACTCCATTGTCAGAAATCTTGAAAAAACATCGGGCATCCGTTGAAATAGAGACCGAGAAAAAAATAACAAGTGAAGGAGAAGAATATAAATCTAATAGAGTGCTTGCGAATGTAACCTATCAAGTAGATGGTGATTATAAAACATTTCTATTTGTGGCGCAGCCAGATGGAGAATTTCTTTACATTGGATCGAAACGCTTCTAAGGGAGATTAATGAAAAATGAAAATAAATCGACTTATGAAATCAAATAATAGTTGGTGGAATGATAAACTTAGAAGAGTTGGAAAAGATTTTTGGATTGCTTCTTCTATTGGGTACATTTTGCTAGGAATGATTATAGGGCTGGCTATCGGTTATTCTAAAGGTGTTAATATGATTACTAAAAAAGCCTATCCTGTGCTAAAAACACGTACAAAAAATAGTCGCTCCATACGTGATCAATCTAAAAAGATTATAGCTCCAAAAGATTCTGCTTTTTCTTGGAACATATCCCAGCTTTTAGAATTGAAGTTTGGGAGTCGAGAAAACCCTAAACAAGGTGTCATGATTGATGATTTCTTAGAGAAATATGGAAAAGCTCAAGAGGCATTAATTCATGATGATAAAATTGAGTTAATATGGCAAAACCTTGATAAATCTGACGTTAATGAGAATAGTTCTAATGAGATGATATTTGCTTATTTTGAGAAAGCAGAGGGAAGGTATTACCTTAAAAGCATTAATTATGACAGAAATTCTAATGATTTAGAGAAAGATCAGATGCCTGCCGATAAATATAACGGTCTGAAAGTAGGGAATCCAGAAACCGGGAAAGGTGGAGTTTCATATTCAGAAGTACTTAAAAATAATCATTCAGGGTCTATCATGATGTCGGCAGACCAAGATAAAATCACTCATGAAAATAAAACGAAAATGGTAATTGAATTTAAAAAAATATCATATAAAAAAATATATAAACTAACATTCTATAAACAAGAAAACGGAGATTACTGTTTGGCGACAAAAGAGGAAAGTAAATAGAACATTCATTTCATGAAATACTTGGTGACTAGAATGGGGAAGACATATATATACTGTGATACAGTTTTTAATGCTATAGTAGGGTAAGATAATAAAGTTAAGGAGTACGACATGTCAAGAGGAAGAAAAGTACAACGTGAATGGTCTAAGAATCATGGGAATCTGTACTCTTTTCCGAGTGCATTTTCGGATGAAGGACCTCAAGGGGCGATTTTTGAAGATCAAAAGAAACAAATAGGATTTCGGATTTCACGTAACATAATCCGAGTACTCTTGTCAGTGATCGTTGTATTCGTATTTTTTCTGATAGGAGTCTGGTATTATAAAAAAACAGTCGTTCATAGACCCGAAAATAAGATCATAAGATCTTCGGAAAGATATCAAAAAAAGAAATCTTCTACCAGCTCCTCGAATATTCAAGCGTGCAAAAGTGAGAATAAAAAAATTGGACAGATATTGAAAAAAGAAAATTCTGAGTGGGTTGATCCGTCTCAAGTAAGAGTTTTTTCAGTTGATGAAGTCTTTGAGCTAATGGATGCTACAAAGAAGCAAACGCTAACGCCTTCAGAAATAATTGAGAAATATGGAAAGGCGTTTGCAGGTTTACTTGATTATGATTCCTCGGGGAAAGAACGGGTAACCTTTTATTATAAGCTTTCTGACCAACAGGGTTTTTTCAAAATTATTATTAATGAGTTTGAAGGAAAAAGTCGTGTCGAGCGTGTCTATCTTGAAGTTACTAAAGCTCAAGCGGGCAAGGCGAATAAAACTTTAGAAGAATATCGTTCTTATTTGCCTAAAAGTGGTCAGGAAGGGATTGGGTTAATGGAGGCTATAAGCCAGTTTGGAATCCCTAAGAACAGTTACAGTAACAACCTGTATGAAGGGGAAAATAGTTATATATATCCTATACTTTACAACTGATCAAAGAAAAATAACCTTATCATTTAAAAAGAATCAGCAAGGGGAATACCGACTTGAGAATGTAACAGCATTTGGATAAAACGATCTCGCAAGAGGTCGTTTTTTTGTGCCTATTTCCCCATTTAGTGATGAATTGGCGCCATCAGGAGATTTATGATATAGTAGAAGGAGCATTTTTATACTTTGTTCATCAAATGATTTTCACTCACTGTGATCATCAAATGAGACAAAGAGAATCAAAAGGAGAGAGTATGACTACAGAAGATAAACAGCCTTTTTCAGTGCCGGAAGAGCCACAGATGCAAGAGACACCACAAGGAGAAGGACAGGTGAGAGGAGTTCAAATGCAGGGCCCTGCTTATCCATTTGAAGAAACAAATCCACAAATGCTTCCGCCTCAGTGGTCCTATCCAACTAAGCCAAAGCACAAGTGGAAAAAATTAGTACTATTTTCACTTTTAGCGCTTGTGATTAGTGGGCTTTTCGGTGGTGTGAGCGGATATATTTGGGGACAATCCTCTCAAACAAGTAAGGAGTCGCAACGATTTAAACGTTTAGAACGTGCAAAGACCGAAGCAAATGAAACAAAAGCAGGTTTTGTAACGGATAAAGAAAAGGTCATTTTCACATGGACTTTCAAGGATCTTGGCTTGTTGAGTTACACCAATCGGGAAGGTTATGGTTTGACAGCAGATCAGATTGTAGAAGTCTATGGGTTAGCATCCAGTGTTGAATATAAAAAGAATGCAATGGAGTTTACTTGGAATGACTCAAAGGCTACTGAACATCAGAATTTGAGAATGAGATTTGACGAAGTCGATGGCAATTATTATTTAAAAAGTGTGTCCGTGACGGAATTAGATGAATTGTATGAGCATAAAAATCCAGAGGATGATGATGATAGCGATGATGCCTCGAGCAATCGCGCCTTGACTGAAAAGGAATTTCGAAGTCTGAAAAAAGGAAACAAGCAGACAGGGCAAGGTGGGACAAGATTATCTGAGTTTTTGAAAAAACATCGAAAAACCGTCGAAATTGGGACAGAGCGCAAACTAACTGCCAATGGGGAAACATTTAAGTCTACACGTGTAGTGGCTACAGTACTCTGTGAGGTTGATGGGGATTTTAAAGTTTTGAAATTTTTAGCACAGCCTGATGGAGAATTTCGCTATATTGGTGCGGAACTAAATTAAGAGGAGGATAGAAGAGAGATGAGTATAAATCAAACACAGGTACCCTTTGGTGTACCAGTAAATCCTGGCCCTCAAAAAAGCGGAAAGGGCTTGTTCATTGGATGTGTGATTGGGTCAATTGTTTTAGGATTAGTGATTGGTCTTATTATTGGCCATTCTTTTGGTGTGAATGCCGTAACCAAGAAAGCTTATCCCCGTTTACATACCACTGCAGATAGTACAGTCTCAAAACGCGATATATCTTCTCGCTATATAGACCCAAAAGAGACAGCATTTGATTGGGATATTTCAAATCTCGGAGACTTGAAATTCGCTACCTACGATGACAAAGAGGATGCGATGTCTATCGAAGAGGTCGTAAAGAAGTATGGGAAAGCTTTAAAAGGTTCATTTAATGGGACAACTGTTGAGTTAGAATGGGGCAAACTCGAGAGGGACGATACAGATGAAGAAAGCACCGATTATAAGACCGCTAACGAGATGAATCTGACCTTTATGAAAATAGATGGTCATTATTATCTACGCAATCTATATTTCTCAGAAGATTATGACACAGCGGATGCCAATCCAATGGCGACCGATGATTATGATAAATTGAAAGTAGGAGATCCCAAAACAGGGAAGGATGGAATATCTTATAAAGAAGTTCTTAGTAGCAATACCCCATCCTCTATTTCGATAAGAGCAGACCAGGACTATAAAACTAAGGCCATTACGAATGAAATGGAAATCCGTTTTAAGTCATCTGGATCAGATGAAGATGAATATAAATTAAAATTTATCCAGCAAGCAGATGGGGATTATCGTTTGGCTTTAAAAGGAGATGAAGATTAGAAAGGAAATCGGTCTTTAAAAAGGAAGGTCCATATATTCTCGTTTGTACCCGAACGACTTCGCAAGAGGTCGTTTTTTTTTTACTTGTAAAGTAATTTCATAAACTTTCCCCTTAGATTCAATTATAAAAACACTAACTAGTTATTATTTTCGATCATTTGCTAATCTCATTTCTAAAATACTGATGATACAGGGTTTCTAGCTAGACAATAGCTATAGACACGTATTTTATACTCAAATCCTTTAATATAAAAAGTTATTTGAACATAAAAGTTGTCATTTGTTGTTTCATATTATAAAATGAAAGGTGAATGAAAATAATTGAAAAAGGAATGAAAATATGAAAAAGAACTTGGCTAAATTCTTGTTACTTTCATCTATGCTTGGTGGAATGGCAATTGCCCAACCAGTATCTGCGAATACAAAAGCTGCGGTTTATGAGTACAAAAATGGTCAGCTAGACCTTGTTCAAAAACCAACATATGAAGGTTTCGAATCGAATCAGCTTTCTTTGAAATTGAAAACAGGTCGTGTCGATGTAGTGGGAGCGCGTGAAGGCAAGAAAGAAAGTGCGCATGATGCGGGAGCCTACCAATTTGCATTGATCTACAAATCTGAAGGTGGCGAAGAAGAGACAGTTGCTAAAGGGCAAAATACAGCAGATGGGACGATCGAATTTGATGATGTGGATCTCTCTGGACTGAATTCTGGAACTGTTAAACTCTACATTCGTCAGACTACAAAAGATGATGGTCGCTTTAAACAGTTGGATAATGGAGAAGGGGAAGTAACAGTGTCCCTTGCTTACGATGGATCAGGACGCTTGATGGTGGATTCACTTGAAAGTTCCAACCCAATTTATCGTAATTTCATTGCAGGCTATAAAAGCCCTGGTACAGATGGGTCGACTTCACCAAGTACAACAAGCCCATCCTCAAGCTCAAGTAGCTCATCTTCTAGTTCAAGTAGCTCAAGTAGTTCGTCTTCAAGCTCAAGTAGCTCATCGAGCTCATCTTCAAGCAGCTCATCTTCAAGCTCCTCAAGTTCAACTTCTTCATCGAGCTCAAGCTCTTCTTCTAGTTCTTCCTCACATTCAAGCGACTCAAGCAAATCTGTAGTTGGCCGTTTATTGCCAAAAACAGGTCAAGAAACAGGTGTCGTTTTGGCAACATTGGGCTTGCTCTCACTTGCAGGGATTGCTATTGTCTCCCTTCGCAAGAAATTTTAAGATAAGCATCTAAAAGGTCGGATATCTCTCCGATCTTTTTTAGTCCATCCAGACAGGAGTTGGTCCTTGCTTGGTTTTATGTTATAGTAGAAGAGAAGAATAAAAAGGAGAATTCGAAATGTCCGAGAAAGATCAAGAACAATTTATGAAACATACTCCCGTAGAGGGTGCGCCTCAATTTGATGTGGCTGCGCCAGCCTTTGTCCCAAAAGAAGAAGCCGAAGACTTGGTCGTTCCAGAAGCTAGTGGCCTTTCAGTGACGGAGACGGAAGCAATGAAAGAAGAGGCAAACGAGCCAGTTATTTCAGAAACGGTGGAGCTTCCAAAGGTGGATGAAGCAACTGTTGGAGAACATCCGGATGTAGTTGCTGCTCCCCAACCGACTCCTCCATTCCAACCTGCACCTCAAGCTCCTCAAAATATGGCAGCTGAACCAATTGGTCCGCAAACAGTGCCTGTTCCTGAGACACCTATTCCACAAGCTCCTCTTTCTCCTGTTGGAAGACCGATGGATACTGCGGACAAGAAGGCGATTCGTTTTGCCCTTGGGATTTTAGTTGGGCTTCTTATCGGTGGAGTCAGTGGCTATTTGATTGGTCATGCTAGCCCTAGCACGTCATCATCTAGAAAGCAGACTTCTTGGTCAGGTAACCAGTCTGGTTCGTCTTCCAATATCGATTTGGATCAATTGACCGCAGAAGACGCGGAAGTTGATTTTAGCTGGAAACAGTCTGATATCGAGCAACTTCAGTTTTTAACAGGAAGTGATGCTGGGGAGACTCCTGAGGAAATGATTGAAGCTTATGGGAAAGCTAGCTCCGTTCAATTTGAAAGTGGAGAATTGAAATTATTTTGGGATGATAACTCTTATAATAAAGAGGTCAAAGCGACTTACTCTAAGAAAGGGAAAGAATTCCAGCTTGTCAAATTTGAATTTAATCAATTTGGGAAAAATCTTACGGTTGAGGACAACTTTGCAGATGGATTCAAAGTTGGAAATAGTGAGACCGGTGCTGGAGGAACCTCTTACAAAGAGCTTTTAGAAAAATACGGTGATGCAGTCAATCTGACGGTGAGTTCATCTGATGATTCAGACGAGATAGAATTGGTCATGGACTTCCAAAAGAAAAATGGGGACTACGTGGATTTGACCTTTATTCGCCAAGAAAATGGAGATTTTCTCTTGAGCAGTAAAGACAGCTACTAAAAGGATCAGACAAGAAAGAGGCAAGCGCCTCTTTTTTGGGATAAGACGAGACAAATACGCTAATTTTCTATACAATAGAAAGAGTTTGAATAGAAAGAGCATGAAGGATGGAAGAAATGAAACAGTGGATAGAACGTCATAAGCGGATCCTCCAAAAAGCTGCAAGTGCTTTGCTGGCTTTTATGGTTGGTGTTTGCTTGGTGTTTATAATTCATCCAGTGAAAACCTTGCCCAAAGATCGCTTGTTGAGTTTGTCTCGCATGCACGAAGATAGCCAGCAATTTGTTGCGTCTTCTTCCAAAGAGCCGGCTTTAGAAGACTTGTTATCATTGGAGCTTGTAAGGGAAGAAGGAAAGACACAAAAAAATTGGGTGACTTTATCTGCATTCGTCAAAAAAATTGGAAAAGCAGCGAGTTTTACACAAGAAGATACGAGTTTTGGAGCGCAAGTCCAGCTAGGTTATGGGACTCCTGTGCAGGGGATTTATCCTTATACCATAGAATTTCAAAAGCAGGATGATACCTTTTATTTGAGCTCGATTCAAGGATTTGCACCCAAGTCGGCTCACTATCAGAGCAAAAAGAATTTAAAACTAGCAGATTTTACAGGCTATCAGACGCTAGATGGAAAAAAGGAAAAGGGGACAGCAGTAGAAGATATTTTGAAAAAATCAGGTCTTCCCAATTCTCTTAGTTTGACCTCTGCAAAGGACAAGCAAGTCTTAGCCCTGTCTTATCAGGTGACAGATGGACTGGTCTCTTTGACTTTTGAACGCGACCAGACTGGTCAGTATCGGTTGACGAAGAAGGGGTGAAGCAGATGATCGAGTGGATGAAAAAGAATCGAAAAGAACTCTTGCTGCCGTTTTTGTGTTTTGTTTTAGGAGTGTTACTTGCGATTGCAAGCATCCAGGTGCAAGAGCAAGGAACCGATACCAAGGAGGACCAAACACTGACTCGTTTCCAGCCAAAGGATTATCAGAATTTGGTCAGCAAGGAACAAGAAATCAAGCAGTTTAAATGGACCATCGAAGCTGTGGCGAATTTGAAAGTTCGTCTTAAGCAGACTCAGCAACCAGGAACCCGCTTGGAAACAGTTGTGACTGAATGGGGAAAAGCCCAAAAAGTTCGCTACACAAAGACAGCTCAAGGGGATAAAACCGTTCTTGTCTTGACTTATGCGGCTAAGCAAACCGATCAGGGCAAGAAAAGTGTAACCTTGTGGTTTGAACAGGAAAAAGACCAGGGGTATCGCTTGACGACAGTGGATGCGACGAATTTGTTGGATGCAAAAGAAAAAGCAAGCAGTGAGAAAGAAATCACTACTGAAAAAGAGAAAAAAGGTACAGAATTCGCCCAGCTTATTAAGCAACTAGGAAATCCTCAACGCTTGGTCTGGGGGGAAATGCCAGATGGCGGTATGGGCTATCGCGCGACTTACCAGGTAGCAGGGCAGCCAGAAGTGGTGATGGAATTCAAGAAAAAAGGCAAGAAATTAGTGTTAGTATAAGAAGGGAGATATCATTGGACGATCAACGGACAGACATCAAGGCAGCTTCCTCTCACCAGGGTGGGAGCCGCTTGATTTCAGAAGCCGATCTGGCTTCATTAGGGATGGACAATCATCAGGATACTAGTAGCCATTCAGATATGATGGAGTCTTCCCCTTCTTCCTCAAAAGAGGGGATTGGTTCGCTTTTGCGATTTTTTGGGTGGTTCGCCTTGTTAGTAGCTTTTGTATTCGTACTTCAAAACACAGGCAACAAGGATCTTTCTTCATCTTCCTCAAGCAATGGAGCTGACAGTTTTTCACGGAATAGTATCAGAAAAGAATATCTAAATAGTGAAAATAGTTCTTATGTCGCATCTGCTAAGGAAGTTCAATTTGAGACAACCTATGAAAAAGCCATGTCTCTCATTCCTGATTTTGCAGTGGATGACAAAAAGACATCTTTTGGAACTGTGGATCCCAAAGATATCGTTGCAGCATTAGGTAAAGCAACCCGAGGAGAGGCATCGTATAGTGACAGCAGTTCAAGTCCTTTTTTGCTGACCTTAGATTACCAATCAGATGATGCATATGGGAAGGTTCTCCTTGAAAAAATGGGTGCCTATTACAGGATTTCTCTTTTAAGTTTGAAACACTTAAAAAGTGATCGTTTTGCAAATAAGAATGGCAGTTTAACGAAGGACGATTTTACTAATATCAAAGTTGGGATGCCTTATTTAGATTTGCTTAATTCGGTGGGGATTCCAGATGAGGTAGATGTGTCCGGATTTTTAGGTTACGGTGAAGCACCGACCTTTACTTATCGATTGGCTGATTCCCAAACGGTTCAAATCCAATTTGATAGCCGGCAAACCATCAAGGATATCACACCTAAAGTGGAAGCGAGCACACCAGCTTCTTCTTCGACACCTACAGCACAGTAAAAACAGTTAGCCCGAATGAATTTGCCATAGAATAATAAGGAGGGAACAATGGGAAAGAAAGACTGGTCCCACCTACGAAATGAACACAAGAGTCGATTTGCGAAACGCCAGCTAGAAGAAGAAACTAGTCTAGTGAAAAGTTCCACTTCAACCAACCAGAGCATTGAAAATAGGGATGAATGGCTGGAAGATACGCTCCTAAAAGAAACAGAAGTGATAGAGTCCTCCGTTTTTCCTGAACCAGTGAAGCAAGTAGAGGAGCCAAAAAACCAACCGGCGCTTGGTACTGAGAAAGCTATAGATGAGCAAAAGGAAGTATTGCTTGAAGACTCGCCTGACAGACCGCTAACATCACAACCACCAACACAAGATGCAATAGAGCAGTTTCCTAAGGGCGAGGAAAGAGTAGAGCACCAGGGTGGGAGTCGCTTGATTTCAGAAGCTGACCTGGCTTCAATAGGGGGAGGCAGGCATTCAGAACCAAGACAAACGGTACTAGACTCCCAATCGGATAGGACGAAAACCTACTCTCCTTCCTCTAAGAGTGAAGGGTCTTCGCTAGCAGCCTTTTTTGGATTATTGGCCATGCTGGGCTTATTTGCCTATCTGGCTTCAGGAGGTATCCATAGTAAGGAAGCTCCTTCTTCTACTACTAGTGAATACGGAAGTCCTGGCCAGTCTTATGGAACCAGAAAGGAAACTTTGAAGAGTGGTACGAGTACCTTGATTGCACCGGAAGGTGAATTTCAGTTTCAAGTGACCTATGAGAAGGCGATTTCCCTGATTCCTGGTTTAAGTGAGGAGGATCAAGGCCGTACCTCTTCAACTTATCTGTCTCCGCAGGATGTGGTAGCTGTACTGGGGAAGGCTAGTGGTGGGGAAGAAACCTACCAAGAAGGTGGTGTCAGTCCTTTTATGACACAATTGGATTATCAGTCGGAAGGCTCTCCTTCTTCCGTAACAGTTTTACTTTCAAATATTGTTGGTGACCGTTTATCTTCTCTTGATTTTGAGAACCTAAACAGTGAGCGATTAGCCAATAAAAATGGCAGTTTGAACAGAGAGGATTTTGCCAATATTAAAATAGGAACCAGCTATTCAGATCTTGTGAATACCGTAGGAATTCCTAACCGTGTTTCTTGGTCGAGTATGATGAGTTCAGAGTCCTTCTTAATCTTTTACTACAAACTTTCTGATGCGCATTTAGTTACGATTCACTTTGGAAGCAATCGCACCATTAGTGAAATGACAGGCCTGAAGGATTCGGCTACAAGCACGTCGCCTTAGGTGTTCATCTCACTAGGATTGTGGTATAATATGGATACCTTTAATTGAAATGAATGGAGAATCTCATGACTGCACAAAAAATGTCTGCTCAAGAAATTATCGCTTTTATTGGAAATGCAGAAAAGAAAACAAATGTGAAAGTAACCTTTGAAGGGGAATTGGCAACGGCTGTTCCTGCTTCTGTTACCAAGCTTGGCAATGTTTTGTTCGGTGACTGGAAAGATATCGAGCCCCTTCTTGCCAACTTAACGGAGAACAAGGATTATGTGGTGGAACAAGATGGTCGGAATTCAGCTGTTCCCTTGCTGGATAAGCGCTATCTAAATGCGCGTATCGAACCAGGTGCTATTATCCGTGACCAAGTAACTATCGAAGACAATGCTGTCGTGATGATGGGTGCTGTCATCAACATCGGTGCTGAAATCGGTGCAGGAACCATGATTGATATGGGGGCTATCCTTGGTGGCCGTGCAACAGTTGGTAAAAACAGCCACATCGGTGCAGGTGCCGTTCTTGCGGGTGTCATTGAGCCAGCTTCTGCTGAGCCTGTTCGGATCGGTGACAATGTATTGGTCGGTGCCAATGCAGTTGTGATTGAAGGGGTTCAAGTAGGGAACGGTTCTGTCGTTGCCGCTGGCGCTATCGTTACTCAAGATGTCCCTGAAAATGTGGTTGTAGCTGGTGTCCCAGCTCGTATCATCAAGGAAATCGATGAAAAAACACAACAAAAAACAGCACTCGAAGACGCCTTGCGTAATTTATAAGATATTGATAGTAGAGGCCGCAAGGCCTCTATTCTAATAGAAAGAAGACGACGATGACATTGGATTTAATCAAAATCAGACGGGATTTGCACCAAATCCCTGAAATTGGCTTGGAAGAGTTTGAAACCCAAGCCTACCTCTTAGAGAGAATCGCAGAGATCACAGCGGGCAAGGAATTTGTAGAGCAACGGACTTGGCGGACCGGGATCCTGGTTTATCTCCATGGGTCTGCTCCTGAAAAAACCATTGGTTGGCGGACAGATATCGATGGCTTACCGATCGTGGAACAAACGGGCCTTGATTTTGCCTCCAAGCACGAAGGACGGATGCATGCTTGTGGTCACGATATGCACATGACGACAGCCCTTGGACTTTTGGATCAACTGGTCCAAGTACAACCAAAAAATAACCTGCTATTTCTCTTCCAACCAGCTGAAGAAAATGAGGCTGGTGGAATGCTCATGTATAAGGACAATGCTTTTGGCGACTGGCTCCCTGATGAATTTTATGGTCTGCATGTGCGCCCTGATTTGAAGGTGGGGGACATTGCGACCAATACGGGTACCCTTTTTGCGGGGACCTGTGAAGTCAAGATCACCTTTACAGGAAAGGGAGGGCATGCCGCCTTTCCACATGAGGCCAATGACGCTCTTGTAGCAGCCTCTTACTTCATTACCCAAGTCCAATCGGTCGTGAGTCGAAATGTCGATCCGATTGAAGGGGCTGTGGTGACCTTTGGTTCCATGCATGCAGGAACAACCAATAATGTAATTGCTGAGACAGCCTTCCTTCATGGGACCATTCGGACCTTGACCATGGAGATGAACCTTTTGACTCAAAAACGGGTCAAAGCCATTGCAGAAGGAGTTGCAGCAGCCTTTGATGTGAAATTGAACCTGGAACTCAAGCAAGGGGGCTACCTGCCTGTGGAAAACCAACCAGAATTGGCCAAAGAACTCATGGACTTTTTCACAGCTGAGAAAGACGTGAACCTGATTGATATTCTGCCTGCGATGACAGGAGAAGACTTCGGCTTTCTCTTGAGCAAAGTCCCGGGTGTCATGTTCTGGCTGGGGATTGATACCCCTTATGCCTTGCACCATCCGAAGATGAGCCCAAATGAAGCAGCCCTTCCCTTTGCTGTGGAAAACATTGGTAAATTTTTGAAAATGAAGGCCAACCAATAAAGGAATGATTCAACTCCGTCTGGAGTTGGATTTTTTCTTTGTTGTAAAAAAACTGTTCGGATCTTTCCTAAAAAATGATACAATAAAAGCTAGACAAAAGGAGTAGGGAATGAAGAAAACACTACGAAAAGAAACCATTGCAGCTATGAAAGCACTGCCGCAAACTATAAAAACTCAAGCAGATGAAGAGCTGACTCAGCGCCTCTTGGAGTTACCAGCTTTTCAGGAGGCAAAGACCCTTGCGACCTATCTGTCTTTTGGCCATGAAGTTTCCACAGCTGGCTTGATCCAAGCTGCTCTTCAACTTGGAAAACGCGTCTGTGTTCCCCGTACCTATCCACAAGGGCGGATGGAATTTGTGGAATACGATCCTGACATTTTGGAAAAGACACGCTTTGGTTTGCTGGAGCCCAATGAAAAAGGAAAGCTTGTGGATCAGTCAGAGATTGATCTGATCCATGTACCAGGCGTGGTCTTCCAGTCAAAAGGCTACCGAATTGGTTATGGTGGTGGCTATTATGATCGTTATTTGGAAGATTTTACTGGAAAAACGGTTAGTACGATTTATTCCATCCAGCAGAAGGAGTTCCAGCCAGATACGTTTGATCAGGCAGTTCAGGAGGTGCTAGTCTATGAAGTTGCTCTTTGATCGTCGTTATCCTGTGACCAGCATCTTATTGCTCGTCACAACGGCAGTCTTTCTTTCCATGTTTATCCGATTTGGAAGTGACTACCAAACGGGTGCTGCTGTTTACTATAGCGGTGGGATTATCGGAGAAGTTGTGGAAGCTGATCCAAGCCAGTTATGGCGAATCGTGACAGCTACATTTGTTCATATCGGCCTAGAACATTTTGTGCTCAATATGATCACCCTCTATTACTTGGGACGTCTGGCAGAAGATCTCTTTGGATCGAAGGCTTTCTTAGCTCTTTATCTCTTATCAGGAATGATGGGCAATGTTTTTGTTGCTATTTTTACGCCAGATGTGATTGCGGCAGGAGCTTCTACAGCCCTCTTTGGACTGTTTGGGACCATTGGTGCTTTGCGTTTTATTGTCCAAAGTCCCTATATTCGCCATTTGAGTCAGTCCTATACCAGCTTGATTGTGGTCAATTTGATCTTTAGCTTCATGCCAGGAATCAGTATGGCGGGGCACATCGGTGGTTTAGTAGCTGGGGTCATGTTGGCTTATGTCTTTCCAGTAAGAGGGGAAGCTCGTTTTATGAACCGAACCTATCAGATGAGTGCTGCCCTATCTTATCTCTTACTTTTGCTTTATTTCTTAGGTAAAATCTTGAATCTATTTTAAGAAGAGGCTAGGACAAAAGTCCTAGCCTCTTAATT
>NZ_KV834647.1:191736-198273 GCF_001837905.1 Streptococcus sp. HMSC076C09
GAATTACCGATTTCTGTCCCACTCTCTTTTTTTCCTAAAAAATGTAGTGCAATCGTAAACTAACAGAAAATTGTTTGAAATCTCAATAAATATATATAATTTACATAGAAATGAGTTGATAGAAAGATAATTTAGGAAAAAATAGAATAAAAACAAGTCTGGTAAGCGTTTGCAAAAATAACTAAAAAGAGGTAGACTAGGAGTATAAAAAATCAGGAATAGTGCCTTTTTTAAAAGGGACATTCGAAAAGGAGATTTGCCATGAAGAAATGGTTGTTTAAACTTTCATTGGTAGCAATGACATTTTTGCTCCTACCAGTTCAAGCCGTTCAAGCCTGTTGTGGCTTTATCATTGGTCGCCAATTGACCAAGGATGGGACCACTCTCTTTGGTCGGACAGAAGACTACCCTTACTATCCAAATGGTGGAAAGCACAACAAAAACTTTGTAGTTGTTGATGCGAAGAACTATAAGGAAGGGGATCAACTGGAAGACGAATCTAATGGTTTTACCTATCCACATGCTGCCAGTGAAATGAAATACACAGCGACTTATGACTCTGCTCGTGGAGATGGTAGTAACGGTGCCTTTGGGGAACATGGATTTAACGAAGCCGGCGTTTCTATGACCTCAACTGTTACAGCCATTCCAAACAAAAAAGTCTTGAAGACTGACCCATTGACAGAAAACGGTCTCCCAGAAGCTGCCATGCTTGATGTAATTTTACCTCGTGCAAAATCTGCTCGTGAAGGAATCGAATTACTTGCGAAAGTCATTGAAGAAAAAGGTTCAGCTGAGGGGAATACAGTTGTTATTGCGGACCAAAAAGAAACTTGGTATATGGAAATTCTTTCTGGTCACCAATATGTAGCTGTTAAAGTCCCAGAAGACAAATATGCAGTCTTTGCCAATACCTACTACCTTGGTCATGTAGATTTGAATGACAAGGAAAATGTGATCGCTTCGAAAGATGTCGAAAAAGTAGCTAAAGAATCTGGTAACTACAAGACAGATAAAGATGGTAACTTCCATATCGCTAAATCTTATGGACCAGAAAAATATGCTGAAGGAGACCGTTCACGTACTTACGCAGGAATCACCCTTTTGGATCCAAAATCGAAAGTGACTTACGAGGATGACGAATACGAACTATTCCGTTCTCCAACTGATCCAAATAAGAAATTTACTTTAGAAGATGCCTTTGCTATGCAACGGAATCGCTTTGAACACTTAAATGGTCGCTTCGTACCGGACGATCAAATTGGAGTGAAGAAACAAGGTGATAATGGTAGCAATGATGCTGTTCGTAAAGACCAATACAAGTATGCTTTAGGAAATGAAAACGTTATTGATGCCCATGTCTACCAAATCAATCCAAAACTTCCAAAATCATTTGGTGGTACTTTATGGCTTGGTATGGGACCATCTCGGAACACACCTTATGTTCCATTCTATGGTAATCTAAAAGATACTTACGAAGCCTTCAAACCTCAAACAGCAACTTATGATCCAAATTCATGGTATTGGACAGTATGGCACATTGACAACATGGCGATCAATAACCAAGATGTCTTTGGAAAAACAGTTCAAGATCACTGGAAAGCTCTGGAAAAACAATTTATTGTTGATCAAGAGAAGAAAGATATTGAATATTATGCGTTGAAAGATCAACCTGAAGCTGCAAAAGCTGCTGAAGATAAGGTGACAAAAGATGCCCTTGAATTGTCTGATCGTCTCTTCCAACACTTCAAAGATTATGAAAAATTAATGGAAAAACAATTAGAGGCAGCTGGACGTAAGTCTGATCCTTATCGTGCTTCTAAACCAGATAACTATAAAGATCCTGAAGAACCTAAGAAACCAGACACACCAACGGTTCCAGAAAAACCACAAATCCGTGAAGATGCGAACAAAGTTTACATCCCAGCGCCAAATTATGTAGCAACATCTTCTACACGTGATATTCCTGCTAATGCAGAAGGAAATCCAAACAATCGCTTTGGCTATGCTGCTAACAAGGAGAAACAACCAGTTGTATCTCCTAAAGTAGAGACTCCTGTGAAGCCAGAAGAAAAAGTTCAAGCTCCAACTGAAGCTCCTGTAGCAGGAAATAGTGTAAACAACAATAATCGCTTCGGATCTAATTTCAATCCAGGTGAAATTGAAACTTACTCAAATACAAACTATTCTTACAATGTTCATCCTTAAACAATAAGAATTAAAATGTGAATTGGACCAAGTCCAATGAAACAAAAGAGGCCGGATTTTTATCCAGCCTCTTTTTTACGAAAAAAAGATTGACCATTGTAAGGTAGCAAATCCCTTACATTATATGGCCAGTCTTTTTGTATTCTTTGATTTGTGAATGATTAGTCTGCAGTTTTCTCAGATTCTTCTAATTGTTTTCCAAGATCAATGATGTATTGTTTGAGATCATCTTTAACCTGTGGATGCTTCAAAGCATAATCAATCGATGTCTTCATGAAACCAAACTTGTCACCTACATCGTAGCGTTGGCCTTTAAATTCACGTGCAAAGACTCGTTGGGTCTTATTGAGGGTGTCGATCGCATCCGTCAATTGAATTTCATTACCAGCACCTGGTTCTTGATTTGCAAGAATGTCAAAGATCTCTGGAGTCAAAAGATAGCGGCCAATGATGGCGAGATCACTTGGTGCATCTTCTGGAGCTGGTTTTTCGACAAAAGTTTCAACGCTATAGAGACCATTGATGCCCTCTCCTTGAGGTGCGATCACACCGTAAGAAGAAACCTCTTCGTGAGGGACTTCCATTACAGCGATGGTTGACGCATGGGTTTCATCGTAGTCGTTCATCAATTGTTTGGTCAATGGCAAGGCATCATCATTGGTGATGTCCATGAGATCATCTCCCAACATAACGACAAAAGGCTCGTTTCCAACAAAGGCCTTGGCTTGAAGAACAGCGTCCCCTAAACCTCGAGGGTGACTTTGGCGGATGAAATGAAGATTAATCGCTGTTGTATCATTGACCAACTTGAGTAAGTCAGTCTTGCCTTTTTGCTCGAGATTGTATTCCAATTCGAAGTTAGAATCGAAATGGTCTTCGATCGAACGTTTGGCCTTCCCTGTTACGACAAGGATTTCTTCAATCCCAGATTTCAGAGCCTCTTCTACGATGAATTGGATCGTAGGTTTGTCAACGATTGGCAACATTTCCTTTGCCAAAGCTTTGGTAGCTGGGAGGAAGCGTGTCCCCAAACCAGCCGCAGGAATGACTGCTTTTCTAACTTTAGTCATATAGTTTCCTTTCTAAAAGGTAGGATTGATGTTAGGGTGGTTGACTTATTTCCACTCATTTTCTTCTTTAAATTCATTGCTCATCATGTGGTGGATGGCTTCGCGGATATCTTTTCCTTCATAGATGACTTGGTAAATGGCTTGTGTAATCGGCATGTAGACATCCAATTCTTGGGCCAGCTCGTGGGCGACTTTGGTCGTAGAGATCCCTTCAATGATCATACCCATGTTGGCTTCGATGTCTTCCAATTTTTCGCCACGTCCGAGAGCATCCCCAGCTCGCCAGTTACGGGAGTGAACAGAAGTTCCGGTAACGATCAGGTCACCAACCCCAGACAAACCGCTATAGGTCAATGGGCTAGCTCCGAGCTTAACGCCAAGGCGCGTGATTTCAGCGAGACCGCGCGTGATGATGGCTGCTTTGGCATTGTCACCATAACCAAGACCGTGCAGGGCCCCAGCTCCGACCGCGATGATATTTTTTAAGGCCCCAGCAGTTTCCACTCCGATAACATCTGTATTGGTATAGAGGCGGAAGTAGTGATTGCTAAAGAGTTCTTGAACATAGCGTGCAGCTTCTAAATCTTTTGAAGCTGCTGTAATGAGGGTGATGTCCCGTACGATGGTTTCTTCCGCGTGACTCGGTCCAGAAACGACCACTACCTCACTGCGAAGAGAAGCAGGGATTTCTTCTTCAAGGATTTGAGAAATCCGATCGTGTGTACCAGGTTCGAGCCCTTTAGAAGCGTGCATGACTGTGACAGGGTGATCCAGTGTTTCAGCGACTTGTTTAGCGACCAAGCGGGTCACCTTTGTAGGAACGACAAAAAGGATAGCATCCACACCGTCCAAAGCTGCTTTCAGATCAGTCGTAGCGGTAATTTGATCACTAATAACGATGTCTTTGAAATAGCGTTGATTGGTATGAGCGGTATTGATTTCATCGATTTGTTCTTGGATATTTCCCCAGAGACGGACTTCATGGCCGTTATCATTGAGGACTTGTGAAAGGGCTGTTCCCCATGAACCAGGACCCAATACTGCAACGGTTTGTTTTTCCATTGTATCTTCCATTTCTATGTCTATTTTTTCAACAAGGCTAGGAATCTAGCGCTTGCACCTTCGAAACGGCCTAATGTATGCCTTGAAGGACGATTCTATTTTCCTCTCTATTTTAACATAATATAGGTAAAAAAACTTGTATGATCATCAATTGTTTTGTGAGGAAGGTGAGGGTGATAAATAAAATCTATCACGGTTTTAAAAAATACATATTAGACACTATCACTAATGGGTGGTAAGATAAGTAGTAGTTAAAATGAAGGAGGAATGAATATGTGCAGAACAATTGTTGGAGTATCCGCTAATCTCTGTCCGGTTGACCCGGAAGGGAAAAACCTTCATTCCTCCGTGTCTAGTCAATTTGCGGAAGGGATCCGTCAAGCAGGTGGACTTCCAATGGTCATCCCGATGGGAGATCCTTCCTTAGTTAAGGATTATGTTGAAACGATTGACAAGTTGATCCTAAGTGGAGGTCAAAATGTCGATCCTAGTCTCTACGGCGAAGAAAAAACCATCGAAAGCGATGATTACAATATCGAACGGGACCAATTTGAGCTTGCCCTACTGAAGGAAGCGGTTCGCCAAAACAAACCGGTTCTAGGAATCTGCCGTGGGGTTCAGTTGATCAATGTAGCTTTTGGAGGAACACTCAATCAAGAGATTGAAGGGCATTGGCAAGGTCTTCCATTTGGGACTTCCCATTCTATCGAGACTAAAAAAGGTAGTGTGGTAGAGCAACTCTTTGGTCAGGCCAGTCGAATCAATTCCGTTCACCGTCAAAGTATCAAGGATCTTGCACCAAATTTCCGTGCGACCGCCTTTGATCCGCGCGATCACACCATCGAAGCGATTGAAGCAGTAGACGGCCATCGGATTATGGGCTTGCAGTGGCATCCAGAATATTTGGTCAATGAAGAAAAAGGGAATTTAGAACTCTTCCGTTATTTATTACAGGAATTATAATGAAATTAGAGGTTGGACTTGAGCCGATCTCTTTTTTGTGTCTTAGAAAGGACGCAAAAATACTGGAAATAAGATCAGAAAACAGGACGGTCATCAATAAAAAAACAGGTCCATCTAGCAATGCTAGATGAAAACCTGTTTTAGAATTATTCGTCGCGTTTTTTGGCAACGAGCATGCTTCCAGCTCCTGCAAGCGCAAGTCCTGCTGCAACAAGTCCAGCACTTACTGTTTCACCTGTAGAAGGAAGGGTATGTTTCTTATCTTCTTTTGGTTGACTTCCAGAAGGTTTATCTCCTTTTGGTTTGTCTGTTGACGGTGTAGTAGGCGGAGTTGGTGGTGTAGTAGGCGGAGTTGGTGGTGTGTTTGGTGGTGTTAGATAGTTTATAACTGTCCCCTTGTCTACTACAAGGTTAGGTGCAGCTTTTAATTCGCTAGCAGATACAGTAATAACATCCGTTAATAATTGGTAGCCAGCTGGCGCTGTCAACTCCTTAATAACATAATCTCTTGCTTCCAATCCAGTGAAGGAAACAAGACCATTGGTATCGGATGTAGCAGTCGCTTGGCCTTCGCCATATGGGTTGGCAACTGGTGTCACACCATCTGCCTCATAGAGACCAAATACAGCACCTGCAAGGTCTTGACCTACTAGATTCACTTTATGCAATTGGATGTTGTAAAGTTTTAACTCGGGTTTGTCAACAGTTGGAGGAGTTGGAGGGATATAAGTAAATGGTTTGTTAACGACATTTCCTTTATCCACTACACTATTTGAAACAACCAAATCACTAGCTAAGATTTTGATGACTTCATCTGATAACTGGTAGCCATCTGGAGCTGTAAGTTCTTTCACCACATAATCTTTTGCTTCTAATCCTGTAAAGGTTACAAGACCATTCGCATCAGAAGTTGCAGTCGCTTGACCTGCACCATAAGGGTTCGATACAGGAGTCGTACCATCTGCCTCAAAGAGACCGAATACGGCACCAACAAGAGCTTTCCCTTCTTGGTTCACTTTATGCAATTGGATGCTGTAGAGTTTCAATTCAGGTTTGTCAACAGTCGGAGGAGTTGGTGGAATTGAAGTGAATGGTTTGTTGACCACTGTTCCTTTGTCTACGACGAGGTTAGTCGCAGCTTTCAACTCGCTAGTAGAAACTTTAATCACATCTGTTGATAGTTGATATCCTTCTGGAGCAGTAAGTTCTTTCACCACATAATCTTTTGCTTCTA
>NZ_KV834647.1:198373-219372 GCF_001837905.1 Streptococcus sp. HMSC076C09
TTCTTTCACCACATAATCTTTTGCTTCTAATCCTATAAAGGTTACAAGACCTTTCTTACCTTCTTCATCTGATGAAGTAGCAGTTGCTTGTCCTTCTCCATAAGGGTTTGCTACAGGAGTCGTACCATCGGCTTCAAAGAGACCAAATACAGCACCTGCAAGAGCTTTCCCTTCTTGATTCACTTTGTGCAATTGGATGCTGTAGAGTTTCAATTCAGGTTTGTCAACCGTCGGAGGAGTTGGTGGAATGGAAGTTGTTACCAATTTGTTAGTGAATGACTTCTTATCACCATATGCCACAGAAGCTTTGAGTGTATTGCTTGCATCATCTTTTGTGACAGTTACGGTCGCATCAATACTTCCTTCATCGTAGGTCATTCCTTTTGTTTTGCTTTCAGGAATGACTTCTTTGATCGTGTAGTGGAAAGTTTTTCCTGCGTCCTCTGATGAATATGAAATGTCATCAAAGGTTACCGTACCATCTGCAGCATTTTGTTTTGTTTGAAGAACTTTTCCGGTTTCATCCAACAATTGGAAATTGAATTCGCCATTCTTCAATTCAGCACCTTCTAAAATCTTGCTAGCTGAAATTTTAGCTTTTGCTGGTTGAGGAGCCGTATAAGTATTTGAGAAGGTTTTATTGTCTGGATAAGCCACATCTGCTTTCAGGTTGTCGCCATCTTTTTTCACCTTAACAGTTACTTGTTTATCAGTCTTGTCATAGGTAATACCTGGGGTATTTCCAGCTACTTCCTTAACAGTGTATGTGTGTTCACCTTCTTCGGTGTACCCAATTGGTGCAAATGTTACTTTTCCGTTTTTGTTTGTAACAGTTTGAAGCTTGTTAGCACCCTCGTACAATTCAAAGCTGAATTCGCCATCTGTTAGATCACGTCCTGTAAGAGTTTTATCTAATTCGATGGTAGCTTTTGTTTCTTTTGGCTTATCTTTCGGATTCACAATCGTTTTCGTTACTGAATGATCAGCACCAAAATCTTCAACATTAACTACAGTATCAGCTTTTTTAATGATATGACCTGAAGGGGCTTCAATTTCAGTTAAGATATATTTATCTTTTAAGAGTTTTCCAACAGCAATATTTCCATTTTCGTCTGATTCAAACTCACCGATAACTTGATTATTAGCTTGACGAACAACTCTAAACTTAGCACCTTTAAGCGGTTGATTTGCATCGTCTACTTTATGAATATTGATTGAGTATACATAACCAACACCAGAACCACCAGCGACTTGAACTGCAGCAACGTTAGTTACATCTTTGCTCTCAATCTCTTTACCTTTAAGAGTTGCCTCGTTTTTCAAAAGTTCACCATCTACAGGTTCATAATTCAATTGTACTTTATAATCGATACGATATTGATCTTGATCAGTAATATCTCCTAAATCAATAACAAATGATTGTCCATCTTCACTGATTGTTATCTTGTGTTGATCAGTTACGTCGACGCGATTAGAGAATACCCACTCACCAGTTTCGTAAGAAAACTTACCTTTGATAACTTTGATACTATCTTTTACATAGGATGCATTCGTAAATCTCAAGTGATCTTCAATTGTTACACCCTTGATATTTTGTTTGTTACGATTGACAGAAATTGTGTATTGAACTTCTTTATGATTTCCGCTATTAACCCAGCTAGTCTTTGTTAAAAGTCTTGGGTTCCCATCACCAATCCCTTTAAAGGAAACTTTGCCGCCAATCTTTGTTTCCCCATTGACGGTTATTTCAACAGGAATCTCACCTTTTTGGGGATGTTTTTTAAAGTCAATACGCGCATAGAAGAAGAACGATCCATTTGTATCGGAATGTTTTTCAACATAATCTGTATAAGTTAATGTTAATCTTTTATTGGTAGCATCAACAGTAGCATGAGCGATAATTTCATTTGTGTTAATATCACGAATTTCAAAACTATCAGAAGTAATCATTAATGCATCTGGCACAGTAACCACCGTTTGGTCTCCTGCCTTAACATTTTTACCTGTTAAATCATATGTAGCATTAATACGGAACGTAGCCCACTGTTCTAAGTCCCAATTAAGATTGCCACCTTCATTACTGGTAACTTGGATATTTTTAATTGTATCCACGAATTTTCCGCTTACTGTCACTCCAGGAGTTTCTGCTGAAGTGCGATTCAGACCTAAAGCGAAAAGCATAGCCACTAAACAAAGGACAAATGAGAAAATTTTAATATTCCTATTCTTTTTCATTTTATCTTCCCTTTTCATAAAAAAATAGTGCCTAATCATCAATGCCTGATTACTCTTAAAGATCTGGATGTTTAAATCCAATCTGTTGGTAATAAGAATTGAATGCTGAGACACGACCTCCATAAAATAATTTTATAGGATAAAATATTTTACTTTTAAAATTATTCCCTACACAGGGAATTATAGCAAAAATAACGCTTATATTCAAGCTAAAAATAGCATTTTTTAGCACAAATTATATGTCATATCAGTCATGATAGTGTTTTATTTTCAGAAAAAACATGAAAACAATATATAACTTCCAGATTGAAGAGAATTCTTTTTAAAAATACGAATAGTAGTATAGAGGAGACGCTAGGGCGAAGTGATGGTATAATAGAAGAGATAGAAACTATTTAGAATGAAAGAGGAATCAGGATGACTAAAATTCGTGGATTTGAACTTGTATCAACCTATACCAATCAGGACTTGTTGCCAAAACGGGAGACAGCACACGCAGCTGGCTACGACTTAAAAGTGGCAGAACGCACGGTGATTGCTCCTGGGGAAATCGTCCTCGTTCCAACTGGGGTCAAGGCCTATATGCAACCGACTGAAGTGCTCTATCTCTATGACCGTTCTTCTAATCCTCGCAAAAAAGGCCTGGTCTTGATCAATTCTGTTGGGGTAATTGATGGGGATTACTATGGCAATCCAGGAAATGAAGGCCATATCTTTGCTCAGATGAAAAACATCACGGACCAAGAAGTCGTCCTTGAAGTCGGGGAACGTGTGGTCCAGGCTGTCTTTGCTCCTTTCTTAATTGCAGATGGAGATGAGGCGGATGGCGTGCGGACCGGTGGATTTGGGTCGACAGGGCACTAAGATGAAGATTATCTTTGTCCGTCATGGGGAGCCAGATTATAGTATGCTTGATAAACTTGAAGATCCGCAACTCTATAGTGGTTTTGGTCGTGATTTAGCACCATTGACAGGAAAAGGTCGCAGTCTGGCAAAAGAAGTTGCTAAAACTGCATGTTTTGGAAAGGCAGAGATTATTATTTCATCGTCTGTGACGAGGGCTTTAGAAACAGCACATTATATAGCAGTTGAAACAGGATTGGACTTGTTTGTGGAGCCGTTTTTTCATGAGTGGCGTTCAGACTTAGATGGCACTAACTCTGATTTAACCAGTGTATTGGTAGCTCATGAATATTATCTAAAACATCAAGGAGCTTTATCTGAAGATTCTCCTTATCGCTATGAAACTGATCTAGAGATGCGTCATCGTTTTTTAAGAGCTTTGGAAAAATATAAAAATTATAAAACTATTATCATTGTAACTCACGGAATGCTCATGCGCCAGTTTGTGCCAAATGAGAAGATTGATTTTTGCCAAGTGATTGAGTGTGAGATAGAGATTTAGAAAGAGGTTTATCATCGCTAAGAAAAAAACGACATTTATTTGTCAAAATTGTGCCTACAATTCACCCAAATACCTAGGACGCTGTCCAAACTGTGGAGCTTGGTCTTCCTTTGTGGAGGAAGTCGAAGTTGCAGAAGTCAAGAATGCGCGTGTGTCCTTGACAGGTGAGAAAACCAAGCCTATGAAATTGGCTGAAGTAACTTCTATTAAAGTCCATCGGACCAAGACAGAAATGGAGGAATTCAACCGCGTCCTTGGAGGTGGAGTGGTACCAGGAAGTCTGGTCCTCATCGGGGGAGATCCAGGGATAGGGAAATCAACCCTGCTCCTTCAAGTCTCGACCCAGTTGTCTCAAGTGGGAACGGTTCTCTATGTCAGTGGCGAGGAGTCTGCCCAGCAGATCAAACTCCGTGCAGAGCGATTGGGAGATATCGATAGCGAGTTTTACCTCTATGCTGAGACCAATATGCAGAGCGTGCGTACAGAGGTAGAGCGGATCCAACCTGACTTTCTTATCATCGATTCGATCCAGACCATTATGTCTCCTGAGATTTCAGGAGTACAAGGATCGGTTTCTCAGGTGCGAGAAGTGACGGCTGAACTCATGCAGCTGGCCAAGACCAATAACATCGCCATCTTCATCGTTGGCCATGTGACCAAGGAAGGAACCTTGGCGGGTCCGCGTATGTTGGAGCACATGGTGGATACGGTGCTCTACTTTGAGGGGGAACGCCACCATACCTTCCGAATTTTGAGGGCAGTCAAGAACCGCTTTGGCTCAACCAATGAGATCGGAATCTTTGAGATGCAATCAGGTGGCTTGGTCGAAGTCCTCAATCCGAGTCAAGTTTTCCTAGAAGAGCGTTTAGACGGTGCGACTGGTTCGTCCATCGTAGTGACCATGGAAGGGACACGTCCAATTCTTGCTGAAGTGCAGGCCTTGGTGACACCGACCATGTTTGGAAATGCCAAGCGGACGACAACGGGGCTTGATTTTAATCGAGCTAGTCTCATCATGGCAGTGCTAGAAAAACGAGCGGGTTTGCTCCTTCAAAATCAGGATGCCTACCTCAAGTCTGCAGGTGGTGTCAAGTTGGATGAGCCAGCTATCGACCTAGCCGTAGCCGTAGCCATTGCTTCCAGCTACAAGGACAAGCCAACCAACCCGCAAGAGTGTTTCGTTGGAGAGTTGGGCTTGACCGGAGAAGTCCGCAGAGTCAATCGGATCGAACAACGGATCAATGAAGCTGCTAAGCTCGGTTTCACCAAGATTTATGTGCCTAAAAATTCTCTGACGGGGATCACGACACCATCAGGTATCCAAGTGGTCGGTGTGAGTACACTGTCTGAAGTCTTGAAGAAAGTATTTTAATAGTTGAAAAGTCTTAAACGGGAAGTTTAAGGCTTTTTTTCAGATGTGACAGATGACAGGAGGTATCCCCTGACAGAAAGGATCGGATGTGGTAAAATAATAGATGATTTGAATTTCAAAGGAATAAAGGAGAGACCATGTCTTATTTTGATAATTTTTTAACAGCCAACCAAGCTTATGTGGCGCTACATGGAGACCTCCGTCTTCCGATTAAGCCCAAAACACAAGTCGCCATCGTGACCTGTATGGATTCCCGTCTTCACGTGGCGCCGGCACTAGGTCTGGCTCTTGGAGATGCCCATATTTTGCGGAATGCTGGAGGGCGCGTGACAGAGGACATGATCCGCTCCTTGGTCATCTCTCAGCAGCAGATGGGTACCCGTGAAATTGTGGTCTTGCACCATACAGACTGTGGCGCACAGACCTTTGAAAACGAAGGTTTCCGTCAGCATCTCAAGAAAGAACTGGGTGTGGATGTAGGAGATCGCGATTTTCTTCCCTTTCAAGATATTGAGGAGAGTGTCCGCGAGGATATGGAGCTTTTAAAGGCATCTCCTTTGATTCCAGAGGATGTCGTTATTTCGGGAGCTGTGTATGATGTGGATACTGGATTGATCTCAGAAGTGAAATGAATTCAGTAAGGTAGACATATTAAAAAGTTCTTCGTTAGCTTGTAAAAACATGCATATATATTATGAAATGTTTCAGAAATTATTCGATTAGTCGTTTCATTCTGTTACTAGTTTCATAGAATTTCCATTGACTTGAAGTGGAGAAAACAGTATACTAGTAAAGCAATTTGATCTTTCAAACTGCCGGCAACAAGGGGAATGAATCCACTTTGAATTGGAATACAGTAGGGTTTGGAGTGGTAGTACTTCACACCCTTATTGTCGTCAGTCACCCTCATAAAAGGGATCTAGACTCTGAATGAGTTGTATAAATATAAAAAAACTTCCTTGGAACAGAATTCCATAGGAAGTTTCTTTGTGTTTGGGATCTACTCTTGTTTCTTTTTGTAAGGGATAAGACTGGACAAACCTGCTAAGAGGCCAAGTCCAAGTAGGGCTAGCTGAGAGGTTTCTTCACCTGTTGCAGGTAGATGAGTTCCTTCTTGAGGGGTGTTAGGAACAACTTCAGGGAGTTCCTCTTTTTGGCTTGTTGTTTCAAGAGGTTTCTCCTCTTCTTTGTTAGAGAGAAGTGCTGATCCCTTTTCTTCATGAGCATCAGTCGTGTTTGCTTTTGTCACGGAAGGAAGAGGGCTGACTGTTTCTTCTTTTTCTGTTTCTGGGGATGGTTGTGGAGTAGGGATTTCTTTGACCTTGTAGGCAAAGATCAAGATGGTTGTTCCAACTTCTACCTTCCCAGTTTGTTCAGCTGCACCGATCCGTTCATAGATGTGGCCGTCGTAGGAGATTTCATCTGGTGCGCTAGCGACGTAATGGGTTCCATTGTCCACATTTGTTGCAATAGCAAGCTCTGGTTGCAATTCAGTGCTAGTATCTTGGATGACAAATCGCGCGATGACTGTTCCCGTAGCTAACTTGTAATCATAGATGACCGTTTTCATTCCCTTAGTGACTGTGCCACTTGGATCAGCAGAATCAGCACGGTGTCCAACTAGATGGTAGATACGACCATCTTTTGTGATTTCTGTTGGGGCCTCACTAGTGTACTTGGTGCCGAAATCTACCTCTGTAGCGAGGTCTTGCGCCTCTTGCAGATCAGTGTCGCCTCCCTCAGTGAGGAATCGTACTCTGACAGATCCTTTGGTGATGGCATAGGTAATAGCAGTATCAGCTGTTGGAGACTCAGGGCTTGGAAGAAGATAGCCTTTGGTCTCGTCAAGAGGATCCACAAGATTTAAGACTTGTCCATGAGCATCTTTTGGCTCTAATCCCTCCACGTAAGGAAGGGTATCGGTAGGAGATGCAATGGCGGTTGGATTTGTGGGATCATTTAGATAAGTGATCTCTTTTTGAGCATGGGCTGGTTCTTTACCAGTAGCATAGCTGATCCTATAGGCACCGACTGGGCGATAGATGACCGTATCTGTGATGTCTGCTGCATCAGCATGAATGCCAGTATGTTCTCCTGCTTTTGTCAGATCAGAAGAGACGGCATCAGTCGATTCTTCTGCTACGACAACATAGCCTTTTTTGACGGGATTTTCAAGAGCTACAAAGCTTGTGCCGTCTTGAGCTGTCCAGTCTTCAAGACTTGTCTCGCCTGTCACCAAATTGATGGTTCCTTTGCGAGCGAAATGAAGTCTGTCAGTTTGATCAGCTATTCCTGCAGACTGGCGGTTAGATCCATCCTGGTCCTCTGTCACATAGGTCACTGTACGGGTCACTGTTTCAGATAAATGATCCAGATCAGCAGTTGTTTGACCAGCTGGAGCTAGAGGAGTTGGATAGACACGACCCTCGCTGTCTCCTGGAACAACTTGACCGGCTTGGATGGGCTGTGTTGCAGAAAATTCTACAATTTTTGGTGCCAAGCGGACAATAAACTCTTGAACGCCATCTTCATTTATGTTGTTAGCGTCGCGGTCAAAGTTTGGTTGTCCGTCTGCATCGAAGCCATTCTCTACTAGTTCATAGCCTTTCTTCAAATAGTTGGCAATGGTTTCTTTTGTCGAGTAGTTGATCTTTTCACCTGTATGACCAACTAAATCACTGGAACGCTCTAGCTCAACTCCGTTTTCGTCTTGATAAAGAACATGAGCGGCTTCATTGAGTTTGACGTAGAGCATATCCCATACATCTAGACTCGGAACATCGATAGCAGCCATCCATTGGCCAGCTCCTCCGTCATAATAAACATTTGCGCTTGTTTCCCGGAGGTTGATGTTGTATTTTCCTTCAACAGCATCAGGTGTTGCCCAGTAAATGCTGGCGTGTTCAGCCTGGTCTTTTGTGATTTTTCCGAGTGGAACAAAAGCTTGAATATTGGTCAATTTTTCGGTTGTATTCACAGCGCTGTTCCATTTGTTTTCAGTGATGCCGACCAAATTGATCAAGTGAGCAATCCGATCACCTGTCTTGGTTTCTTTTGTAATGGTATAAACGGTTCCAGGTTGAACCCCGTCAGCATTATCCAGGTTGGATCCGATGAAGTTGCCGTTTACCAGTACATTTGTATTGTCTACAATCCGACGAGTATCATGTGCTAAGGTGTCGCGACCGCGGAGAAGTTCTTGGTAAGCAACGATGAATTCTTGGTAGTTGAATTCTGCATTGGCAAAGTCAGCATTGACTGGTAGGTTTTGATTGAGATACCATTCTGCTTGGATCACCCCAAAACCTTTAGCATCTTGAGAAGTATTGAGGGCTGCAGTCGTCATATGGTAACCACCGCTCGCTGCGATAATAGCATCTGTCAGCAATTCGTTGTCTTTGCTGAGGGCTGATGCATTTTTACCACGATGGGTATAGGCTGCGATGATAGGAGATTTCCCCTTGTATAAATCACGCATCCGTTCGGTAAGACGCGTCAAGGCTTGGTAGGTAGAGTCATAGGCAATGCTATCTCCCCAAACTTCCGCATAAGGTGCAGAGACATTGGTCTTACCTAGTCGATCAGCATCTCCAGTAGAGATATCGTTGATCATGAAGTCATAGCCTTCTTTTTTGAGGGCCTCTGTTGCAGCTGTGGCTAGTTCTGGATAGTGTTCGCTCAAAGAGAAGCCTTTTCCAGGTTCACTGACTTTTTCCACCCAGTTAGAGCCCATGGTATCCCCTTGCCATCCATCAAAATTCCCTTCTTTCATGGCTTTGGTCATGACTTCAATGATAAATTTTTGCCAATTTGGATCACCCGGATCGAGAAATTGTTGGATATCAGTCGCTGTGACATCACCCTTTTTACCGAAGTTGAAATGGTCTTGTAGATTGCGAACAATGGCACTGTTCACTTCATTTGGGACCCCTTCTTCGAGGGAAACTGCGTAAATCATGTTATACAGCATGGCTTTGGCACCAGTTGAATGAACATGAGCCACTAGCTCTTTGACTGCTTCTGTATCGATGACAGGCAAGTAGGACTTGCGCTTGTCAGGATCTGTTTCGCTATTTGGAATCAAGAAAGTCGCCCAATCTTGAGTGAAACGTTCAACATTTGCTGGGAATGGGTTAGCTGGCGTATTGTAAACGTCGTAGAAGAAGTAGTTGTTGATGTGCATATTGGCCAATTGGTCAATACTATTCTTGTAGCCTTCTACCTGATCATTGGTGATGGAGTTGTGATTGTCTTTTGAGCCGGCAACCACCCCATAACGTGGGTAGATCGTCCAGTCATCTTCAACAGCAAGACCCGCTGCCTTATGAAAGGCTTGGGAGCCATCTGCTTTCTTACCAAGGACATCAACGATAAATCCAGCATTAGGTGAAAAGATCGTATTTGGAATCGTCAGTTCGCCGCCTTCAACGTTTTTCTTTTCATAAATGACCTGATCTAAATGAGAGACAGTGACATCAGATGAAACCACTTCAGGGTTGTTGATGGAGATCCGGACGTCTTCCCCACTTTTATAAGTCGCTTTATCAAAGGTGACGTCGTTGGTGATTTTTGGAGTATTATAAGTAGTTGCTGGAGCTGCACTGACCGGTTGAGTGGCAGTAACAGTTGGTGTTGATTCCGATGGCGAAGACGTTGCTTCCGTCGTAGCACCTTCCTCACTAGTAGTGGTAGGAGTACTGGTGTTGGTTGCTGCTGGTTGAGCGGTTGCTGAAATCTCAGAAGTCGGATTGGTGTTGACCTCGTCAGCCATGGCAACAGAGCTTACCATCAAGGCTCCAAAAAGGGTAATCATAGAGACCAATGTCTTGTTGCGTTTGCGGAAATAGCCGTGCCCTTTTTCAGAGACACTATTTTTTTCTTGTTTCATTTTTTTCTCCCACATACAGTCTAAATAAGTAAATCAACGTTTCTACATTATTTGTTCATTTTATACCAAATAAGTATACGATTTTTCACTAGATAGTGTCAATTTTGGAAAGAAAGTGAATTGAATGTTTTCTTGAAAGTGCCAGAAAATAGCTTTAAATGTGAGTTTTTAAATATTGATATTTATATCCAAAAAAATATTTGCAAAAAAATGAACCGCAAAAATAGTTTAGTTCGTTTTTTTGACATAAAATTAAACAAAACACAAAGGTAAAAAATAAATGTAAGAAGAAGCATTAATTTCCTATAGGTTCTCCTCCCTATTTATGTTACAATTAAACTACTATTATCGAAGGGAGAAACTATGATTAATTCAATTGTTTCACAAGGTTTGATTTGGGCCATTTTAGGGTTAGGAATCTTTATGACGTTCCGAATTCTAGATTTTCCAGATATGACGACAGAAGGCTCCTTCCCGCTTGGAGGAGCGGTGGCGGTGACCTTGATTACTAAAGGGGTCAACCCGCTCCTTGCGACGCTGGCTGCTATTGGTGCAGGGTGTTTGGCGGGACTTGCGACGGGTCTTCTCTACACAAAAGGAAGAATCCCGACACTCTTGTCAGGGATCCTCGTAATGACGTCTTGTAACTCGGTTATTCTCTTTGTCATGCAGCGGGCTAATTTGGGACTTTTGGGCTATAAAAAATTACAGGAATTTCTTCCTTTTGCCAGTGGGTTCAATGAGATTCTGATTGGTTTGATTTTCGTAACGCTTGTGATCCTTGGTTTGATCTTCTTCTTGGATACACGCTTGGGTCAAGCCTATATTGCGACAGGGGACAATCCAGATATGGCCAAGAGCTTTGGGATCAACACCGACCGGATGGAATTGATGGGCTTGGTCATTTCAAATGGGATTATTGCTCTTTCTGGTGCACTGATGGCCCAGCAAGAAGGCTATGCGGATGCTTCACGTGGGATTGGTGTCATCGTTATTGGGCTTGCCAGCCTTATTATTGGAGAGGTGCTCTTTTCAAATGTCACTTTGACAGAGCGCTTGCTCAGTATTGCGATCGGATCGATCGCCTACCAATTTTTGATTTGGGCCGTGATTGCGCTTGGCATCAATACCAGCTATATTCGAATCTTCAGTGCCTTGATCTTGGCTATCTGCCTGATGATTCCAACCTTTAAGGGAAAAATCATGAAAGGAGCGAAACTCAGTAAATGACAGCAATTGTAGAATTAAAAAATGTAACCAAAGCCGTGAGCAATGGGATGAACGAAGAAAAAGTCATTCTGGATGATGTTTCCTTGGAAATTCGAGAGCATGATTTTATCACGATTTTGGGGGGTAATGGAGCTGGAAAATCAACCCTCTTTAATACCATTGCAGGGACGCTTCCGGTGAGCAGTGGGAAAATTTATATTTTGGGGGAAGATGTAACCAACTATTCTCCTGAAAAGAGAGCCAAGTACCTATCGCGGGTCTTTCAAGATCCTAAAATGGGGACAGCACCTCGCATGACAGTAGCGGAAAACCTCTTGGTAGCGAAGTTTCGTGGAGAAAAACGTGGTTTGATTCCGCGTCACTTGGCCAGCTATAAAGAAGAGTTTCAAACAGTCCTTGCTAAGATCGGCAATGGCTTGGAAAATCATATCGACACTGCTGTTGAGTTTCTATCAGGGGGGCAACGACAAGCCTTGAGTCTGTTGATGGCGACACTGAAACGTCCAGAACTCTTACTTTTAGACGAACACACTGCAGCCTTGGATCCAAAAACTAGTCAGGCCCTCATGACCTTGACCGATGAGTTTGTGAAACAAGATGCCCTCACAGCTCTTATGATCACTCACCATATGGAAGATGCTTTGAAATATGGAAATCGCTTGATTGTCATGAAAGACGGACACATCGTCCAAGACCTCAATCAAGAAGAAAAAGCCCAAATGACCATCGCAGACTACTATCAATTGTTTGAGAAAGAATAAGATACAAAGCCCGTAAAATGCAAAGTGAAAATAGGGAGTAGGACAGAAGCTATACGATTGTGGACGCTTCGTCGTCCTACCCCTACAAGGCTGATTAGAATTCTTCCGAGCTGATTAAGCGAGAGAAGAGTTCAATCAGCTACTGTGTTTTACCTAGAGGCTTCACTAAAATACAAACTCATTTTAGAAATGTTTCTCACGGCGGATAGTTTCAGAGTATGTTTGCATGAGTCTAATAGTAACGATCGATTTAATTTTTTAGTATTACTTAGGTTGTTTGATGTGGAAGTAGTTTGTCTACAGCTAAGTTAGAGACTTGCTCTCTAACTTTTTCTTTTCCTTAAATCATCTATAAAACCGCATAAAAATAGGAACTAGTTTCAGCCGAAATCGCTTGCAATTGCTTAGGGAGCTGAGTATAATATAGTTAGAAAGATGAAGAAGGGATTGATACCAATGCCTTATCGAGTTAAAATTTAGGTTACTTCGTTTTAGGCCTGTTTTGCTGATATCTGTTCATGCTCTTATCGTAAAAGAGCAGTCATGTCGTGTGTGTCGGATCGGTTGGACGGTCGGGCAAACCTGCTTAGTTTGTCCGGAGACATAAGAAAACGTGGAAATAGTAGGTAGAAGCTTTTTGTAAAGGTTTTCAAACTTCGATGCGTCCAGTCGAAAACTAATCATTTGGATTTAGGATAGCAAAGAAAACCTCTGGTATTTTACACAAATACTATTAAATGAAATCAACATCATAAACATTGTTTTGTTAGCCAAAAGGTTAATTGCACCAAGTCAGTGAAGCAGACCAGGCCTCTAGTCCCGTAAGACTGGAGGCCATTTTTATAAAATACTCAGGAGGAGGTGAGAGTATGGGATTGTCGTATGCGCAAGAATATAGTTGTCGGGACCATTTTCGGCAAAGAGCTTTTGAGCGCTTTGGCGTAGATGATCAGCACTTGAATAAGTGGATCAACCAACACCTCTCCTCCCTCTCTCCTTATGATAGTAATGTGGTTCAACCGGCTAATACAGAAGCTTATGTAGCCAGTGATGGCGTCATCTTTGTCTGCAATATCAAAAGTCGGGAGTTCATCACTTGCTTTAAGGCGGTCAATTACCAAGAATCTAAGGAAGAAGAGGAAGCTTATACGGATATTCACGAAAACAATGTCGCTTCCTTCAAAAAAGATGTAAACCACCTAGTCAATCGCTACCGACTCAAGGAAGCCAAAGAGCTGTTTGAAAACATTGGGGAGGACTTGGATGATTTTTATCGCCTGTCCCAAGCGGTCAAGAACGGCCAATTGAGCGAGCGAAATAGTAAGCGCCTAGAGGAATTGTTAGGCAAGTTTCATGTGATCAAGGCAGCCATGCGGATCATTGAAAATAAACGGGGAGATTACCATCTTTAGGGTCTTTTCCCCCTAAAAATAGGCGCCTAGAAGCCCTCTCATCTGAAATAGATGAGAGGACTTTTTTGCTGTGGAAAGCTTTTTGAAAAAAAGAGAAAAAAATTGTATAATAGAGTGGATATGCAAGTATTTGCAAAGCTGTAATTCGACTTGGGCGACCAAGGACCGTAAGTATTAAAATAATCACACTAAAGGAGACAACAGTGAGTAGTATTAAATTAGTCACTCTTGGCGGTGTTCGAGAAAATGGGAAAAATCTCTACGTTGCCGAAGTGAACGATTCAATTTTTGTCTTGGATGCAGGTTTGAAGTATCCAGAAAATGAGCAACTTGGGGTGGATGTCGTTATCCCCAACATGGATTATCTATTTGAAAACAAGGACCGCATTGCGGGTGTTTTCTTGACCCACGGTCATGCGGATGCCATTGGGGCCTTGCCTTATCTTTTGGCGGAAGCGAAAGTCCCTGTATTCGGGACAGAGTTAACCATTGAGTTAGCTAAACTTTTTGTAAAAAGCAATGACAGTGTGAAGAAATTCAACGACTTCCATGTCATCGATCAGAATTCTGAGATTGATTTTGGTGATGCCGTCGTCTCTTTCTTTCAAACAACCCACTCCATCCCTGAAAGTATCGGGATTGTGATTGGCACTCCTGAGGGCAATATCGTCTATACAGGAGACTTTAAATTTGACCAAACTGCTAGTGAGTCTTATGCGACGGACTTTGCTCGCCTAGCTGAGATTGGACGTGAGGGTGTGCTTGCCCTCCTGAGTGATTCGGCCAACGCAGATAGCAAGATGCAAGTTGCTAGTGAGCAAGAGGTGGGCGATGAAATCCTGGATACCATTGCGGACTGGGATGGTCGTGTCATCGTAGCGGCGGTAGCCAGCAACCTTTCTCGGATCCAGCAGGTCTTTGATGCTGCAGCTGGGACTGGCCGCCGGGTGGTCTTGACAGGGTTTGATGTGGAAAACATCGTCCGCACAGCCATCCGCTTGAATAAATTATCTCTTGCCAACGAAAAACTCTTGATCAAGCCAAAAGAAATGAGTCGTTTTGAGGACCATGAATTGATCATTTTGGAAACAGGCCGGATGGGTGAACCGATCAATGGTTTGCGTAAGATGTCGATTGGTCGTCACCGCTATGTGGAAATCAAAGATGGGGACTTGGTTTACATCGTCACAACGCCGTCTATTGCTAAAGAAGCTGTGGTGGCTCGTGTGGAAAACATGATCTACCAAGCAGGTGGCATTGTCAAATTGATCACGTCAAGCTTGCGCGTGTCTGGTCACGGAAACGCACGGGACTTGCAGTTGATGATCAACCTTCTTCGTCCTAAATATCTCTTCCCAATCCAAGGGGAATACCGTGAATTGGATGCCCATGCACGAGTGGCGATGGAAGTTGGTATTTTGCCTGAGAACATATTTATTCCAAAACGCGGAACGGTAATGGAGTACGAAAAGGGTGACTTCGTTCCTGCCGGTAGCGTCTCAGCAGGAGATGTCATGATCGATGGGAATGCCATTGGTGATGTGGGCAATATTGTCCTTCGTGACCGCAAGGTCTTGTCAGAAGACGGGATCTTTATCGTGGCGATCACGGTGAATCGCAAAGAGAAGAAAATTATTTCCAAAGCGCGCGTGCACACCCGTGGTTTTGTCTATGTCAAGAAGAGTCGGGATATTCTTCGTGAAAGTTGCGAATTGGTCAACCAAAGCGTTGAAGACTATTTGGCGCAAGACAGCTTTGACTGGGGTGAGTTAAAAGGTTTGGTACGCGACAACTTGTCTAAGTTCTTATTTGAACAAACCAAACGCCGTCCAGCCATCCTACCAGTCGTGATGGAAGTGAAATAATAGAAGAAATGGAAACGCTTGGCGGCCCGAGGCTTGCCGAGTGTTTTTAACAGTAGAAAGAGGAAATCAAATGGCAGTTATGCAGATTGAGTATTATTCAGAAGCCTTGAAGATGGAGTGGGGCGTGTCCGTCCTTTATCCTGATGCATCGCGCGTGGAAGATCCAGCGGATACGGATATTCCAGTCCTTTATCTCTTACACGGGATGAATGGCAACCACCACTCTTGGTTGAAGCGAACCAATGTGGAGCGCATTTTGCGAAATACCAATCTGATCGTGGTCCTACCTAATACCAATAATGGTTTTTACACAGATACCCAGTATGGTTACAACTACTACACAGCCATTGCGGAGGAATTGCCAGAGACTCTTTCTCGCTTCTTCCCTAATATGACCAAGAAACGGGAGAAGACCTTTATTGCTGGTCTATCCATGGGTGGCTATGGATCGATGCTCTTGGCTCTCAAGACCAATCGTTTCTCTCATGCGGCTAGTTTTTCTGGAGCACTTAGTTTTCACGATAGAGACTTTGAAAACAATGACTTGGAACAACCAGCTTTTTGGAAGGGAATTTTTGGAGAGATTGAGGATTGGACGTCCAGTCCCTATTCGCTAGAGACTGCTGCCAAGAAGTTTTCAGATAAGAAGACCAAACTCTGGATCTGGTGTGGGGAGCAGGATTTCCTTTATGAAGCCAATAATTTTGAAGTCAAGGAATTAGAAAAGTTAGGCTTGGATGTCACCTATACCCACAGCCCAGGTAAGCACGAATGGTTCTACTGGGAACGTGAGTTGGAGCACTTTTTACAAACCCTACCAATCGACTTTGAATTAGAAGAAAGACTAAGTTAAGATACAAAGGGCGTAGCGGATACAGTCAAAATAGGGAGTAGGACAGAAGCGATATCATTTATAAGCGCTTCGTCGTCGTACCCCCACAAGACTGATTAGGTATTCTTCTGAGCTTAGAAAGCGACAGAAGAATCCAATCAGCTACTGTGTCTTGAATTAATTGCTATTTAGCTTGCGTTTTTGACACAATCAGCAGCCCGTGTTCGTTTAATAAGATACAAATAGATTGGATATAAGTCGGAGCATTTGTTCTGGCTTTTTTTATATATAGGAAGAAAAGCTAGAAAGGCCACTTATTCATTTCAGTCCTGCTTTCTTTGTGGTATAATAGGAACGATTGAAAAATGAGCTAGAAATAGCGAACAAGATAAGAGGAGAGAAATATGGCAAAAGATATTCGTGTGCGTTATGCACCAAGTCCAACTGGACTACTACACATCGGAAATGCTCGTACAGCATTGTTTAACTACTTGTATGCACGCCACCATGGTGGAACCTTTATCATCCGTATCGAAGATACGGACCGCAAACGTCATGTCGAAGACGGAGAACGCTCACAACTTGAAAACCTTCGTTGGTTGGGCATGGACTGGGATGAAAGTCCTGAGACGCATGAAAACTACCGCCAGTCTGAACGTTTGGAACTCTATCAAACATACATTGACCAACTCTTGGCGGAAGGAAAAGCCTACAAATCTTACGTCACTGAAGAAGAGTTAGCGGCTGAACGTGAACGTCAAGAAGCAGCCGGTGAAACACCTCGCTACATCAACGAATACCTTGGAATGAGCGAAGAAGAAAAAGCAGCTTACGTTGCAGAACGTGAAGCTGCAGGGATTATCCCGACTGTTCGTTTGGCAGTGAATGAGTCAGGTATTTACAAGTGGCATGACATGGTCAAAGGTGATATCGAGTTTGAAGGTGGCAATATCGGTGGTGACTGGGTTATCCAAAAGAAAGATGGTTACCCAACATATAACTTTGCCGTTGTCATCGATGACCACGATATGCAAATCTCTCACGTCATCCGTGGAGATGACCATATTGCCAACACTCCAAAACAACTTATGGTTTATGAAGCGCTTGGATGGGAAGCACCTGAGTTTGGTCACATGACACTTATCATCAATTCTGAGACTGGTAAGAAGTTGTCTAAACGGGACACCAACACCCTTCAATTTATCGAAGATTACCGTAAGAAAGGGTACCTTCCAGAAGCAGTCTTTAACTTTATCGCCCTTCTTGGTTGGAACCCTGGTGGGGAAGATGAGATCTTCTCTCGCGAAGAACTTATCAAGCTCTTTGATGAAAACCGCCTTAGCAAGTCTCCAGCAGCCTTCGATCAGAAGAAACTTGACTGGATGAGCAATGACTATATCAAGAATGCGGATCTTGCGACCATCTTTGAAATGGCCAAACCATTCCTTGAAGCAGCAGGTCGTTTGACAGACAAGGCTGAGAAATTGGTGGAACTCTACAAACCACAAATGAAATCAGTGGACGAAATCGTTCCATTGACAGACCTCTTCTTTGCAGACTTCCCAGAATTGACGGAAGCTGAGCGAGAAGTCATGGCTGGTGAAACAGTGCCAACGGTACTTGAAGCCTTCAAAGCAAAACTTGAAGCCATGTCAGACGATGAGTTTGTGGCAGAAAATATCTTCCCACAAATCAAAGCGGTCCAAAAAGAAACTGGTATCAAAGGGAAGAACCTCTTCATGCCAATCCGTATCGCCGTTTCAGGTGAAATGCATGGTCCTGAATTGCCAGATACCATCTACTTGCTTGGACGTGAGAAATCCATCCAACACATTGAAAAAATGTTGGAAGAAATCAGATAATTATCAGAAAAACCCCTATTAAAAGGGGTTTTTTGTTTTAGCTCTAAAGTCGAAGTATTATAGGAGTTTATCAAAAAAATGCCCCGGTTTGACAAAAAAAGAACATGAAAACGGATTTCTTTATGTAAAGAAAAATTTTTTAAAAAAAATACTAATAATTGAGGATAATTGCTTGAAATATTTCCAAAGTAGTCTATAATATAAAGGAAATAGAAAATGTATTAAGGAGACAGAAATGTTTTTTAAGCGTTCGAACGGTGAGTTCCGTGAAACGGATCGTGTGACTCGTTTTAAATTGATCAAGTCAGGTAAGAACTGGTTGCGTGCAGCAACTTCTAACTTTGGTCTTTTGAAAGTTATCCGCGGTCAGGTCGAAGAAACTGTAGTAGCTGAAGTTCGTGAAGATGAAGTATCAGCAACAGAAATGACAAGCCGAGGCTTGCTCAAAGGGATCGTAGCAGCAGGGGCTGTTCTTGGTGCAGCTACAGTAGCGAATACTGCTAAAGCTGATGAAACTGGATCAGCTGTAGCAACTGCATCTGAACTTTCAAGTGAAGCTCTTGCAGTGCAAGGAAGTACTGTACTTGGTACAACTTCAACTACTGAATCAACTACTGAATCTACAACAGAATCAGCAAGTGCATCTACATCAGCAAGCACTTCAACATCTGTAAGTGTCTCTGTATCTGAGTCAGCTTCATTGAGCGAACAAGGATCTGCAGAACTTTCAGCAGCTCTTAGCGAATCAGCTGTAGCAACTGCATCTGAAGCAACTTCAGAAACAACTACAACTGTATCTAAATCTGAAGACAAGGTTGTCTTAGAACAAAATTCTTCAGAAGCAGCCTTGTTGAACAAGATTGCAGGGGACTACTCAGCTACTGTTTCAGCTCCAGAAAAGAAAGCAGCACTTGATGCTGCCATCGCTAAAGTTCAAACAGAATTGACAGCAAGCAACAGCTTGATCAACGCGAATGCATCAGCTCAAGCTTATGCTGATCAACGCGAACGTTTGAGCAAGTCAGTAGATGACATGATGGCAACCTTGACTGCGGCAGGATTTACTGGTAACACAACAGTAAATGGTGCTCCAGCAGTTTATGCGCAATTGGATGCTATTGCTACATCAAGCACAAATCCATCTGGTGTTGCTGTAACTCCAGGAATGTCAGATCCAAACGGTGCGAGCCTTACAGATCGTACACAAGCGATCCCTTCAGGATACGCAGCTGACCCAACTTCAGGTCGTTTGACATTTGGTATTTGGAATCTTTCTTCATACAACCAACTTTACAACAAAAACTACTACATTACATTGTCTGTAGACAAGACAAATAGTGCATCAAATCCAAATGTATTTGTTCGTTTGGTTGATAAAACAACTGGTAGTGAAGTTGCGAATACAACATTGAGTAATGCTGTTGCCGCTAAAGAAATCAACCTTGGTGACCTTTCAAGTCAGAAATACTATCCATACCTTGTTTATAATGCTTCTACAGATGGAAATCCATCTAGTGTCGATATCATTATCAAGCACAATGAAGATTTGAATCCTAGTGGTTTTGATTACAAGACAGAGCAAGTCTATGACTACCTTACACCTGCTAACCAAGGTGAAAAGAAACCGAACGTTGAAATTGCTGTACCATCAACTAAGATGAATCAAACAACTCACTATAAAGTAGTTGATACAGCTTCATCGACTTATGATGCTTCTCGTTCAGATTCTGATGTAACAACTCAAAGCTACAAACCAACTGGTAATGAAACAGAACTTGCTTCATATACCCAAACAGGTATCCAAGGTCAAGATTATACTGCATCAAATCCTCGTGAATTTGTTGGTTATAAGTTGTACCAAGCAGCAGACGCTTCAACTATGTCTGGTGAATTAGGTAATACTGTAGGTACTAAATATGCCGAACTCAAGGGTGGTCGTCAACATTACTACGCAAAACGGATTCGTGAAGTAGTTGCCAACGATGGTTCAACAGTTACTAAGATTTATGTATTGGATCCATCTGCTGTTTCTACTTATAATGAATCAGTAATGGCAAATAACACTGATACAACAGGATATACACTTGTTTACACAACTCCAGTGATTAAACCAGGTGACAAGTATATTCCTGCAGCAACAAACATGGATGCTGATAAACGTCTCGTTTCAAGCAAGAACGGTGACTACCAATTGTCTGTTTCTCCATGGCACAATCCAGAAAAACCAAATGAAGGTTTAGTATATATCACAGGTTGGTATACAGCTGGTCATCACGGCGACGTAAATTATATGTTTACTGATGAACCTAAGGGTACAGCTAATGTTGTTGAAGGTGGTAACTCGCAAAATGTTATCGGTGGACGTACGAAATATGGTATCGATAAAGCAACAGGTAAGATTGTCACTGATTCTTTAGGTAATCCAGTGAAATCTACTGGTGGATTTGGTAACCAATACTCAATTCCAGATGCAAATGAAAAACCATCTGGTGATACGGTTCACTACTACCGTAAGTGGGATAATTCTGAGTCAGCTTCACACTCACAATCGCAATCTAACTCACAATCACTATCAGAATCAGAAATTGTGTCTAACTCACAATCTGTTTCACAATCACAATCAACATCTGAAAAGACTTCTAAATCAATTTCTGAATCTGCATCAGCATCGTTGAGCGAATCTACACGTGAATCAGCTTCAACATCAGCAAGTCAATCAGTATCATTGAGCACATCGGCTTCAACAAGTGCATCAACGTCAGCAAGTCAATCAGCATCGTTGAGCACATCGGCTTCAACAAGTGCATCAACATCAGCAAGCCAATCAGCATCATTGAGCACATCGGCTTCAACAAGTGCATCAACGTCAGCAAGTCAATCAGCATCATTGAGCACATCGGCTTCAACAAGTGCATCAACGTCAGCAAGTCAATCAGCATCATTGAGCACATCAGCTTCAGTAAGTGCATCAACAACTCAAAGCAACTCTGAATCAAATACTGAATCAGCGTCACAATCTATTTCAGAATCACGTTCTGAGTCAGCATCAATTTCATTATCTGAATCAGTATCATTGTCTGAATCATTGTCTGAATCAGCTTCAACATCAGCATCTGAATCAGCATCAACGTCAGCAA
>NZ_KV834648.1:0-83576 GCF_001837905.1 Streptococcus sp. HMSC076C09
GAATTAAGGTAAAACTAAAAGGACTTAGTCCTGTACAATACAGAACTAAATCCTTTGCTTAAATTAATTGTCTAACTTTTTGGGGTCAGTACAGTCTTACTCGCTTTTTTATTTTCAAGCTCGTGAAAAAGAGGTCCACTGGACCTCTTTTTTAATCTTCGTTTACGAAAGGCATCAAAGCCATTACGCGAGCGCGTTTGATAGCTGTTGTTACTTTACGTTGGTTCTTCGCTGAAGTTCCAGTTACACGACGAGGAAGGATTTTCCCACGTTCTGAAACGAAACGGCTAAGAAGCTCAGTATCTTTGTAATCGACATATTCGATTTTGTTTGCTGCGATGTAATCAACTTTTTTACGGCGTTTGAATCCGCCACGACGTTGTTGAGCCATGTTTAATTCTCCTTTATAGTTTTAATTCGTTAAACCCATTCTTAGAATGGAAGATCGTCGTCTGAGATATCCATTGGATTGGCTCCAAATGGATTTTCTTCACGACCAAAGTTTGGCGCTGCATTGCTTGGTTCAGATCCACCAAAGCTTGGGGTTGAGTTTCCAGCAAAACCACCGTTGCCTGATGAATAGCCACCACCTGCATGCCCTTCGCGTGCTGCACGGCTTTCCAATAGTTGGAAGCTGTCTGCTACGACTTCAGTGACATAAACACGTTGACCTTGCTGGTTTTCGTAATTACGTGTTTGAATGCGACCGGTAATCCCAATCAAAGCACCTTTCTTAGCCCAGTTGGCTAAGTTTTCTGCTTGCTGACGCCAGATCACACAGTTGATGAAATCGGCTTCGCGCTCTCCATTTTGACTCTTGAAGTTGCGGTTGACAGCTAAGCTGAAAGTAGCAACTGCTTGATTGCTTGGAGTGTAACGAAGTTCAGCATCACGGGTCATACGACCGACAAGTACAACATTGTTAATCATAAGTCACCTCTGATGATTTCTTACGCGTCAACTTTTACGATCATGTGACGAAGAATGTCACCGTTGATTTTTGAAAGACGGTCGAACTCGTTAAGAGCTACAGCGTCGTTCGCTTCAACGTTTACGATGTGGTAAAGTCCTTCACGGAAATCTTGGATTTCGTATGCAAGACGACGTTTTTCCCAATCTTTTGATTCAACAACAGTTGCACCGTTGTCAGTCAAGATAGAATCGAAACGTGCTACCAAAGCGTTTTTAGCTTCTTCTTCAATGTTTGGACGAATAATATAAAGAATTTCGTATTTAGCCATTGATAATGTTCCTCCTTTTGGACTAATGACCCCCTGTCTTTGCAAGGGGTAAGTGAGGTTTACTCACAAGAAACTATTATACCAGACTTTTCGAACAAAGGCAAGAATTATCTTTAGGATTTGAAAAATGATTCTGGACGTCCCCTTCGAGAAAAAAGAAAAAAATGTCCTAAAAAATGACATTTTATAGAAGAAACCCCTCCCCTTCTTTCTCCTCTTTCCTTAAAGAAAACTGATATCAGTTAGCTTTAAGCTTGAGTCTTTATACTAGCTACAACAAATCTCAAGAAACGAGGAACGATTATGAATTATCTTATCATCCCCGCCTATCAACCGGATCTGAATCTTGTCAAACTGGTTCGCTTAGTCCACGCTAAGAGCGATCTCCACATCATCGTGGTCGACGATGGGAGTGACGCTGACAAGAAAGTGATTTTTGACAAATTGGACGGTCTTGCGACAGTTCTGACTCATGAGCACAATCAAGGAAAAGGGCAAGCTCTCAAAACTGCTTATGCCTACATCCTAGAAAGAGGCACCTATGGAAGCATTGTTACAGCTGATGCAGACGGTCAGCACAAAATTTGGGATATTTTCAGGGTTGTTAACCAATCTCAAGAGCATCCTAGAACACTTATTCTAGGAGCACGCGCCTTCTCTGGAAAAGTTCCTTTGCGTTCTGCTTTCGGAAATAAATTGACTCGTTTCTTGTTTAAGCAACAAACAGGGGTGGTGGTCAGCGATACCCAAACGGGCTTACGGGCTTTCACTACGAATCTCTTGCCTTTCATGCTTGAGGTTGACGGTCAGCGTTATGAATATGAAATGAATGTTCTCCTCGCATCAAGCAAGTCCTTCCCCATCGTGGAAGTTCCCATCGAGACGGTCTACATCAATGACAACGAAGGCTCCCACTTCCGACCTATTCGAGATGGCCTCATGATCTACAAGGACATGTTCAAGTTTGCCCTCTCCTCTCTGAGTAGTTTTATCGTTGACTATCTGGTCTACGTCTTCTTCCTTTTCGTGATGATGGCCGTGCCCATTAGTCTACGTATTCTCCTAGCCAATGGGATCGCTCGTGTGACGAGTTCCATCTTTAACTACTCGACCAATAAGCACCTGGTCTTTAAGAATAAAGATAGTGTCGCTAAAACTGGAAGTGGCTACTTTGGTCTAGCTCTTGGCCTCTTTATTCTCGATACGCTCTTGATTCGACTCTTCTATACTGCTTTCGGGCTCAATCTCCTGATCAGTAAGATTGTCGTCGGCTTCCTCCTCTTTCTGGTCTCATGGGTGATCCAGAAAAAAGTGATCTTCAAAGAAAGGACTGCTCCCCACCATGAAATTCTTTAAAAAATCCTACACCTATGCTGCCTGCTTTGGCCTTCTTTTGACCAGCAGTTTTAGCTACTCGATGCTCAAGACCTTTGTCTTATCTGATGCCATCCAAACCGTAAAAGCTACGACTACGGACACCAAGGCAGCAAAAAAAGCAGCTGCATCGGCAACAACGACCGATACTAGCTATTCAGATGACAATATCCAGGTGAGCCTAACAGAAAAAACGATTGAAAATACCCAGGTTTACATTGCAGATATTACAGTCAGCTCATCTGACTACCTCAAAACAGCCTTTGCACAAAACACATACGGAACCAACGTGACAGCCAAGACCTCTGTCACAGCTGCCAACAACAGTGCCATTCTAGCAGTGAATGGTGACTATTACGGGGCTAACAGTACAGGATACGTCATCCGAAATGGAGTGGTCTACCGTGATACCGTTCGGGAAGATTCAAGCAATGGTGACCTAGCCATTTACAAGGATGGATCCTTCAAAATTATCTATGAAGATGAGATCTCAGCGGATCAATTGGTCAAAGACGGGGTCGTCAATCTCCTCGCTTTCGGTCCTTCCTTAGTTGAAAATGGAGAAATTACCGTCGATACCAACTCAGAGGTCGGGCAATCTATGGCGTCTAATCCACGGACAGCGATTGGAATCATCGATGAAAATCACTACATTATCGTCGTGTCAGATGGACGGACTTCAGAAAGCCAAGGCCTGTCTCTCTACCAATTAGCCGAAGTGATGAAGTCTTATGGCGTTAAAACAGCCTACAACCTGGACGGGGGTGGATCTTCTACACTTTACTTCAATGGCCAAGTTATTAATAAACCAACAACAAATGGTACTATCTCAGAAAGGGCGGTGAGTGACATTGTCTACATCGGTTACTAATCCTATCAAACAACGGTTGAAAAAAACGATTCTCTGGTACACTCTGATTTCAGCTTTCTTCTTTGTCGGAAGTCGCATCTATGAACACTTTAGTTTTGGCGAAACCTCTGCCTTCATGCACTACCTCTTCTTGATTCCTTTGATCGGTGGCGCCCTACTAGTGGCTCTACAGTTGATGGTGAAAGGCTTCTCTCGACTGAGTCTCAATCTTTGGAATTCAGGAGTGGCTACCCTAACAGCCGGAGCCCTCTACCGAGGGATTGTCAACCTCTCTGGTCGATCTACCACAATGGATCAACCCTATTATTACCTTGGAGTTGCCTTTCTAGCACTAGCTCTGATCAGCCTCTTCTTTGTCCGCAGTGTCTGGGTGGAGAAAACAGCCTAAGATCAAAAACGTCCGTTTCTTAAAAGAACGGACGTTTTTTAGGGTAAGTTAACGGATGAAGAACTTAACCTTCACGTTTTTTGCTGGCTACAAATCCCGCTAAAGCTAGTGAGGTCATGCCAAAGAGGCTAAGGACGGTTGAAGCCAATTCATCTTGACCTGTTTTTGGAAGACCAGTTACTGGTGTAGCTGTTGCTTCTGCTTGGCCACCTGTATGATAGGTAACAGCGACTGGTTTGTTTGTTGCCACTTCTTTTGTTTCGATTGCAGCTGGTTGAGCTGGAGTTACTGGGCTTTCAGGTTGAGGAGTTGGGGTAACAGGAGAGACTGGAGCCACAGGATGGACTGGATTTACTGGACTTACTGGATCAACTGGCGCTGGCTGTGGTTCTGGAGTTGGTTGAGGTTGTGGTTGTGGTTCTGGAGTTGGTGTTTCTTCTTCCACTTTTTCCACAAAGGTCTTGTTGCCCAAGATTGAAGCAGATAATTTCTTCCCTGCCTTATTCACATCTTCGATGTACTGGATAAAGACTTCAGTATCTGGATTAATCGCACCGATCAATTTTGTATCACGAAAGACTGAGAAGCCATCTCCGCCACCATACAAGAAGTCGTTGATAATCGCCTTGTAGGTCTTGTTGCGATCAATTTCAGTTCCGTCTGCCTTGTAAGCTTTCACGACCTTATAAGGATTTTCTTCTGTTGCATCAGCCGGTTTTGTATAGGTGTACTTGATCCCTGCCATTTGCAAGAAGTAAAGCTCTTTCTCATCATATTGTTGATCCAAAGCTTTGTAGATTTGGTCCCCAGTGATTTCTACTACTTGGAGGATATTTCCAAATGGTTGCACTGCTTGAGCTGCACCCCAAGTGACTGTTCCGTCTGGTTTCACCACGAGGTCTGCACGAATTCCTCCATTATTGGTGAAGGCAAAGTCAACATCTGGATAACCTGATTTTTTGGCAATATCTAGTTGCGCTGCTGTGACCAAATCTCCAACAGCACTTTCTTTTTGCGCATTCAATTCACGGGTAATATTTTCAGCTTTGTCTGCTGTACCGATTTTTGCTTCTGTTACTTTTTTAACCGTCGCATTGGCATCATCGATGATCGCTTGAACCTTGGCATCTTTTGCTTTGCCTTTCGATGGATCTACCGCAATAATCTTAGCAGTTGGAGCTTTGACAAAGTCAGCTGTATCCGTATCTAGGACCCCACGGACATCCGAGTAAGCTTTCCCTTGAGACGTACCTTGAACAATCAAGGTATTTCCAACCATCCCGTTTGTATATTGGTGGTTATGACCTGCAAAGACGATATCCACTGAGTTTTCAGGATAGATTTGATTTAATTTTTTGATCATGTCTGCAGCAGGACCTTCTGCTACACCATTCTTACTAGTGGCAGCAACGTGAGCCAAGACAGCGATAGCATGCACACCTTGGTCATTTAATTCACGCGCATATTTAGCAATCGATTCTGCTTCATCCAAAACACGGTATTGTTCATGATTTTTACGCAAAACAAGATTTGGGAATTCTGTCGTAACAACCCCGATAAATCCGACCTTAACGGTCTTGTCATTGACTGGGATTTCTTTGATGGTATAAGGTTTCCAGTCAAATGGGATTTTATTGGTATCTTTGTCAACCAAGTTGGCAATGACGACTTCTTGTTTGGAAGCTTCATGAGGATACTCATCTACGATCTTATTGAATTGACCAGGTGTTGGGGCTTCTCCCTTCATGATCCGGTTGAATTCACCAAGTCCTTCGTCAAACTCGTGATTTCCAAGGGTTCCGTATTCAAAGTTCATTTCATTGAAGACTTTTACAGTTGGTTCATCTTGAAGGAGGGCAGAGTTGGCTGGACTAGCGCCGACCATATCTCCCGCTTGCACACGGATGCTGGCATTAGGCGTTCCGGCATTCTCCGTTTCAAAGTCTTTTTGCGAATCGTTCAAATAGGTTGCCAAAAGTGGGGCTGTTCCTGCGTTTTTCACAGTTTCGCCTTCTAAACGAGCTGTCCCTGTTTGTTCCAAGGCACCGTGGAAGTCATTAACGCCCATGAACTGTACGGGCAATTCGTCTGCAAAAACGCTATTGATCGCAAAAACACTAAGACCCGCAGCGACCGCTAGGATACTGCTTTTCAAGATAATTTTTTTCTTCATAGAATACTCCATTTTCTAATGTAGAACACTTCTCCAAAAAGGAGAATGCAGAACAGTTGATTTGCTGCAATCAGCTCTTCCATTTTACTATTTTTTCGGTTTTACTTCAATATTTTCCTAGAAACTCTTACAATTTTATTAGAAAAACGCTTGATTTCCGAACTTATATCCAGCTGTCTTTTCTTTAGTTCCTAGATCTATAAATTGTTAAAAAAAATCAGTCCCTAAAGTTTCATCAAATAAGAACTGAAAACTATTGTTACGTAGAAGCATAAGATAGACACAATGAATCATGTGAATCGACTATACTTTTCTCCTAAAAATACAAATCATTTGTGCTATAATGTGGTTAATGGAAAATAGTAAAAGTACAATCACTAGAAAAACTCTCAGAAAGCAGGAACCTGATGTCCTGGGCAAGACAATTGCTTCTACTCCTTATCTACCAGTAGCACAAATTCATGGTCTCCTGGTAGATAAGGAAAGTAGGTGCCAACACTATCATTCTCCACTAGATATTGTTGCTCTAAAATGCTATGACTGTCAAAAATATTATGCCTGTTATCAATGTCATGATCATATAGAGGATCATAGATTTCGAGCTTATCCTTGCCACATAAGGCAGGATAAGGTAGTTATCTGTGGTGTTTGTCTACATGAAATGACTATTGAAAACTATCAAAAGTCTATCTCTTGCTCTCATTGTCACAGTCGGTTTAATCCAGCTTGCTCAAAGCACTATGACATTTATTTTGCAAAATAAAAAGATTGAAGACATTGTTCGTGTGAACAGAGCCTTCAATCTTTTTTTAGTTAAAGTAGCTATGATCTTTTAGTGCTTTTAAAACTGGCTTAGTCACCAAAGAGACGATGAGTCCTTTTAACAGGTCAGGAATGATAAAAGGTGTCAAACCGACAGCTACGGCTGTAGACCAACCCATATTTCCAAGGAAGTGAAGGGTGAGAATTCCACCGACAAATACTGGGACATCTCCTAAAACAAAAGCCAAAAAGATTTTCCAAATGGGTGTATCAGCATTGGTCAGTTTAGAAGTGATAAAGGCGAAAAGGGGATAGGCAAGTATATAACCAGCTATTGGACTAAAGAAGGTTTGAAAACCACCGCTACCTCCTGCGAAAACGGGTAGACCAATTGCACCGAGAATAAGATAGAGGAGAGCAGCAAGAGTAGCTTCTCTCGGTTTAAAAATGGCAGCCACCAGTCCTACAGCAAAGGTCTGTAAGGTGATGGGCACCGCTCCTATCGGAATGATGATTTGTGATAAGGAAGCAATGATAGCAGCTCCGAAGGCTGGAAGAACAATTGAAAAAGTATGATGTTGTTTCACTTTTAGTTAACCTCACTTTCAAATATGGTTAACCTATTATACCAGACAACTCCTCAATGGTCAACCAAAATATAAAAATAGGTTGACTGTAGAAACTGGAATTCGTTTGTAATTTTCTTTCTCAAGCAATCCCACTTTCCAGCACTCTTTTTATTTTATGAAATCATTCACCTAGTTACTGATGGGCTAATCAAATATTTTTAAAAAAATATCAAATTCTTTTACCGCTGGCATCATCAATGCAATCCACAAGGTGATTTCACCCTCTGTGGATAGAAGACTTCCACAAACTGATGAAACAGCGCTTAACTGTTTCAAAAAAAGCAAGTGGAAATGTAAAAGACGGTCTAAATAAGAAAAAAAGCCGGAATGCTCCGACTTTTTTTCTTATTTATTTACATTTTCCCATTTCCAGTTGTGCACTTCCGGAATGTCATCTCCGTTTTCACGGATATAAGCATTGTGGAAGGCAACTGTTTCATCCATTTGAGCTGCAAATGCGGATGCTTCTTCCCCAAGAGCTGCATTAGCAGCATCTTGTGCCAAGTGGAAGCGGTCCAACTCAGACATCACACGCATATCAAATGGTGTTGTGATATCTCCGTTTTCACGGTAACCATGTACACGAAGACTGTGGTTGTGACGGTTGAAGAAGATGTCACGAATCATGCCTTCGTAACCATGGAAGGCAAAGATGACAGGTTTGTCAGTCGTGAAGACTTTATCGAACTCTTCGTCAGAAAGTCCACGTGCATCTACTGATGGGTGACGCAATTTCAAAATATCCACAACATTGACAAAGCGGATCTTCAATTCTGGGAAGGCTTGGTGCAAGATTGTGATGGCTGCAAGAGCTTCAAGGTTTGGCTCTGTACCTGCAGCTGCAATGACAAGATCTGGCTCTTCATCTGCTGACACAGTTGATGCCCAATCGATCACCTTGTACCCTTCACGAACCAATTCTTCTGCCTCATCAGCTGAGTAGAATTGAGGACGTGGGTGTTTTGAAGTAACGATCAAGTTTACCTTGTCTTCTGCCTTGAAGGCTTTATCCATCACTGCAAGCAAACTATTAGTATCTGCCGGCAAGTACTCACGGATGTATTCAGGAGTTTTCTCAGCCAAGTGAGTCAAGATACCTGGATCTTGGTGAGTGTAACCATTGTGGTCTTGTTGGAAGACAGTTGAAGTTGCAATCAAGTTCAAGGCTGGGTAGTTTTTACGCCATGTTGTATGTGTCTTAGACTTACGCAACCATTTGAAGTGTTGAGTGATCATAGAATCCACAACACGAAGGAAGGATTCGTAAGAAGCGAAGAATCCATGACGACCTGTCAAGACATATCCCTCAAGCATTCCTTCTGCTTGGTGCTCTGACAATTGAGAGTCAATGACACGACCAGCAGGGCTCAAGGCTTCATCGTAGTCTGGTTTCATACGTCCTAACCATTGACGGCTTGTCCGTGTGAAGACTTCTTGAAGACGGTTTGATTTGGTTTCGTCTGGACCGAAAATACGGAAGTTATCTGGGTTTGCATCTACTAAGTCTGCCGCATACTTACCAAATTCGATCATGTCTTGAGCCATGATTTCACCTGGTGTGTTGAATTGAAGGGCATGTTTCTTCCAATCAGCTGTGTTCATTGGTTTGATCACACCAGCATTTGTGATTGGGTTCATAGCCATGCGACGGTCACCTTTTGGTGCAATTTCCGCAATTTCCGGAACTAGTTTTCCAGTTTCGTCGAACAATTCAGCTGGACGGTAAGATTCCAACCATGAAAGAAGGGCATCGACATGCTCCATGTGGTGAGCATCTACTGGGATTGGCACTTGGTGAGCACGGAATCCACCCTCGATTGGTGTTCCTTCCCATGCTTTTGGACCAGTCCAACCTTTAGGAATACGAGCAATCAAGACAGGGTATACTGGTTGAGTTGCTTCTTCAGCAGAACCTTTACGAGCTTCTGCTTGGACTTTCTTGATTTCTTCAATCGCTTCGTCCAATTTTTCAGCGAACAAAGCGTGTGCAGCTTCGTGGTCTTCTGAAATCGCAGTGACGTTCGCAAAGATTGGTTTCCAACCAAGACCTTCAAAGAAGAGGGCCAATTCTTCGTCTGTTTTGCGTTCGAAGATGGTTGGGTTGTGGATCTTCCCTCCGTTGAGGTAGAAGATTGGAAGGATAGCCCCATCGTTGACTGGGTTCAAGAAGGTATTTGACAACCAACCAGCCATCAATGGACCTGTTTCTCCTTCACCGTCACCGATAACTGTGGCAGCAATCACATCTGGATTATCCAATACAGCACCTGCAGCGTGAGAAAGGGCATAACCAAGTTCCCCACCTTCGTGGATAGATCCTGGTGTTTCAGGCGCTGCGTGAGAAGCAATTCCTCCTGGGAATGAGAAGATCTTACACAAGTGTTTGAAACCTTCTTCATTTTGTGGGATGTTTGGATTTAATTCAGTATAAGAACCATCTAAGTATGAGTTCGATACCATTACTTGTCCACCGTGACCTGGTCCTTCAATGTAGAACATATCCAAGTCATATTTGTTGATGGCACGGTTCAAGTGAGCATAGATAAAGTTTTGCCCTGGTACAGTTCCCCAGTGTCCGATTGGGTGAGCCTTCAAGTCATTTTCAACGACTTCGCGCTTCAACAATGGGTTATCTTTCAAGTACATTTGAGCAGCTGAAATGTAGTTGGCTGCACGCCACCAAGCGTCTACTTTATCCAAGTAAGCTTTGCTGTTATAATCGACAGTCATCTTGTCTCCTCACAATTTCTAGACAGGTCTGTTGGACAACCTGTTCGTTTGATGAATAGTTTAAAAAATCTGTTTTCAAGTCAAACAGATGATATTGAAGAAAATATTCAATATTACTTCTATTCTATCAAGAATTTCCCTTTTTGTACATCAGAAAGTAAGAAAAATATTCTTTGAACGTCAAATTTTAATTTCCCACTAAAGTGGTTCCATTCCCTACAGGGATAGGTTTTAAAAAAAGACTTTGCTGATTTTTGCAAACCAGCAAAGTCCCAAATGAAATGGAGTCGGTTAAATGACTTTTTGACCTTTCTTGTAGACATCTGTCACTAGATTTGTCGCAAAGAAATAGAAGAGATAATCTAGATTTGGTGCATCAAAGATGGTAATGTCAGCCTGTTTGCCAACATCGAAAGAGCCGATTGTTTTAGCACGATCTACTGAATAGGCTGCATTGATGGTCACTGCATTGAGAATTTCTACTGGAGTTAGGCGCATCATGAAGCAACCCAGATGCATGGCAAACTGAAGATTGGCTGTCGGACAAGACCCTGGGTTGCTATCTGTTGTCAGGGTGATGGCCATCCCAGCGTCCAACATCTTACGAGCCGGTGCATAGGTATCTTCCATGAGGCTGAAGGTTGTAGCTGGCAAAAGATTTCCAATCACTTTTGCTGCGGCTAGTTTTTGAATGCCTTCATCGGTAATCACCATCAAGTGTTCTGCGCTGGTAGATTCCAATTCAGCCGCCACATCAACACCACCAATGGACTCGATCTCATCGGCATGGATCCGTAGCTTGAAGCCCATCTCCTTAGCTTTAGAAAGAAGATAGCGAGATTCATCTGCTGTAAAGACACCTTTTTCACAGAAGATATCACAGAACTCAGCTAGCTTTTCTTCCTTCACTTTGGGAAGCATTTGCTCCACAATGAGATCTAAATATTCTTGGGAACGGCCCTTGTATTCTGTTGGGATCGCATGGGCTGCCATAAAGGTTGAAACCAAGTCTATTTGATGATCCCGGTCCAAGGCAGCTACTACATCTAGTTGGCGTTTTTCAGTTTCCCAATCCAAACCATAGCCACTCTTGGCTTCGACAGTAGTCACCCCATGACGCAACATGTAATCCAACAGTCGTTTGGACTTGTCATAGAGATTGTCAAAAGAAGCTTCCCGTGTCGCCCGAACCGTGCTCAGAATTCCACCGCCTTGAGCGAGGATGTCTAAGTAAGAAACACCTGCTAACTTTTTCGCAAATTCATGCTCCCGACTGCCTCCATAGACCAAGTGGGTGTGGCAGTCAATCAAGCCAGGAGTCGCAACTTTTCCTTCACAGGATTTCACTTCCGTATGGTCATCGATCAGTTCAGGGTCTGGTTGACCTGTCCCAACTGCAAGAATCTTTCCATCTTTAATGGCGATATAAGCATCGGAAAGAATTGTTGCCTCTGCCATCTCCTTGCCATAGAGAGGATGGCCTAGATCATTCGGACAAAACAATTGGTTAAAGTGGGTTAATAGGATATCAGCAGACATATGAAACATTCCTTTCTATTTCCATTGTTATTCATTTTACAATTCTACAGGAAAAGCGTCAAAAAAAAGTCAAAAAGTTTTTCCCTCATTTTTTTTTGCTTTATTAAAAATTATATTTTTTTTTGACTCTTTATTGACGTTTCTTCGATACAATAAAGAAAATATAAATTCACAGTCCAACTATAAGGAGGGTTCTGCTATGTCATTTATAGACGAGAAAGAAATTGCAGCTGCTATGTCTGTCAAACTTGACTTTGATGTCCTACCTGAAAAGGCGACTTTTCAAGAAGGCATCCGTCGTGCACCTGATAGAGGCTTCCGCTTAACGCAAGCTCAGACTGAAATTGCCCTTAAAAATGCTTTGCGTTACATTCCTAAAAAATTCCACCAAGAGTTGATCCCAGAATTTCTGGAAGAACTGAGAACTCGCGGTCGGATCTATGGCTATCGCTTCCGTCCAAAAGATCGGATCTATGGAAAACCAATTGATGAGTACAAAGGAAAATGCACTGCTGCTAAGGCTATGCAGGTTATGATTGACAACAACTTGAGCTTTGAAATTGCCCTTTATCCATATGAATTGGTCACTTACGGAGAAACAGGTTCTGTCTGTGCCAACTGGATGCAATACAACTTGATCAAGAAATACTTAGAAGTCATGACAGAAGACCAAACCTTGGTGGTTGAATCTGGTCACCCTCTCGGCCTCTTCAAGTCTAAACCAGAAGCTCCTCGCGTCATCATTACCAACGGTCTCTTGATCGGTGAGTATGACAACATGCGCGACTGGGAAATTGCTGAAGAGATGGGCGTTACCAACTACGGTCAGATGACGGCTGGTGGTTGGATGTACATCGGTCCTCAAGGGATCGTTCACGGTACCTTCAACACTCTCCTTAATGCTGGACGTCTTAAACTCGGTGTGCCTGATGATGGCGACTTAACTGGTAAACTCTTCATCTCGTCTGGTCTCGGTGGTATGAGTGGAGCTCAAGGGAAAGCAGCTGAAATTGCAAAAGCTGTTGCCATCGTTGCAGAAGTAGACCGCTCTCGAATCGAAACCCGTCACTCTCAAGGTTGGATTAGCCAAGTAACCGACAGTGCCGAAGAAGCTGTGAAATTGGCTCAAGCAGCCCTTGAAGCTGGTGAATCTACTTCTATTGCCTACCATGGAAATATCGTAGACTTACTCGAATATGTCAACGAACACCAAGTTCATGTTCACCTCTTGTCTGACCAAACCTCTTGCCACAACGTTTATGATGGTGGCTATTGCCCAGTTGGCATTAGTTTTGAAGAACGGACACGTTTGCTGGCAGAAGACAAAGAAACCTTCCGCCGTTTGGTTGATGAAACCTTGGCTCGTCACTTTGCAGTGATCAAAGCCTTGACAGCTAAAGGTACTTACTTCTTCGACTACGGTAATGCCTTCATGAAATCTGTTTACGACTCAGGCATCAAGGAAATTTCTAAGAATGGCTTGGATGACAAAGACGGCTTCATTTGGCCATCTTATGTAGAAGATATCATGGGACCTATGCTCTTTGACTATGGATACGGTCCATTCCGTTGGGTCTGCCTCAGCGGTAAACATGAAGACTTGATTGCAACTGACCACGCAGCTATGGAAGCGATCGATCCAACTCGTCGCTACCAAGACCGCGACAACTACAACTGGATTCGCGATGCTGAAAAGAACCAACTGGTGGTTGGTACACAAGCTCGTATTCTCTATCAAGATTGCATGGGCCGTGTCAATATTGCATTGAAATTCAATGAACTCATTCGCCAAGGCAAGATTGGACCTGTCATGATTGGACGTGACCACCATGACGTATCTGGTACGGATGCTCCATTCCGTGAAACATCAAACATCAAAGATGGATCAAACGTTACTTGTGACATGGCGGTTCAATGTTACGCTGGTAACGCTGCTCGCGGTATGAGTCTCGTTGCCCTCCACAACGGTGGTGGTACTGGTATCGGTAAAGCTATCAACGGTGGATTTGGGCTCGTCTTAGACGGTAGCCACCGGATCGATGAAATCATCAAGTCTGCCATTGCCTGGGACACTATGGGTGGGGTTGCTCGTCGGAACTGGGCACGGAATAACCATGCCATTGAAACAGCGATCGAGTACAACCGTCTCCATGCAGGAACAGACCATATCACCATTCCTTATCTGGCAGATGAAGATTTGGTCAAAGAAGCCGTTCAAAAATTGTTTTAACATCAAAAAATAAAAACTGAGAAAGGGGAGGAAAATACAAAGACTCCTCCTCCCCAACTTCTCCTATAAAAAGAGGTAATCATATGGCAAAAATTGTTGAGTGTATTCCAAACTTCTCTGAAGGACGCAATCAGGCTGTGATCGACGGATTAGCAGCTACAGCAAAAAGTATTCCAGGTGTCACTTTACTAGACTACTCGTCTGATGCCAGCCACAACCGCAGCGTCTTTACACTCGTTGGGGATGAAGAAAGCATTCAAGAAGTGGCTTTCCAATTGGTGAAATACGCTTCTGAAAACATTGATATGACCAAGCACGAAGGCGAACACCCTCGTATGGGAGCAACAGACGTTTGTCCATTTGTTCCGGTTAAAGATATCACTACAGCTGAATGCGTTGAGATCGCTAATAAAGTAGCCGAACGCATTAATCGTGAATTAGGTATTCCAATCTTCCTTTATGAAGATGCTGCAACTCGTCCAGAACGGAAGAACTTGGCGAAAGTGCGTAAAGGACAATTTGAAGGAATGCCAGAAAAATTGTTGGAAGAAGACTGGAAGCCAGACTACGGTGAACGCAAGATTCACCCAACTGCAGGGGTTACAGCTGTTGGTGTCCGGATGCCACTCGTTGCTTTCAATATCAACCTTGACACAGACGACCTAGAGATTGCCAATAAGATTTCTAAAATCATTCGTGGATCAAGCGGTGGATACAAATACTGTAAAGCGATCGGTGTCATGCTAGAAGATCGTAACATCGCCCAAGTCTCCATCAACATGGTCAACTTGGAACAATTCCCATTGTATCGTGTCGTTGAAACCGTTCGTTTCGAAGCGCAACGCTATGGTGTTCGCATCATCGGAACAGAACTCATTGGACTGGCTCCTGCTAAGGCTTTGATCGACTCTGCTGAATACTACTTGCAATTAGAAGACTTTGACTACAGCAAACAAGTCTTGGAAAATCACTTGTTGGGTTAGAAAGGGAGTTCTATGAAACTAGTTGACTTAAGTATTACGGAGTTTGCCAAAGTTCTTGGTTCAGATGCTCCAGCTCCAGGTGGTGGTTCTGCTGCTGCTCTATCTGCTGCGAATGGGATTTCCCTTACAAAAATGGTCTGTGAACTGACCATTGGAAAGAAAAAATACGCAGAATTTGAAGACCATATCAAAGGGGTTCATGAAAAAAGCGCTCAACTCCAAGACCAATTACTAGAAGCCATCGACAAGGATACAGAAGCTTTCAACGTCGTATCAGCTGTCTTTGATCTTCCAAAAGAAACCGAAGAAGAGAAAGCTGCTCGTCGTGAAGCCATGCAAAAAGCTCTGAAACATGCGACAGTATCTCCTTTCTCTATGATGGAACTCATCGTTGAAGCTCTTGAAACCACCAAAGAAGCTGTTGGCAAGTCCAACACCAATGCGGCTAGTGACCTAGGGGTAGCTGCTCTGAATCTTAAAGCTGGCCTTCAAGGTGCTTGGCTCAATGTCTTGATCAACATTTCAGGAATCAAGGACCAAGACTTCATCCAAGAATACCACGGCAAGGGACTCAAACTTCTCCAAACCGGTTCTGATCTTGCAGATAATATTTACCAAACCATTTTAGAAAGTCTATCTTAAACCTAGCAAATAAAAATAAAGAAAGAAGGGATTCTATGGTTTTATCGGATATTGAAATTGCCAATTCTGTCCAAATGAAGCCCATCACCGATATCGCTGCTGAACTTGGATTGACTGAAGACGACATTTCGCTCTACGGAAAATACAAGGCAAAAATTGATAGCAACCAACTGGAACAACTCAAGGATAAGGAAGATGGAAAGCTGATCCTCGTGACAGCCATCTCACCAACACCTGCTGGAGAAGGAAAGACAACCACCTCTGTTGGCTTGGTCGATGCTCTTTCAGCTATTGGTGAAAAAGCCGTCATTGCCTTGCGCGAGCCTTCTCTTGGCCCTGTCTTTGGGATCAAGGGTGGAGCTGCCGGTGGCGGGTACGCCCAAGTGGTTCCAATGGAAGATATCAACCTTCACTTTACCGGAGACTTCCATGCCATTGGGATTGCCAACAACTTGCTTGCAGCCTTGATTGACAACCACATCCATCATGGCAATGAGTTGGGCATCGATTCTCGTCGCATCACCTGGAAACGGGTGGTCGACATGAACGACCGTCAACTCCGCCATATTGTCGACGGCCTTCAAGGAAAAACAAACGGGGTTCCTCGTGAAGATGGCTTTGACATCACAGTGGCTTCTGAAATCATGGCTATTCTCTGTCTCTCAGAAAATATCCTTGACCTCAAAGAACGCCTCGATCGCATCATCATTGGGTACAACTACCAAGGACAACCAGTGACAGCCAAAGACCTCAAAGCGGGCGGTGCTATGGCTGCCGTCCTTAAAGATGCCATTCATCCAAACTTGGTGCAAACCTTGGAGCATACTCCTGCCATCATCCACGGCGGACCATTTGCCAATATTGCTCATGGCTGTAACAGTGTGCTGGCTACTAAACTAGCCCTCAAATATGCAGACTATGTCGTGACAGAAGCTGGCTTCGGAGCAGACCTCGGTGCTGAAAAATTCATCGATATCAAGTGCCGTATGGCCGAGCTCAAACCTGCTGCCGTTGTCCTCGTCGCAACCATTCGTGCCCTCAAAATGCATGGTGGAGTTGCTAAAGCAGACTTGGCTACGGAAAATGTCCAAGCTGTTATCGATGGTCTACCAAACCTAGACAAACACTTGGCCAACATCCAAGAAGTCTATGGTCTACCTGTGGTCGTTGCCATTAACAAATTCCCACTGGATACAGAAGCTGAGCTAGAAGCTGTCTATGAATCTTGTAAGAAACGCCATGTAGATGTGGTCATTTCGGATGTCTGGGCAAAAGGTGGGGCTGGTGGTCGTGACTTGGCTGAAAAAGTCATTCAACTGGCTCAAGAAGAAAACCACTTCTCTTATGTCTATGATGAAGAAGACAGCATTGAAACAAAATTGACCAAGATCGTCACAAAAGTATATGGTGGTAAAGGCATCAGCTTAACACCAGCAGCCAAACGCGAACTGAAAGAATTGGAAGCACTCGGTTTCTCAAGCTATCCAATCTGTATGGCCAAAACGCAATACTCCTTCTCAGATGATGCCAAGAAGATGGGAGCGCCAAAAGATTTCACTGTTAAAATCAGCAACCTTAAGGTAGCTGCCGGAGCTGGCTTCATCGTAGCTCTCACTGGTACCATTATGACCATGCCTGGCCTACCTAAAGTTCCTGCCAGTGAAAAGATTGATATCGATGCCCACGGCAATATCACTGGTCTCTTTTAAGAAAGAGGGCGTCCTATGGTGACTATCCTTCATCTTACCCCCGCAGATTATCAGATTTCTACTTGGTCTGGTGGCCAAACCACCCAACTCTTTCTCTCCCCAGAGGGAGGAAGCTATCCAGATCGGACATTTGACTTCCGCCTCTCTACTGCAACAGTAGAGGTTGAAAAAAGTAACTTTACCGATCTCACGGGCTACCACCGAATCTTGATGCCCTTAAATGCCTCCATTAGGCTCACCCATCACCATAAAGAAGTGGTTTTGAACCCCTTTCAAAGCTACTTCTTTGATGGGGGAGATCCTGTATCTAGCCAAGGGACTTGTCAAGACTTTAATTTGATTTACAAACCTTCTTATCAGGGGCATATGAGTGCTATATCCCCAAAAGAGAGTGTCAAAAGTCAGAGTCGCTATCAATTGATCTATGCTCTCTGTCCACTAACACTCAAATGGGGAACCAATCATTCTCAAACTCTCCAAACTCACGAGCTCCTGGTGATCGAACAAGCATCTCCTTTTCAAGAGATGACAATCACGTTTTTACCCCATCAGTCTGGGGAGCAACCGATTGCTATCTGGACTGGACTACAATAATGTTCACAAAGGAGAAACATTATGAACGGAGCACATAAACAGTCGATTGAGGAACAAGAAAAAGCGAAATTCAGCTTTAGTGGTGCCACTCTATACGGTATCAACGCCGTAATCGGATCTGGTATCTTCCTCCTCCCTCAAAAAATATATTCTGGCCTTGGACCAGCTTCTCTAGCTGTCATGTTCGGAGTAGCCATTCTCGTCATGCTACTATCAGCCTGTCTGGCTGAAACGGCTGGCTACTTCGATAAAAACGGTGGAGCTATGCAATACTCAAAAGCCGCTTTTGGAGATTTCGTTGGCTTTAACGTTGGGATTCTCGGTTGGGCCGTTACTGTTATCGCCTGGGCTGCCATGTTAGCCGGCTTTGCTAAGATCTTCATCATTACCTTCCCAGCATTTGAAGGCTACAACCTTCCGATCAGTGTCGGTATGCTGATTCTCTTGAGTCTGATGAACATCGCCGGTCTGAAAACCTCTAAGATGTTCACTCTGACAGCTACTGTTGCAAAATTAATCCCCATTGTCCTCTTCTCACTCTTTGCCATCTTCTTCATTTCTGGCGGGGTAAGCAAGGGCAACTTCACACCTTTCCTTCAATTGGAAAGTGGAACAAGTCTCTTCAGTTCTATTTCTAGTACAGCCGTCTACATCTTCTACGGTTTCATCGGATTTGAAACCATGTCTATCGTTGCAGGGGAAATGCGCAACCCTGAAAAGAACGTTCCCCGCGCTATTCTAGGTTCTATCAGTATTGTATCTGTTCTCTACATGTTGATCATCGCTGGAACAATCGCCATGCTTGGTGGTCGCATTATGCAAACTGGTGCACCGGTACAAGACGCATTTGTCGAAATGATTGGCCCTATCGGAGCTCCACTCGTTTCTTACGGAGCCCTCATTTCAATCGCCGGTCTAAACATCGGTGAATCCATCATGGTCCCTCGTTTTGGTGCCGCATTAGCAACTGAAAAACTCTTGCCAGAAGGGCTTGGAAAAACAAACTCTAAGAATGCCCCTGTCATTGCCATTATCATCTCTGGTATCTTCGCTTTCTTACTCTTGTTATCTGGCTCTTTCGAATCATTAGCAACCTTCAGTGTTGTCTTCCGTTTCTTCCAATACATTCCAACTGCTTTGGCAGCTATCAAACTCAGAAAAATGTACCCAGACAAAAAGGTTACCTTCCGAGTACCATTTGGTCCCGTTATCCCAGTTCTAGCCGTTGTGGTCAGTATCTTGATGATTGCAGGGGACAACATGATGAACTTTGTTTGGGGTGCCATCGGTCTCGTGATCGCAAGTGGACTTTACTTTGTTTTCCACGGCGATAAACTACATAAATCGAAAGCCCTTCCTCACTAATTTTCTTTACACAGTAGATGGGAACAGAGACGGGAGCGAAGCTCGGTTTTGCTCCCTAACCCATCTAGGACTCCACGAATGTCAAACCTGAGCCCTTTTCTCTATGACCCTTTTCAATTTTTATGATCAATAGACAATGGGCCCATGTTTGGTATTCAAACCGAAGTAAACAACACTACTTCCACAGAACAACTATTCATAATCGGAGGTTTTATATGACTCAATTGATTCATTTAGATGGTAATAGCTTAACACTCGAAGAAGTCATCGCTGTAGCTCGGCACGGTGCCCAATGTGAGCTTGATGAACAAGCCAAAGAAGCCGTTATCGCATCCCGTAAAATCGTTGATGACATTGTCCGGGAAAAACGAGTCGTCTATGGTGTAACCACTGGCTTTGGTTCCCTCTGTAATGTCAGCATCTCTCCAGAAGATACTGTTCAACTGCAAGAAAACCTGATACGAACTCACTCATCTGGCTTCGGTGATCCACTTCCTGAAGATGCCGTTCGTGCCATCATGCTGATCCGTATCAACTCGCTCTTGAAAGGCTATTCTGGCATTCGTCTGTCAACCGTTGAAAAACTGTTAGAATTGCTCAACAAAGGAGTCACTCCTTATATTCCTGAAAAAGGATCACTCGGAGCTTCTGGAGACTTAGCACCACTTGCTCATATGGTTTTACCAATGTTGGGTCTTGGACGCGCCTACTACAAAGGAGAACTTCTCAGTGGTCAAGAAGCCCTAGATCGTGCTGGAATTGAAAAGATCCAATTGGCTGCCAAAGAAGGGCTTGCCTTGATCAACGGTACAACCGTCCTAACGGGTATCGGTGCTCTTGCGACTTATGATGGTATCCAATTGCTCAAACTCTCTGATATCGCTGGTGCTCTCTCAATGGAAGTTCACAATGGAATTACCAGTCCATTCGAAGAAGACCTTCATACCATCCGCCCACAAAGTGGACAATTGGCAACTGCTCGCAACATCCGTAACCTTCTTGAAGGAAGCAAGAATACCACTGTTGCGACTCAACAACGGGTACAAGATCCTTATACACTTCGCTGTATCCCTCAAATACATGGAGCCAGCAAGGATTCTATTGCTTACGTAAAAGAAAAAGTTGAAATCGAAATCAACTCTGTCACAGATAACCCAATCATTACCAAAGAAGGACACGTCATCTCAGGAGGTAACTTCCACGGTGAACCAATGGCACAACCATTTGACTTCCTAGGGATCGCCCTTTCTGAAATCGGAAACGTATCTGAACGTCGGGTGGAACGCTTGGTCAACAGCCAGCTTAGTAAATTACCATCCTTCTTGGTTAAACACCCTGGACTCAACTCAGGCTTCATGATTACCCAGTATGCTTGTGCATCCCTTGCATCTGAAAACAAAATCTTGTCTCACCCAGCTAGTGTCGATTCTATCCCATCTTGTGAAAACCAAGAAGACTTCGTCAGCATGGGAACAACAGCAGCTCGTAAAGCGGCTGAAATTCTTAAGAACTCCCGTCGCATCGTTGCTACTGAAATCATGGCAGCTTGCCAAGCCTTGGATCTCAAGCCAGAAAATCATGAACTTGGTAAAGGTACAAAACCAGCTTATGAGCTGATTCGTCAAAAACTGAACTTCATTGAATTTGACAAAGATATCGAAATCTTTGAAGAACTTAATAAAGCATCTGCTGTTGTCGAAAGCGAAGAATTCTTAGCAACCATCGAAAAAGCAGTTGACTTAAGCATTCAATACTGATACAGTAAGAATAAAGCAAAACAGAGGCTGGCGATCTTCTCAGCCTCTGCCTGCTTTCAGAAAAATAAGGGAGGCGACAAGCTTGCTCACAAACTACTATCCAATGACCTACAGCTACTACCAAGGTAGCATCGAGGACAATCCCTACACGGCCAAATGGGGAATGGTCACCAAATTTTTAGACCTAAACGACGAGACTCTCACACCATTTGAGGGGATGACCTTTGGGATCATCGGCTTTAAGAGCGACAAAGGAGTCTATATCAATAATGGGCGTGTAGGAGCAGTCGAGGGTCCTACAGCCATCCGTTCTCAAATCGCTAAACTTCCATGGCACTGGGGAACCAATGTGACAGTGTATGATGTGGGAAATATTGACGGGCCTAACCATTCACTAGAAGAACTCCAAGAAAGCCTCTCACAAGCGATCCAGCGCATGTACCAATTAGGGATCCAACCCATTGTCCTAGGAGGCGGTCACGGAACTGCTTACGGCCACTATCTAGGGATTCAATCCAGTTTAGAAAAAGATGAACAACTGGCTGTGATCAATCTGGATGCCCACTTTGATTTGCGACCTTACGACCAAACCGGTCCCAATTCTGGAACAGGTTTTCGTCAAATGGCTGATCATGCTAAAGAAAAAGGTCAGGACTTCCCTTACCTCATCCTGGGGATCCAAGAGCACAATAATAACCTCTTCCTCTTTAATTACGTTGCTAAAACACCAAGCATTGATTTTTTAACTGGCCAAGATCTCTTCCAGATGAGCCACCAAGCCATTCTGGATCGAATCGATCAATTTTTAGAAAACCAAACCGCGATCTATCTGTCTATTGATATGGATTGCTTTGCGGTCGGCTCTGCTCCCGGTGTTAGCGCCATCCAATCACTTGGTGTCGATCCTAAACTAGCCCTCCTGCTTCTCCAACACATTGCTGCTAGTGGCAAACTAGTCGGATTTGATGTCGTGGAAGTTTCTCCTCCTCATGACATTGATAACCATACTTCAAATCTTGCTGCGACCTTTATTTTTTACTTGACACAAATATTGGCGCAACAAAAACTGAACTAAGAAGATTTCTATACACATAAAAAGCATAGAAACACTCATTGCTAGGGTATTTCTATGCTTTTTCTTCGTTTTCAGACACACTGATCTTTGCCTGAAAGGAGGACAGGCCACTTAGCCCTCTCTTATGATTTAGGCAAGAGACACTACAGGTCTTTTAATTTCTTAAGAAACTGACGATCTCTGTAGGGATTCAAGTGTTGCTCTGCCACCTTTTTGTAGTAATTCTTATCTTCTTTCAAGAAGGTGCTCAGGGCAGGATCGAGCTCTTCCCCCTTCTCCTTTTGATTAGATAAGAAAGCTAATAGATAATGAACCATCCCCTTATCCCGTGAATTGGCAGATTTTTTCATCGTCCTTTCTTTTCGAGCCAGATAATCGGCAACCTTCTCCTGATCCCCTTGCTGACAAGCAATCAAGGATTGGTAAAATTCGAGCAATTCTTCCTTCCAAGGGAAACGAACACTGGACAAAATCTTCTGAGCTCTGTCAAAACAGAGGCGAGCTTGGATCAAATCTCCCTTCCAATAATAGGCGATTCCAAGATCAATATCAAAGACGACACGGACGGAATCAACAGCTTGATCTCCCACTAAACGCAGAACCTCTTCTAAGTGGGTGACCGCTACTTGGAAATGCCCTCTCACTTGCTCGATTTCAGCGAGGTAGGCCAAAGAAGCTGCAATTTGAATGGCATACTTGGCCTGCATGCTATTGGTCAAACTAAAGCAATCAATAGAGCGATACAGATGCCGAGTCGCCTGCTCCTCATCCCCAACCATCAGGTGATACAAGCCCTTCAAACGCAACTGGATCGCGATGACCTCATGATTATTGGCTTGGATGGCATCTTCCAGAGCCAAATCTGTATAATAGGCCATCTCAGAGATATTTTCAGTTTGAATGCAATAATAAATGATTTGCCGATAACCCTCTAAGAGGAAGTCGGATTGCTTGAGTTCCCGCGCATAGGAGATGACTTTTTGGATATCATGAATCCCCTTTTGATACTCCCCACTTCGAATAAAATAGCGACCTTCTAGGTACAAGTAACGCAGTTGCAAATACTTGTATTCTCTATCTCTTTGGTGCCTTGAAAAGAGGTTATCTAATTCTTGGCGTATACGGGATAGCTCTCCAAAAATGTCCAAACGGCTATTTGTACCATCTGATAGGAACCCCTCATCTACCTTGGAATAAATCGGAAACAGTTCATGCTCCAGCTGAAGGATTTCTTCTAAGTAGGTCAACTCAAAAGATATGGAACGCAAAAGATTTTGGGATTGCTTGTATTGGTAGGCAATTTCCTTATAAAGAAGAAGGTCCGTCGCATCTTCTAAGCTTTCTTCCAATTTTTGCGCAATTTGTTGGTGGAAGAGTCGCCGTCTAGCTGGCGAGAGGAGATGGTAAAAGTACATGGCTACCAATTGCTTGCAAAATTGAACCATGAGAGCCTCTCCTTCTTCTACGATTGAAACGATCGCTCTTTCAGATAAAGGCTCGATTAATTCTGTCAAAACAGGAAGCTCTGTAGCTGTCAATTCTGCCAAGATAGACAGAGAAATTGGCTTATGAAAACAAGATAGGTAGTGTAGAAGAGCCTCTTCCTCACTGCTCATATCCCCAAGTTCCTGAGAAAGATAGGCTTGAATGATATCAGGCAAGGGTTCTAAATTTTCATTTTCTTTCCACTCTTCGATATAGCTGGACAGCAAGAACGGACTGCCTTCACTCCATTCAACCATCTGCTCCATCACTGCCGGCTCTATTGCCCCCAGTTCCCCTTTCAAGAGAGCACGACTTTCACTTGGGGAAAAATTGGTCAACTCTAGTTGGGACAAGCGTTTCTCTACCTTCAAGCCCCCCAAGAAGTTGACGAAGAAATCTGGTAGGGGATCTTCCGCTGTGAAAATTAGTTGCCATTTCTCCTGACTTCTTCTCTCCTCTAGTTGTTTCACTTTTTCTAGAGACACTGCATCGAACCACTGGGCGTTTTCAAGCAGGATCAGGAGCGGTTTTTCTTTGCTAAGGCCTTGAAGCTGATTCCATACAGAAATGAGATCATCCTCCTCTTCCAGAAGGGAAATCCCCATCTCATCCCCCAGTTTCTCTAGCGCTTGTCTGAGATCATTCCAGCTGCTTCCTTCGTATCGTTGACTAGTAGCTTTTCCTTCCACCTTGATAAAGTTAAAACTGCGATTGGACATCAAGACCAACTGTCGCAACAGACGTTTCTTACCTGTTCCAGATTGCCCCATCACGAGAAAAGGACCTACCGCTTCACCTGTCTCGACTAAGGAAAGGTATTCCTCGAGTTGCGAGAGTTCTTGTTTCCGACCAAAGAAAGAAAGTTCACGAATATTCAAGCGATTGGTCAGTTTATGAGTTCGTTTGGCTTCCAAAACGGAGTGATAAAGTTCCTCAATCGCTCGACTGGGACGCACACTGAGCTCGCGATCCAATAAATCGACTAGCTTATAATAGGTCTCGAAAAATTTTCCTAGCTGATGATGGAAGCTATAATACTCCATCAAGAGTTGGTAGTTTTTCTCTTCAAATTCATCCAGTTCTACCAAATGATGGAGCAAGAGTTCTATACTAGAGTCTCCGAAACCGACCTTTTCAATTTTTTGATAGCAGCTTTCGACATAGAGCTTCCTATATGCATCCCGTTTTCGAGAAGCCCACTGATCAAAGTCTTCATCATCCTTGACATAGAAGCCCTCTAAAAAGTCTCCCCGATAAAGATCCAAGGCACTTAGTGGATCTCTTTCAAAGAGTTTGACATCCAAAGAAAGGCTCAAATCAGGATTAAGGGCCAAACTGCTCCGACTTGGAGAGACAATGATATCTCCTTCAAAGATTTTATTGGCTTGGTAAACCGTATTCCGTAAGTTTTTGCGAGCTACTTGGTTTTCCTTATCTCCCCAAAGGATACCGGCTATTTCATCGCGGTTGACCTGGCCCATGACCGCTAAATAATAAAGCAAGGCCTCCATCTTCGAAAAAGAAAACCGAATAGTTTTCTGATTGAAAACAACCTTAGGGGGTCCAAATAACTTTAACGTGAGATCTTTCTTCATTGCAAGCGCCTCCAAAAATTTCATATTAATACTATAAAAAAAAAGTTGGCTTTTAGCAAGTGATTTATCCAAATAAAAAGAGATTGAGAACGATTCTTTCTCAATCTCTACACTTCCTACTAAAAGTGTTGATTAATTCACTTCAAAATTCGGTTGATGATCAAATAACGCCTTTGTTGCTTGGTAGACGTGGTAAGCGACATCTTCATTGTTCATGGTGTAAAGATGGACACCTGCCACATCTTGAGTAACCAAATCAACGATTTGATCGACTGCATAAGCAAGTCCTGCTGCTCTGAGTGACTCAGGATCATGCTCATACTTGTCCAGAATGGCTTTAAACTTCCGTGGGATATGAACATTTTCACAAGTCTTAAGGAGACGAAGGGCCTGATTACGATTGAGAATCGGCATCACTCCTGCATGAATAGGAACATCGATCCCAGCCAAGGTACACTTATCTTGAAAATCATAGAAACGCTCATTGTCAAAGAAAAGTTGAGTGACCAAGCTAGAGCACCCTGCATCTACCTTCTTTTTAAGATTTTGAATATCTGAAATTTGGTTTGGAGAATCTGGGTGTCCCTCAGGATAGCAAGCACCAATCACCTCAAAATGAGAAGCTTCTGTTTTAATAAATTCAATCAGATCCGTTGCATAACGAAAGTCTTTTAAAGGTTCCACACCAGGGATAATATCCCCACGCAGAGCCAAAATCCGATGAACCCCTACTTCATCTAACTCATGAAGAGTATCGGCCACTTTTTCCTTGCTCAAATAAACGGCTGGTAAGTGAGCAATTGTCGGAATAGACAATTCATTTTGAATATAATTGGCTAAAGCAACCGTCGTCTCTTTGATATTGTATTTATTATTGCTAGCGGTCACACTAATGAAGTGAGGGGCTAGCTCCTGCATATTTGCCAAGGCACGTAAGAGCTTGGCATTGCCTACTTCAGGATTTGGAGGAAAAACTTCAAATGACAGAGACGGTGTGTGTTGTGACATATTCTATCCTTTTCTTTTGTTTCTTTGATCAAGAACTCTGAGCCACTATTTCTAGGATAAGGGAACGATTCGAAAACCCTCTACACGACGATAGAAGGTCCTCGAAACATTTCTTACAAGTGTTCACGCGCTTCTTTAGCGGCATTAACCAGCTTGATCAAGCTTTCTTTTGTTTCTTTAATTCCGCGAGTCTTCAAACCACAGTCAGGGTTGATCCAAACTTTGCCACTTGGTACTTTGGCCAAGATTGCTTCAATAGTGTGATCAATTTCACCGTCTTGTGGGACACGTGGTGAGTGGATATCGTAAACCCCAGGTCCAACTTCTGTTTGGAAGTTTTTCGCTTTCAACTCATCCAAGATTTCAAGGTTTGAACGGCTTGCCTCAAATGAGATAACGTCCGCATCCAAGTTGTCGATAGCTGGGATGATATCTGTAAATTCTGAGTAACACATGTGAGTGTGGATTTGGGTGTCTGGTGCTACAGTTGAGTGTACCAAACGGAAGGCTGGAATCGCCCAGTCAAGGTAGTCTTCGTACCAGTCGCTACGACGGAGTGGCAATTTTTCACGAAGAGCAGCCTCGTCGATTTGGATGATTTTCACTCCTGCAGCTTCAAGGTCAAGAACTTCATCCTTGATGGCAAGAGCGATTTGAAGAGTAGAATCCTTGATAGAGATGTCTTCACGTGGGAATGACCAGTTAAGGATGGTCACAGGTCCAGTCAACATACCTTTAACCGGTTTGTCTGTACGGCTTTGTGCGTAGCTAGACCATTTCACAGTGATTGGGTTAAGACGAGTTACATCACCCCAGATGATTGGTGGTTTCACTCCACGCATACCGTATGATTGTACCCAACCGTTTTTAGAGAAGAGGTAACCAGACAAGTTTTGACCGAAGTACTCAACCATGTCGTTCCGCTCGAATTCACCGTGTACAAGTACGTCAAATCCAACTTCTTCTTGCCATTTGATCCATTCGTCGATCGTTTCAGCAAGGAAAGCATCGTATTCTTCTTGTGTCAATTCACCCTTACGGAAGGCCAAACGTTTAGCACGTACTTCCTTAGTTTGAGGGAATGAACCGATGGTAGTTGTTGGAAGTGCTGGAAGCTTGAAGGCTTCTTTTTGGATTTCTTCACGTTCTGCGAAAGCTGGCAAACGAGTGTAGTCTGCTTCTGTCAAGGCTGCGATACGAGCATGAAGTTCAGCATTTGCTCCAACGCGTTCTGTTGCAAAGAGTTCTTTGTTGGCAGCAAGAGCTTCTGCCCCTTGACCATTGCGGATGGCATCCAAGTCACGCAATTCACCCAATTTTTCAACCGCAAAGGCGAAGTGGTTCAAAATAGCTGGTTCAAAATCTTCGTTAGCCGTTGTAAATGGCACATGAAGAAGGGAGCAAGAAGTCGTCAAGACAACCTTTTCAGCTGGAACTTGATCTAAGATTTCCAAGCTCTTTTCATAGTTGTTGCGCCAGATGTTTTTCCCATTCACAATACCAGCATAAAGGGTCTTATCAGCTGGGAAGCCACCTTTCACCAATTCAAGCGTTTTCTTCCCTTCAACAAAGTCAAGACCGATACCATCTACTGGCAAGTTTACAAGGTCATTGTAAACATCACGAACATCACCAAAGTAAGTTTGGATCAAGACTTCAAGACCTTTCTTGTCAGCCAAGAGTTTGTTGTAGAGGTTCAAGAAGAGAGCTTTTTCTTCAGCTGACAAATCTTTGACAAGAGCTGGCTCATCGAGTTGAATACGAGTCGCACCAAGCTCAGCCAATTTGGCAAAGACTTCTTGATAAGCAGCAACCAAGCTGTCGACGAAGTCTTCAGCTTTCACACCATCTTCAAAGTCAGATAATTGAAGGAAAGTGAATGGTCCAACGACTACTGGACGAGTGTTGATCCCCAATTCTTTAGCTTCTTGGTACTCATCAAAAATCTTGTGACCAGCCAATTTCACTTCTGTTGTTTTTTCAAATTTAGGAACGATGTAATGGTAGTTGGTGTTGAACCATTTTTTCATTGGAAGGGCACGGACATCCCCTTTTTCACCTTGGTAACCACGCGCCAAAGCGAAGTATTGTTCAAGATCTGTCAAATCCAAGTTTTGAACAGATGCAGGCACGACGTTGAAAAGGAAGGCTGCATCAAGGAAATTGTCGTAATGTGAGAAGTCATTTGAAGGAATCTCTGAGATGCCTTGTTCTTTAACGATATTCCAATGTTTAGCACGCAAGTCTTTAGCAGCTGCCAAGAGCTCGTCTGCTGAGATTTCTTTTCTAAAGTATTTTTCAGTTGTAAATTTTAATTCACGGAATTCACCCAAACGTGGGAAACCGATAATTGTAGTTGACATGTTGTGTCCTCCAAAAATTCTAATTGACACTATCATATCAGAAGATAGCCGTCTTGTATAATTGCTTTTACACGAATTTTGATATAGCCAAAAACTATAACACGGATTTAATGGGCCTTGAGACCAGAGATTAAAAGCAAAAACTAGGACTTCTTATAAAGATTTCCTATAGCCCAAGCGTCCCTGAACCATTTCTGAGCGGATTTTGAGCGGATTCTGCTAGAAGAACAGCCCCTAAAAACTAAAGAAGGCCTTCTCTACTGAGAAAGACCTGCTTCTACGAGGAAGTAATTTCCTCTATTTTTCTTACTTTTATTAGGCTAGTTTGACACAGAAGGCATCCCAAGGGGCTAACTTGCCTGATTCGAGGACTTGTTCTACCTTGGTATTGGCAATGAGAACCTCTTCAACCCCATTGACGAGCGGTAACTCTTGCTCTTGACTGGAGAGATTGACAACCACCAGATAGGCTTGCTCTCCTTCTACCCGCTTGTAGGCAAAAACCTTGTCTGTTGCGTCCACCAATTCATAATCAGCGGTCACAAGCCAAGGGTACTCTTTTCTCAAAGCAATGAGGGCTTGGTAGGTATAGAAAATAGAGTCTGGATCTGCTAGGGCAGCCTCTACATTGATCTCTTTGTAGTTTGGGTTGACAGCAAGCCATGGTTGACCTGTCGTAAAGCCAGCTTCTGCTTCATCATTCCACTGCATCGGTGTCCGCGCATTGTCCCGACCAATATGGCGGATCTGATCCATGATCACTTCGAGTGGCACTCCTTTTTCCAAGGCTTCATGGGCATAGTTGATTGACTCGATATCTTCTACATCCTCGAGGGTCTTAAATGGATAATTGGTCATCCCGATTTCTTCCCCTTGATAGATATACGGAGTCCCCTTCATCAAGTGTAGCAGAATTGCTAAAGCCTTGGCAGATTTGACACGGTAGTCGCCATCATCCCCCCAAGTTGACACAATCCGTGGGAGATCGTGGTTGTTCCAAAAGAGGGAATTCCAGCCTTCGTCTTTTCCTAATTCCGTCTGCCACTTGGTGAAAATTTCTTTCAATTTTGGCACATCCAATTCTTTAGAGTAGTGCCATTTTGGTTGACCCGGTTGGTATTGAAGACCAATGTGTTCAAATTGGAAGACCATGGACAATTCTTGATTTTTTGGATTGGAATATTGCTTAGCAATCTCTGGAGTCGCCCCCCAAGTTTCTCCCACGGTGAGCAGATCCTTATCGCCAAAGGTAGCTTGATTCATTTCCTTCAAATAAGGATGGAGCATGGGACCATTGCTGATGATTTCCTGATCTGGGATCTTACCGATCATATCGATGACATCCATACGGAAGCCACCAATTCCCTTGTCAATCCAGAAATTCATCATGTCATAGATCTGATGACGAAGCTCCTCGTTTTCCCAGTTGAGGTCTGGTTGCTTCTTACTGAAGTTATGCAGGTAGTATTGGCCTGATGCTTCATCAAATTCCCAAGCAGAGCCACTAAAAGCAGAAATAATGCCATTGGGCTCATCCCGCCAAATATAGAAATCCCGCTTTGGACTGTCTGGATTTTCACGTGCTTCGATAAACCAAGCATGCTCATCAGAGGTATGGTTGACTACCAAGTCCATAATGATTTTGATCTTGCGTTTCTGACCTTCTGCGATCAATTCTTCCATATCTTCCATGCTACCAAAGATGGATGCAATATCCTCGTAATCCGAGATGTCATAGCCGTTATCATCCATGGGACTCTTGTAGACTGGTGAGAGCCAGATCGCTGTAATCCCTAATTTTTCCAAGTAGTCTAGCTTGCTCGTGATCCCCTTGAGATCCCCGATGCCATCGCCATTACTATCCTTGAAACTCTTTGGATAAACTTGGTAAATTACGGCATTATGCCACCATTTTTGTTCCATTTTTTCTTCTCCTTTATGATTGTGAAATCACTTTCATCATACAAAAATAGGGGTAAAATTGCAAGAATTTACAAGTCTTCATTCTCTTCACTGGAATAAATCACTTCAAAGAGACGTTGACGCAAACCTTCCTCTAAAGGCGTAATGATCTTCATCAACTGTTTCCAATCCTTGGCTGTTGAACAAGCCGCAAATAATTCATTCTTCCTATCGTAGGCCAGGTTGGCAGATTTCAAGAACTCAAACATCCGATCTTCTTTTGCAGTAGGACGCGATTGCAGCTCACCCATCGCAATCTCCTGACTGTGATTGTCCACTAAGATAGGGGTTGTCTCTAAGGTATGGAGGAAGAACCGGTGCTGTCTCTTTTCAGGAAGCAGCGTTCGATCACCTGTTAAATCCAGCTTAATCTTTCTTTCATCCCAATTGACAGTTAGGCGGGTTTCAACCCTGTTATCTCCTTCTCCTTCAACGAGTACGAAGGAACGATTGTCACCTGGGAAAAGATGCCAGTCCAGCATTTCTGGGAGCTCTACCCCTGTCTGCGGTTGTGCATCCATAGGGATGATGGCTCCTGCACGCGCAAAGACCGGAATATCCTGGCTAGCTCTAAAGACTGTAAGCTTGCCTTTTCCTTCGTACTTCCAATCATGGAAGAAATCATACCAAACTCCGTCTGGGAACCAAACACTCACAGAAGCACTATGATAGACAGGATCCAGAGCCTCTGTAATTGGGGCCACCATGAGTTCACTGCCATAGAAATATTGATTTTTAGCCTCATAAGCCTCTTCTTCGTTTGGGTAATGGTAATAGAGAGGTTGAACCAAAGGCAGGCCTTCTTCGTGCGTCGCCACATTCATGGTGTAGAGATAAGGCAGTAAGCTATGGCGCAGGCGCAAATACTGCTTCATCAAGCGACAGGTCTCAGACGAGTAAAACCACGGTTCCTTGCTGTTAAAGGCATTACAAGAACTATGAAGACGATTGATCGGGCTAAAAACCCCAAACTGCAACCAACGAAGAGCCAAGTCTTCATCATAGTAGCCCCGCATATGGCCACCGATATCATGACTCCACCAGGTGTAGCCGATATTGGAAGCTGTGCTAGTAAAATAGGGTTGAAAGGCTAGGGATTCCCAAGTCACAATAGTGTCCCCTGAAAAACCAATCGGATACCGATGGCTGCCGGGACCCCCATATCGTGATAAGATGAGACCAGCTTGGCCTTTTCGGCAATTATCTACATAATGATAGTGATTTAACAACCAAAGGGGATCCATCTTGCCATGACTACCTTGCTGCCAATCAATCCACCAAAAGTCCACTCCTTGATCTTCCAAAGGATGGTGGACATCTTCGAAATAAGCTTCGCGAAAGGCTGGACTATAAAAGTCAAAGCTAGCCGCTTCTTCTTTTTCAGCATCCAGTCCCAAGCGTTTTGCGACCATGGGATAAGCATCTTCAAAGGCGCGAATTCCATCTGCCGGATGGACATTTAAGGTCACCTTTAAACCACGCTCATGCAGGCCATTTAAGAAGGCAGCTGGATCGGGAATCAAATCCCGGTTCCAACTATAGCCCGTCCAACCACTTCCAAAGCGAGCAGGAATCGCCGTCTTGTGCCAGTCCATATCGATCACACTGACTGCAAGAGGCACCCCTTCTGCTTTGAAACGATCCATCAAATCTGTATACTCCTGACTGGTATAAGGCCAATACCGACTCCACCAGTTTCCCAGAGCATAACGTGGCAAGAGGGGTGGCTGTCCTGTCAGATGGTAAAAATCTTTTAAGGCGCCTAGATAATCGCGCCCATAACCGAAGAAATACAGATCCACTTCTGGACATGGCCGTGCTCTAAATCCGCTTTCGACATCATACAAGTAGGAAGCGGAATCGTCTAAAAGAGCATAACCGGCCTTGCTCAAGATCCCATCTTGCAACTCCATAGCCCCATCGACCTCGTCAAGTGTCCGACTGGTCCCCTTTAAGGTCTCCGGCTGATCTCCATAGTGCCACCGGCTCCCATAGACTGCATACTGACCCTTGAGCTCGATAAAAAGCCGATCCGGTGTAAAAGGTCCCTTTTCAAAATGGAGGTGGAGATGCTCCGTATGAAGATCGAGGACCTCTTCTGTCTCTACGACCTCACAGGCTACAGGTCCAAAATCACGATTTTGCACAACTTGCGTCTGACCATCCTCAAAAACACCATCCTCTGAGTATTCCAAGCGCACCAAAGATTCCGTTAATACGGAGATTCGGTAGTTCTCTCCCTGTATCACTGATCCTGCCATTTGTCTTTCCTCCTCTTTTTATCTACTTCGCCTTACTGTGTAAACGTTTACGATTTTACTATAGCACTCAAAAAAAGGCCTGTCAACACCTGACAGAGCCTTTCCTAAAATTTTATAAGATCAACTTCCCCAATGAATCAAGAGATACATGAGACTCGATCCAAACATATCTGCCAAGGCATGCATGAGGAAAAATGGCAAGAGATTCTTGACGACCTTGAGGACGGACGTTAGGTGAAATTATCCAGTGGATGATTTCAGCAATCCAGGAAGTTCTATGACTAAATTAAGATACAGAGGGCGTCTGCGGAGTAAAAATTAAAAATCATTTTTCTGCAGAATCATTTCACCTATTTCAGTTAAAAAATAGGTGATCAACATTCTGAGGCTGGGACAAAAGTCCTAGCCTCAGAATTGTTTTTGGATTGTTGAGCAAGACGCAGTGGTTGAGTGGGCTCTACTACGCTGATTTCATCAGCTTTTACAGCCATACTCAACTGTGCGGAGGTGGGACGACGAAATCGAATTCTAATGAATTACCGATTTCTGTCCCACTCTCAATTACACGATTAGTCTAACAAGTCTTGGATTCTATCCAGATACTGGTTGTCTGTCACCGCCATCACGCGCACCCCTTCTGGCCAGATAAAGTCGGGAGCAATCTGAATATGAAGCGGTTGATCTTCCGCATCTCGATAACCAATAATGTTGAGATGGTACTCCTCTCTGACAGCCAAGTCCTGAAGACTTTTTCCTACCCAGCTGGATGGAACCGTAAACTCGACTACTACCACTTCTTCATCCAACTGGAAAACTTCAATCCGGTGTTGGAAAAGAACCATTTTGGCGAGGGACATGCCTGCTTCTACCTCTGGCAGGATGACCAAATCAGCCCCAATCTTTTCCAGAATTTCTTTGGTCACTTCATTTTTGACCTTGGCAATGACGTGCTCGACACCTAGTGCCTTACAGTGCATGACAGCCAGCACACTGGACTCCAGGTTTTCACCCGTCGCGATCACGACTGTGTCACAGTTCCCAATATCTGCTGCATCCAAGAGGTCCAACTCCGTAATGTCTCCAACAATTCCAGTCGTAATCATGGATTCATATTGGTTGATCACATCTGCGTGATCATCAATCGCAACAATATCCACATCCTGGTCTTGCAGGGTTTTCAGGACACTCTGTCCAAAAATTCCTAATCCTAAAATTCCAATGGTTCGATTTGCCATAAGTTTCTCCTATCCGATAATGATGTCTGCTTTAGCATATTGCAAGGCATCTGCCTTCTTAGCTTTGTAATTGTTCAAACTGACCATGAGGGTCAAGGGGCCGATCCGACCGATAAACATAAGCACCATGATGATCCCCAGCCCTGCTCCATTTAAGGTCGAGGTCACATTGGCTGTCACGCCTACTGTCGCTAGAGCCGATACTACCTCAAAGACCAGGTACAAAAAGCGTTGACCATCCGGAGTCACGAGACAAAGGCCAAAGAGTCCAAGGAGAAAAGTCAACTGGAAAATCACTGCCGTCCCCAAAGAGCGTTGGACCAAGTCTGGTGCGATGGTGCGCTTACCCAGGTTGGTATGTGGCAAGCCGAGCAACTCTTTGCGCGCTAAGAGAATCAGCACCAAGAAGGTGGTGATCTTCATCCCCCCTGCTGTCCCGCCTGGTGCCCCACCTAGGAACATCTGTAAGAGATAGATAAAGAGCGTCACTGGCCGGACTGCTGTATAATCCAACGAGGCAAAACCAGCCGTCCGCATACTGACAGTTTGGAAGAAGCTGACCAAGATCTTCTCTCCTAACGGAAGGGACCCAATCGTTGCTGGATTATTAAACTCGGTCATAAGACTAGTCACTGTCCCAAAGAGAAGGATCGCCGCCGTTAACCAGAGAACCACCTTGGTATGGAAGCGAAGAGTTCGCCGCCCTGATTGATTGCGGGCCTTGGTGGCTAGGTCAAACCAGACCATGAAGCCCAAGCCCCCAGTAATAATAAGGGCAGACAAGGTCAGATTGACCAACCAATCGGTCTGGAAGCTCATCATACTATCGCCTCCAAAATTATCAAAGCCCGCATTACAAAAGGCCGAGACCGCAACAAAGATGGAGTTAAAGATCCCATGCCCCCAGCCAAAGCGAGGGATAAAGCGGGTCATGAGGAGCAAGGCCCCCACCCCTTCGATGGTAAAGGTGGTAATGAAGATGGAGCGGACAAAACGGGCTAAGCTCTGGTTATTGCTAAAGCTAAAGCTGTCCCGGATGGTCTGTCGGTCCTTGTAGCTGAGCTTTTGACGACCTTCCATAAAGAAGAGACCGATAAAGGTCAAGATCCCTAGGCCTCCGATCTGGATCAAGAGCATACAGATCAATTGCCCCAAACCATTATAGGTCGAAGCCACCGACTGGGTAAAGAGCCCCGTCACACAGACCATGGAGACCGCTGTAAAGAGGTGGTCGATATAGCCTGCTTTTGAGCTCGCTTGCTGGACAAAAGGCAGACTCAATAAGAGCGAGCCCACCAGGATAACCAAGGCAAAGCTGAGAAAGATTCGCCTTGCCGGAGACAGGCTTTTAATTTTGGCCTGCCATTGTTTAAAAAATAATTTGACTAACATAGCTTCATTGTATCATAAAAAGTGAAAAGACCTACAAGTGATGAACCATCTCTAGGCACAATTCTAGGGCCTTCTCAAAAGCTTCAGCCCCCCAGTCACGCTGGTCATAATTTTCTAGGTCTGCAAGAGAATCTGCGGTAAATAGGAGCAAGCCCCAAACTGCATCACGAAGCTGGGCGACTGCTGCAAGTGAGGCACACTCCATCTCCACAACACGACACCCTTCTTCAATGCGATAGGCCACCTTGTCAGGTGTTTCTCTATAAAAACCGTCCGTCGACCAGGTCATGACCTCTTGATAAGGAATATCTTTTCCTTTCAAGACAGTTTCAATGGCGGTCAGTGCACGACTATCCACTTCGATATAACGGGAGGGCGCGACATAATGGTAACTGGCTCCCTCATCTCGCAAGGCCTTGGTCGGGATTAAAAAAGCATTTTCTTCTATATCCACCAAGACCCCACAGCTACCCGCGGAAATGATCTTCTTCACTCCATAGCCAATCAACCAATCCATGAATTGGGCAGCAGCTGCAGAGCCAACTGGTGCTTGCGCCAAGCAGATTTCCTCTCCTTGGTGCTCCATGACATAGACCGGATAGGTCTTGGTAGCTGAGACAAAGCTAGCTACTTGTTTGGCTCCAACAGCTTCCGCAAAGCGATCAATCTCATCTTCCAAGAAAGCATAGATGCATTTTTCAGGTAGGTGCAGGTCTAACCCCTCATGGGTCGGCATAAGGACTGCCTGCGGGTTGTCATCAAACTCTAAAATAGGAATTTCATGTTTATGGATCATTCCTTCTCCTTTTTGACGGGTATTTCTTTAATGACACGGGCTGGATTTCCTGCAAGGACCACATTGTCTCCAAAGGATTTTGTGACCACTGCTCCTGCGCCAGCGACCACATTGTCACCCAGCGTCACACCAGGAAGAATGGTGACCCCTCCTCCCGCCCAGAAGTTGTCTCCTATCGTAATCGGCGCCCCGTATTCGAGACCAGAATTGCGCTCATCTGGATCCAGTGGGTGCAAGGGCGTCAAAAATTGGCAATTGGGACCAATCATGGCATTATTGCCGATCGTAATGGGACAAATGTCCAACATGGTCAAATTGTAATTGGCATAGAAATTTTCTCCCAGATGGATGTTGACCCCATAATCTACAAGAACCTGACGATTGAGATAGAGGTTTTCACCGGTTGATCCAAACCACTCTTTGATGATAGCTGCCCCTTTTTTAGGATCCACCTCTTGGTTAAAAGCTTCTTGTTTCTCCCGAGAGGCTTGGGCCAAAGCCCGCAATTCAAGGTCCGCAGGTTTATAAAAATCACCTGCAATCATTTTTTCATATTCACTGGCCATAAGGAAACCTCCACGTTATTTTGACATATTATAGCAGAATTCCCCCTTTAAAACAAACGTCAGAATAAGGTTTGTAAGAAAAAAGATCATAAACACTTAAAAACACTTAACAAAACTTGCATCCGCTTACAAAATAATGTACAATAAAGAAAAGAACAGAAATAAGGAGCGAATTCATGTACCAGGAACAACGGCTCGAAAAAATCCTAGAACTTTTAGAAGAGCGAAAACAGCTATCAGCTAAAGAAATGGTCGACTATTTCAAGGTCTCAAAAGATACTATTCGCAGAGACTTTGCTCTCCTTAGCCAACGCCAGCTGGTTCGTAGGACCCATGGTGGACTCCTCCCCTTAAACAAAGAACCCGGCCCTTCTTACCTAGACCGTAGTCAGAAAGCCAACAAGGAAAAGACTGCTATGGCTCAAAAGGCCCTGCAATTGATCCAAGATGGACAAGTGATCTTTCTCGACGTTTCCACCTCGATGACCCTGCTTGCTGGCTTGCTTAATAAGGAAGTCACAGTCTATTCGCATTCCCTTGACAATGCCATCCAGCTCAGTAGCCATTCCCAGGTTGACTTTCATCTTTTAGGAGGGAAATTCTACCCTAAAAACCGCTTCTACTATGACGCGAATCAAGCACAAATACTGGACAATCTTCGCTTTGATCTCGCTTTTTTTGGAGCAAGTAGCTTAGCCAATGGCGAAGTCACCTTTGAAGATGCTGAAGACGTTACAGTCAAATCCCTCGTCTTTGAACGGGCTCGTACCAAGGTGCTGGTGGCAGAAAGCAGCAAGTTCTCCCAAAATGCCAACTACTATCTTGCTCGTCTCAAGCAATTTGATTATTGGATTACCGACCAAAAACCAAGCCCTGAAATCCTTAAACAAGTCGGCAACGAAACCACTATTCTCTATTAGGAGGTAATCTTTATGTCTCACATTCGTCTCATCATCAGCGATATCGATGGCACCATCTTAAATGACCACCATCAGATCGATCCACAGTTAGCATCATTGATCCCGGATTTAAAGCGTGAAAAGATTCCTTTCGTGCTGGCCTCTGCTCGCTCTCCAAAAGGGATGGCACCCATTGCCAAAGAGCTCGGCATAGAAGACTGTCCTATGGCCTGCTACAATGGAGCCTTGATCCAAAAAGGAGAGCAGGTTCTGTTTGAGCATCCCTTAGACAAGATTGAAGCCCGTCAATTTATTGATTGGGCCAACCAACACTTTCCTCAGGTTTCGATCAACCTCTATAGTGGAAAAGACTGGATGACCGATCATCTCGACCAATGGAGCCAAGAGGAGGCCCGGATTACAGGAGAAAAACCTATCATTCTTCCCCTATTGGATCCTTTACTGGATGCGACAAAGCCCCTCCACAAATTGCTCTTAATTGGGGAAGCAGAAGAGATCCAAGCCCTCTATCGTGCTATTTCTACCGACGACTTCCCTTCTACCGCCTTTTATCTCTCCAAAGCCAACTACCTAGAAGTCACGGCTAAGCACGTCTCTAAAGAGGATGCTCTGGTTGAACTCGCCAACCACTACCACTTGATCTTAGAAGAAGTCCTCACCATGGGGGACAACTTCAATGACCTTCCTATGCTCAAAAAAGCAGGCATCGGGGTCGCTATGGGCAACGCTCCTCAAGAGGTGAAAGACGGAGCAGCAGTCGTGACAAAGACCAACAATGAAAACGGGGCTGGGCAAGCGGTTGAAACCTATGTCCTGATTTAGAAACATAAATAAAGTGACTAGCTAGTATTTTTTACGACTAAAAAATATAGTATAAATGCCGATAAAATAAGGATTCCTGCAAATTTGTGGGAATCCTATTTTCTTTCGTATGCATTGTATAATTAAATCATTTTATGTATATTTTACTTATTCAGCTTTTTATTAATAATTAGAGATATAAAAAGCTCGTAAACCCTTGATTATTATACCGTTGACAAGCTTTTCAAAAACCTGTATGATAGAAAAAAGTTTATTAAAAAGGGGACGTATTTTGAAAAAATATACTATTTCACGTAAACAAACTTTAACTTTAGCTTCCGTTGTTTTAGGAACTGTCTTCACAGGAACGACTATTGCTTCTGCTGATGACGTTGCACCTGCAACAACCCAAGCTGCTCCTACAGCTACTACAGCAACAAAATCACCTATCACTACTGCAACAGAAGAAATCAACGCCAAAGCCAATACACCAGTTGTTCCTGCTGATAAAGCAAAAACTGGAGATGTCATCGCTGTGGACGTTAAAAAAACTGGCCCATCTGCTAAAACAGACGGCGCAGACACAACCACTACTTCAACAGCAACCATCAAAACCACTAGCTTAGCCGATCAAGACACACCTGTGGGCACTTCAAAACCAGTCTCTTCAACTAAGACAGCTACATCCACAAAAGAAACAGCTGACTACACTGAGACAACTACAGAAACAGTCAATAAAACAACTGTAGTCGAAGTGACAAAAGAAGCAGATGTCATCAATAAAAAAGAAGTCCAAGCAACATCCGACATCGTCTTTGTCATTGATAAATCAACTTCGATGGATTCACATATCAATGATACAATGAAGAACGTTGAGACCTTTGTTCGTAATTTATCTGCAAAAAATATCCAAGCACGCTTGGGATTGGTTGCATTTGAACGATCAGATCGTATACAATACTTTGATTTTAACGGATCAAAATTCACAACGGATCCAGAAAGTTTTATTTCTGCTCTGAAAACTATCAAAACCTATGGTGGTTATGAAAACACCACTGTTCCATTGCGCCACATCGCTACTTCAGAGGACTACAACTGGGGCACCGGAACAAACAATCATCGATTTGCATTCGTCATTACAGACGAGCCAATCGATATGAATACTCCATATAAGAATCCTCTCCCATCAAAAGAAGAAACTCTTCAATCATTGAAGGCAGCGAATATTTCCTTAACAGTTGTAGGACGCACAGTAGACCAGTCTGACTTTGCTCCATTGGTCAATGGGACAAATGGTCTTTACCTAGATATCCGCAAAAATTTTGGTGACTTGTTGAACGTTCAATTTGCCAATAAAGTCGTTGAAACCGTTCAAAAAGGTCGTGTCTTCAAGGTACAAACAGACAAATATGAGTTGATTTCAAAAACTCATCGCGTGGCGAAAGCAAAACCACAAACACCTAGCATCCAAACGCCTGCAACACCGACTCCTACTCCTCAAAAACCGGCTGTTGTAACCCCTGTGAAACCGGCTGTATTCACACCAGCTAAAAACGAGCCTGCCAAAACAGCAGTCTATATCGCACCTGCAGCTCTTCCTCAAAAAGAAGCAAGTCTTCCAAATACAGGAAGCAAGACCTCAATTGCCTTGACAACTCTTGGCCTTGGTCTTCTTAGCATGAGTGCTGCCTTTGGCCTCTCTCGTAAAACAAAGAAAGACTAACATGAAAAGCCTAATTAGTTGATGAACTGCACCTCAAAAGTTAGACAGAAAAATTCTAATTTTTGGGGTGTTTTATTATGAGATTTAGTTATAAAGACAAAATCCCAATCTATGAACTAAAAAAGCAATCAAAAAATATGGGGTAAACCTTTCAAATCTTAGATCCTTCATCTGATTGAATTCTATTCTCAACTAAGTGTTGTTCTTGAATTTGGGCTTCAATGTAAACGCTCTATCTCCAACTCTAGATGTGCTATAATCTAGTTAATAGTAACAAGGAGGTTCTCCTATGAATTCCTATAAAATCAGCTTATTCCGACTTGGTATGCTCTTACCAGCGTATTTAATTTTTAATTATGTTTATTCTATCATTTATAACTCTGCAGGATTTGCTTTTACAATTTTGTGGCCGATATATTACTTATCCTTTGTGATGATTCTGCTAGGAAATATTTTTATCTTTAGAGATCTCTCAAAAATAAAATCATCCGTCGAAGATGATGGGTTTATTCAAAAGACTTCTACTATACAGTTAGTTCTAGCTACAATTGGAGCTTTCATACAAATAATAGGTTTTCCCCTTAATTACATCGAAAACTATTCCCTACTAGCTAGCGCCAGTATTGTCTACTCTATTATCCTCATTATCGGAATTTATCAGAAAGTCATACTTGGGCAAGATAAAGATGTTTCATCTATACTTGGTTTTGTCTTTGGAATTACAGTTCTTTTTCTCTCTAACCTAGTACTACTCACCACTCCTTCTCCAATAGCCAAATACTCTACTTCTTCATTCAGACAAGAATTTCAATCGCTTGGGCTAAAGGGTAAAGTTGAGTTAATTGACCAACATAGAGAGATCGAAGCCTTTAATGGAACAGTATACAAGTTAACATATACTGAATATTTATCTGACGGAACTATTTTAAAAGAAGATACTACCGCAAAAATTCATAAAATAAGCGGAGAACATTTATCAAATTTCTTTCTTCTTTCAGGAACAGATCTTGAAACACTTCTTAATGATAAAGAAAAGGCACTGTTTCACACTGTCAAACAAGATGAATTCAGTTTCTTACTAGATGTATACAAAGAAAGGCCGAATTTCCAACAAGAAGAAGAGCGTATCAAAAATGCTACTGCTGAAAAAATAGATAAACTCTTTGCGACACCAATAACTTCTAGTTTTAAATTTGGAAAATATCCAATAGAAAACTACTATGTTGCAATTATGGCGCAGGCTGTCAGCAATCGAGAAAAAGGAGATTTTGACGCAGCTGGCTTTTATCATATTACAACAAAAGATCTCATGAAAAACAAGGGACTTACTCTCGATTTTGATTGTGACCTTACGAAAATCAAGGCAGAAAATGGTAGTCCTTTAGATACCTTTAAGGAAAAAATCTTATCTTTACCAAAAAATTCATTTTCCGATGGAATCTATAACATCAGTTGTTCTTATGATGAAAATGGAATAAAAAAGAAAGTTACCTGCCCATTTGTTGTTGAAGATGGTGTGGGACACTTTGAAGAGGATGTCATCGAAGGAAATCAAACAAATTAGTTATTTTTGATACTAAAACAGGCAATACTGATACGACTTCTACTATCTGCAACCCTCGTAAAAAAGCCTAATCAAATGATTAGGCCTTTTTCAATCTCTATTTCAAAAACTCTACCATCCATTGCTCGAGGCAATCCATAAACCGTTGGACAGCTGGTGATATCTTTTCTTTTTTAGGGAGAGCCATGCCAAGAGAAACGTAGCGCTTGGGACTGAGAGGAACTTGTGCCACTTCTTCTTTCCAGTCTCTTGCAATCATGGCTTGGTTAAAGCTGACTCCTAGACCAGCCTTGACCATCTGATAGGTCGTAAAGCCGTCCTTGGTGGTGAATCTGGTCTGCAAATTAAGGCCTTCTTGCTGGATTAAGCGGTCTTGGTCTGTATCTTGACCAGGTAAGGTATGGATAAAGTCTTCTGCTTCCAGATCTTTTATCTTGTAAGTCTTTTGTTTAGCCTTGGGATGATTTTTCGGCAACCAAGCCACCAAGGGGTCTCGATACAATTCTTTCCACCTGTACTCTCCACTATCCTGAGGCTCCGCGCACAGACAAATATCGACAGATTTCTCGGCTAGCCACTTGGCGATCTCTTTATTACCACCTTCTAAGAGAGTGATCTGAATGGATGGATAGGTTTCGGAAAAAGCCTGTAAGAGGCTAGGCATCCACATGGAGGACACGCTAAAGTAACAGCCGATTGTGATGGACCCTCGAATGACTCCCTTAATGTCCTCACTGACTTCGAAAGCTACCTGATTGGCAGCCACAATCTCTCTAAAATAGGGTAGCATCAATTGACCGTTTTCCGTTAAGCAAACGCCCTTTTTATTACGGATGAAAATCGGAAACTCCAACTCCTCCTCTAAACTCGAAATCATTCGTGTAATCCCTGACTGGGTATAGTTTAGCTGTTCTGCAGCTGCTGAAAAAGAGCCGGTCTCACTTGCTACTATGACAGCCTGGCATTTACTAGCGTCCATAAGCTCCTCCTTCTTTCTATCTATTCCATTATATCATAGATAAGATGAGTTTTTGCCATTTGTGTTATATCAAAAATTGTTTTAAACTAATAGCATCAACAAAGAAAGAGAAGCAACCAAATGAAAACTCAACTGAATTTCGCCAACGACTATTTACAAGGAGCACATCCTAACATCCTTAAACGGATGATGGAAACCAACCAAGTGGAAATGACAGGTTACGGGACGGACCCCATTACCCAAAGTGCCATCGAACGAATTCGCGAGGCCTGTGCCTGTCCCCAAGCGGAAGTCCGTTTTCTCATGGGTGGGACCCAGACCAATCAAATCATGATTGATAGTCTCCTGCAATCCTATCAAGGAGTGATCGCTGCAAAAACTGGACATGTCAGTGTCCATGAAGCTGGGGCTATCGAGTTTGGTGGCCATAAGGTTCTAGAACTCGACACAGAAGACGGAAAATTGACTGCCCAACAAATCAAAGAAACCATTGAAGATTACTGGGCAGATGGCAACCACGAACACATGGTTATGCCAGGCATGGTTTATATCTCACAACCAACGGAACTGGGAACGCTCTACAGCAAAGCGGAGCTTGAAGCTATTTCACAAGTTTGTAAAGAGAACGCCGTCAAGCTCTTTGTCGATGGAGCCCGTTTGGCCTATGCTCTGGCCTGTCCTGAAAATGATGTGACTCTAGCTGATCTTGCGCGCCTCTGTGATGCTTTTTACATCGGTGGTACCAAGTGCGGGGCCATGTTTGGAGAGGCTGTGGTCATTCCCAATCCTCGTCTTCTTCCTCATATGACCACCATCATCAAGCAACACGGTGCACTCTTAGCCAAAGGCAGACTGCTAGGCATCCAATTTGATGAATTGTTCAAGGACCATTTATATGACACTATTGGTCAAGATGCCATCACCTGTGCCAATCAGATCCGTCAGGCTTGTAAAAAAGCGGGACTCCCTCTCCATTTTGAAAATTCAACCAACCAGATTTTTTGCTTAGTAACTAAAGAGCAAATGGAAAAACTCTCTGAAAAAGTGGTCTTCTCCTTCTGGGAAAAGTATGATGATGAACTAACCGTCATTCGTTTTGCGACCTCCTGGTCCACTCGAAAGGAAGATGTAGAGGCCTTGTGTCAGGTGATTGAGTCACTCTAGGGCCTGAAGGAATCGGTCACCCACCTCATTTATGATATAATAATCCTGATAGAGGGAGGAAACCAATGTTACAAGAACTAGCCTTTACAGGGCAATGGAGACACTATCAAAAACGCGTTCTCGATAAGAGTGACGCTTTTATGGCGGATGGCCACCTGCATTTGGTAGCAGCTCCTGGATCTGGAAAAACAACCCTGGGAATCGAATTTATCAGACGCTTTGGTCAGCCAACCCTGATCTTGGCTCCTACGGTCACCATTCGTCAACAATGGGTGGACCGGATTATCCAGGCATTCCTGAGTGATGAAAGCCAAGCAGAACAACTGATTTCACAAGACTTAAAACATCCTAAGCTGATTACAGTGGCTACCTATCAGGCCCTACACAGTGCCATGAACCAAGTCGTCGGTCAATCACAAGCTGAGGATACCGATGACCAGGCAGAGATTGAAACATTTGATTTCAAAGGCTTTGATATCTTTACTACTTTCAAAGCCATCTCACTTGGAACCCTTTGTTTAGATGAGTGTCATCACTTACGCAATGAATGGTGGAAGAGTTTGGAAGCCTTTCGTCAAGCCTTCCCTGACTTAAAGATGATCTCCCTTACCGCTACTCCTCCCTATGAAGGGGATCCTGCCCTTTGGGAACGCTATATCCGCATGTGTGGTGAGATCGATGAGGAAATTACGGTTCCTGAATTGGTCAAAGAAGACACCCTTTGTCCCCACCAAGACTATGTCTACTTTGCCTTTCCAACCAAGGAAGAGCAAGAGCAATTGGATGCTTTTAGCCAACAAAAAAATGCTCTCTTGCAGCAACTGACTTCCGATCCCCTCTTTTGCCAATACCTCCAAAACTGCCAGGCCTTATCGGGTCAGATCAGCGATGATGAATTGCTCAATGATCCCAAGTATCTCTCTGCTACCCTGATCTTTCTTCGAAGCAAGGGAATCGCCTTCCCAAAACGTTTCCAGGACCTTTTAGGAGCCAAGAAACTACCTGCTTTCACCCTGGACTGGCTTGAAATCCTACTGCAAGGACTGCTCTTTCAGGTACCTCATTGGTACAATCTACCTGAGGAATACGAGAAACAACTGCTTCATGAATTAAAAGCAGCCAGCTTGATCGATCGAAAACAAGTCAAACTGGTCCGCAACAAAAAACAAGACCTTCTGCTCAACCAATCCCTCGGAAAACTCAATGCCGTCCGAGAGATTTTCAAGGCTGAATACCAGGCTCTTGGAAGCCGACTACGCCAACTGGTCCTAACAGACTATATCCGCCAAGACTTTGAAGTTCATCTCGGGGATAAGGACACCCAATTTACTCAATTGGGAGTACTCTCTTATTTCGAATCCATTCGCAGGGAAAGCTTAGAGCAAGCAACTCCTCCTGCCATCGCTGTCTTAACAGGCAGCAGCATCATCATCCCGACGGTCGCTAAGCCTAGATTAGAAGAGCTTCTAGGAGAGAATCGATTGACTTACCAAAGTGTCGGCCAATTATCTCCTGATGACTTTCTCAAGGTTCGCTTGATCGGTTCTCAACATGATTTGGTGACAGCTGTGACCCAGCTCTTTCAAGAAGGGCTTATCCAAGTCGTCATTGGAACCAAGTCACTTCTAGGAGAAGGCTGGGATGCTCCTTGCGTCAACTCCCTAATCCTAGCGAGTTTTGTCGGCAGTTTTATGCTCAGCAACCAAATGCGAGGTCGTGCCATCCGAGTGTGGCCCCAAGATCCAAATAAGACCAGTAATATCTGGCATCTAGTCTCCATCAATCTTTCTCTAAAGAAATGGTATGAAAAGTCCGATCTTGAAAAGGAAGAAATCGAAGCCATCACTGATCAGTTGAAAGAATACAGTCCTGATCTGGAGCTCTTAGAAAGACGGATGAAGCAATTTTTAGGTCTCCATTACAAGGAGCCCTTCATCGAATCCGGTATCGAACGTTTAGCCTTTGACAATATCCGCTATACCAAAAAACAGTTGCAAAAACTCAATGAAGAAACCTTAGAGCGCTCCACTCATCGTCAAGAGCTCCGAGACGGCTGGCAAAAAGCCCTGCCGATTCTGGAGAATATGGAGATTGCAAATGAGGTCCAAGTGGATAAACACTTCCTGCCCCTGGCCCTATTTTTTGACGCCAGAAAGCTAGCTCGTTGGCTGACGGCCGCCGCTTTGACCGATGCTTTCGCCAACCTGATTTACTATTCACATAGAGGAGGGAATACAGCGTCTCTAATTCTTATAGTCGTCTTAGCTGTTCTCGCACTCCTTGCTTGGCTCCGCTACTATCTCTATAAGAGTCCTTATAAACGATTAGAAGTTTTTGGCCAGGCCATTCACCAAGCCCTGCTTCTTTCTGGGCAGATCCAGACTCAAGCAACCCGCATCCAAGTCGTACGAGATCGAAAGGATGCCATCAACACGCTGATTTATTTGAAGGGCGGAACCATGCGGGAGAAGGAACTCTTCTCGCAAACCATAATCGAATTCTTCGCACCGATTGAAAATCAGCGCTATATCTTGAAAGCACAGGAAAAGGTATCCGATCAAACAGAATATTTCGCTGTACCAAGCCTCTTTGACAAACGGAAAGAGGATGCCCAAGCCTTTGTGGAGCAAATCCGAAAGAGTCTGGGCAAGTATGATCTCGTCTATACCCGAAGTGCGGAAGGTCGCGCCATTCTCCTAGATGCTCGCATCAAGGCCTTAGCTAACAAACAAGAGCGTACCTTCTCCAAGAAACAAGTGATGTCGGATTTGAAATAAGAATTTATTTCACAATAAAAGAAAAGTCTAGTAGTTTCATTTCTACTAGACTTTTTCATTACTCAATGATAATCATAGCCTTAATAGTCTTGCGTTCATCCATGTCTTTATAAGCCTGATTAATCTCATCCAAGCTGTAGCTATTAGTAAAGACACGACCCGGATTGATATCGCCATCAAGAACTGCTTTTAACAAAACTTGTTTATCATAAGTAGTAACTGAGGCTGCTCCACCTGCCACCGAAATGTTTTGGGCAAAGGTCGAACCAAGGGCACGGTTATTGTAGTGAGGAACGCCGACAAATCCCATGCGCCCTCCATTGTGAAGAACACCAAGGGCTTGGTCTACGGCTGCTGCGGTACCCACACATTCAAGAGCCGCATCTGCTCCGCCGCCGAGGATTTCACGGACCTTGGCAATCCCTTCTTCACCACGCTCAGCCACAACAGCTGTCGCACCTGACTCCAAGGCCATTTGTTGACGGTCTTGGTGGCGACTCATGAGGACGATTTGCGATGCACCACGCATCTTAGCTGCGATCACCGCACATTGACCCACGGCACCGTCCCCAATGACCACGACTTTGTCACCTTTTTGCACATCTGCTACACGCGCCGCATGATAGCCCGTCGGCATAACATCTGCTAGTGTCAAGAAGGATTTGAGCATGGCTTCTGTATAATCAGATGGTTGACCTGGAATCTTGACAAGGGCCCAGTTAGCATACTCAAAGCGCATGTACTCTGCTTGAACCCCATCAGACCAGTTGGTGCCGATATGGCGGTCACAAGTCCCATCATAGCCAGCACGACAGGCATCACACTCCCCACAACCATGGGTGAAAGGCGCGATGACAAAGTCTCCTGGTTTGACCGTGGTAATGGCCTCACCGATTTCTTCGACAATCCCAATAGCCTCGTGGCCACTATTTTGATGCCCCGCTTCAATATCAGGATTGCGGTAACTCCAGAGATCGGATCCACAGACACAGGTGCGAACGATGCGGAGAATGACGTCATCTGGCGCTTCGATGTGTGGACGTTCTACTTCTACTAGACCCACTTGCCCAGCTTTTGTATAGACTGTTTTCTTCATAGGATTAACCTACCTTCTATTGCTTACTTATCTATAGTATACACTTTTTATCGAGCTTCTACTTATACCAAGTCGTCATTAATGATGGTGATGATCATGCCCATGATGTTGATCCACTTCCAGCTCCTCGATATTGCGCTTGTGGGCTCGATGAGTTGCTAAGTCTTCGTCAACCTCAATAGTGACGTTTTGAAAGCCGCAATCTTTGAGCAAGGTACGAATCGCTTCTTTACAAACCTCCATGTGGTTGACATGCTCTAGACAAACATGGACAATGGCGTTTTTTTCCAAGCCATCCATGGTCCAAAGATTGAGCTGGTTAATACTAGCGACATGGTCCAACTGCTCCAAATCACTCTTGACTTGCTGGATATCCACTCCTTCTGGCACAGCATCCAGGAAAATCTTGAGCGTGCTCCAAAAACGTGGAATGGCTTTTGACAGAATAAAGATGGAAATGGCAAGAGATAAGAGCGGATCCAGAATATACCAATCGGTAAATCGGAGAACAATGGCCATTAAGATGACAGCCACCCAACCCAAGGTATCTTCCAGAAAGTGCAGGCTGAGAATGGATTCGTTCTTGGTTTGCCCTTTGCGAATGACGAGACTCGCTAGCACATTGATGCTGACGGCAATAATTCCAAGCCAGAGAATGCCCTCATCGTTGACAGGTTGTGGGTGAACCAATTTCGTTATATTTTCCAAAATAACCAGAACGGACCCTGTCATAAGAATCACAGCTGTTACCATGGCCCCTAAAAGGCTAAAACGCTTGTAGCCCAAGGTATAGCGGCTATCTTCTTCACGATTGGAAATACTCTCCAAAAAGGCGGAGATCCCAATAGCGATCGCATCCCCCAAGTCATGGACCGAATCCGCAAGGACCGCACTGGATCCAAAAATCCCTCCTGCAATAAACTCAACAATGGCATAACTCAAATTCAAGAAAAAAGCGATCCAGACCGCATGTTTTGTCTTCATAATCCTATTTCCTTTGTTATAATAGATTCATGAACATCATGTTCATTATCATTATCTAACATTCACAACAGAAAGGATAGGGGCAAACCGTTTAGGGTGTACGTTACTGAACAGTTTGTTCGAAGTGTCCATATGACAGCACAGGATCGTCGCATCACCAAAACTCGAAAAGCCATCTATCAGGCTTTCTTACACTTACTCAACCAAAAAGACTACGAAGCCATCACGGTTCAGGAAATCATTGATCTTGCTGATGTGGGGCGTTCGACCTTTTACAGCCATTACGAGAGCAAGGAATTATTGCTAGATGAACTCTGTCAAAAACTCTTTCACCATCTCTTTGAGCGTGCTGAACACCTCTCCCCACAAGACTACCTGGCCCATATCTTTCAGCATTTCAAGAAAAATCAAGACCATGTAACCAGTCTCTTGCTCTCTAAAAACGATTATTTTATACGGCAACTGCGAAAAGAACTAGAACACGATGTCTACCCAATGGTAGCCGACGAACTCATCCAATCGTACCCTAACATTCCCCACTCCTATCTCAAACACCTGGTCGTCAGCCATTTCATCGAAACCCTCAGCTGGTGGTTGAAAAAAGGCAAATCTTACACAGAACAAGAAGCCGTTCAGTTTTATTTAGAGATTCTGAAAGTGGGTTCGAACTAGAAAGGGGTGTTTTTAATGTCCATCGTGCAATTTTACTTTTTATTTCCAGCACTCTTCATGCTTCACGAACTCGAAGAAATCGTTTGGATGCCATCCTTTTTCAAAAAAATATCAATCCAGTATCCAAACAATCGAATCCTATCTTATTACACTCCTTTTGCTTTCAATGCCATTGTCTTGGAGCAATTTCTAATCCTACTTCTATCACTTTTTCTTAGTTACCAGTTTAACAACTATACTATTTACACAACCATTGTGATTGCATATATCTACCATGTTTTCGGACATCTGATTCAGACAATCGTTATTCGAAAATATGTGCCTGGATTGTTGACGGGAATTCTAACGAGTTTGTTTTCTCTATGTAATATCAAAGATGAAATTCCAATTAAACTCTATGGTTACTCTCTTTTTACTTTATTGGTTATCATTTTAAATCTTGTAGTATCATTTATGATTCTTCATAAAATCAGTCACAAAAAATAGCACTCAGACAATCATATTTTAGAAAGGAAACCCTATGTTCTTCCCCATTCTTCTTGGCTTTTTTACAGCCTTATTTGCCCTTGCTTTTGCTCTTCTTCACTTATTAGCCTCCATTTCTGAATTAAAAAAGGGCAAGCACACTTTAGGAAATCGGCTTCTGTTCATTGGAAGTTGTCTTGCGACTGTATCTCTCATCCTCTACTTCATTTTGCCGATTGTCACTCTAGTTCTTTGGCTGATCGGTTGTGGCCTAATTTGCTACGGGGCCTATTGGAATGGCAAGCATAAAGAAAACTTCAACCCAGTTCATCATCTCATTCGGGTGGGGATTGCTCTAATGATTACGGTTTTATTAGCTCTCATATAAAATAAGCCCAAAGTTTTTCAATGAAAACTTGAGCTTTTTCTCTCTAAACTTTTCTAATGATCAGGCCATCAATACCATCAGAATTGGAATGACTACCATGGTTGCTAGGGTTGACTCTGTCACCATGACCGCTGCATAGTCACTATCGGCCCCATAGAGTCTCGCAACGACTGGCGCATTAGTCATCACCGGCATGGCAGACTGGATGATAAAGACCTGCTTCATTAGGCTTGGAAGAGGGGCCCGGTAAACAATGGTCGCCATTAAGAGTGGAGCAAACACGAAGCGACCTAATAAAATGAGGATCTGATCTTTTCCCAGGACCAACTGCTTCAGGCCTATATGAGACACTGACAAACCGATGAATATCATGGACAAGGGTGTTGTTAAATTGCCCAGATACTGTAAATCACTGGCTAGAAAGGCTGGCAACTTAATATGAAGGATCACGATTAGTAGCCCCAAAAGAAAGCCCATGAGAGGTGGAGAAAAGACCTTTTTCAAGCTTGTTTTGAGGTCAAACTGAGCTTCTCCCTCACCGTCTCGCTGGATCAGGTAAGTCCCCAAGGTCCAGAAAAAGGTCGTATTAGACATGTAATAGATCAAAACATAGGGAATGCTGGCATCCCCAAAAAGAGCTTGGTTAATGGGAAGCCCTACAAAAATGGTATTGGAGTTAAAAAACATGGAAATAAAGAGCCCACGACGATCCTGTCTCACTGCAAAGATCCTGGCTACTCCTGTCGCTACTCCAAGCAAAATAACCATAGACAGGGCAGGAAATCGCAAGGCTGGCAACATTTTAAGCAGATCTGCTGCTGTGAAGCGCTGCGTGATGGTGTAGAGCATATAGCAGGGAAGAGCAACTTGAGTGACCAGTTTAGCGAGTAGGCCACGTGACTTGTCGTCGAACCAGCCTTTTTCACCAATGACAAAGCCCACTAAAATCATACCCAAGATGACGAGAATCCCTGATATACTCCTCAAAAAGATCTCCATGTTTTCTCCTTCTACTTCTTTGAAATGAGAGTTTTTCCACAAGGTCTCAAAAACTACTCTAGTATATCATAAAAAGAGGTGGGGCAACATGCCCACTTCTTGTATTTTATTGATTGTTACTAGTAGCCTTTCTTAGCTGCCTTACTCCATTGGTACCAACCAACGAGACTGTTGATAAGGTAAATCAAGAAAAACCAATAAAATGGTGGGGACTATGGCGAAAATAGATGATTCAGTTAAAAAGAAAGTTCCAGAATTGCGATTTAAAGGATTCACGGATGAATGGGAACAGCGTAAGTTGGGAGACGAAGTTCGAATAGTGATGGGACAGTCTCCTAATTCAGAAAATTATACTGATGATCCTAATGGGCGCTAAAAATGCGAAGACCTATGAAGACCTATTTTGTATTAGTCAAACAAAAGATCCAAAAGAAATGGTATATGATTATGACCATGAAACAAAGTAAAATCAAACCGAGTGATCTGAGGAAGCACCCGATGATCATGAAACGTTATTAAACACAAAAGTCACCCATGTGAGTTCTTGCCAGAAGCTGAAGTTAATCCTTCAACCTGGAAAACCCGCAGAGGTGACTTTTTCTATACATCTCGATTTTTCTGGCAATAATCATTAACCGATAAATATGTCTTTGAATCACCCAGCGACTCCGCTATGTCCATAATCCGCGGTGGTAGTAATCCCACTCGCTGGACAAGTTCGTGATCGCTGAACAATTCCCGTGGACTGCCGGCGAAGCCAAACTTCCCGTGTTCCATAACATACACCGACTCAAACTCGGCGGCGACCCAATCCATGTCATGGGTGATGGTCACAACTTGGTGGCCTGAATCAGCCAACTGATGGAAAATTGCGGTCAACTTGCGCCGGCTTTCCCAATCAAGCGACATCATCGGCTCATCAAATAAATAAATCGCCGGATCCACTGCCAAAACTGTGGCAACGCTCAACAGCTTGCGTTCCGACAATGACAGGTCATATGGACTTTCAGCTGTTTTATCATCCAAGCCAACTCTTTTTAGAGCCGCTAAAGCCCGCCTCGTAATCGTGTCGTGGTCATCCATGACCTGCGCGACACTCCACTCCACCTCTCGTTGAACGGTCGGGTTGAAAAGCTGATCGTCAGGATTCTGAAAAGTAATCCCAACCTTCAGTAACTTTTCGACTGGTTTAAGATCATTAAAATTTTCTCCATCGACCTTAATCACACCGGTTTGTGGTGTCAGCAAGCCCGTCAACAATTTGAAGAGCGTTGATTTGCCGGCACCATTTTGGCCGACAATCGCCACCATCGGATCGGCGAAGTATTTGTCTTCAACATCCAAGCTAAAGGACCGTTCCGGATAAGTGAACGTCAGGTGGTTCAGTTCAATTGTGGGCATAAAAAACCTCCTTCAGTTCAGCGTCATTCACCGGATACCGGCCATCAGCCAAGTGCCAATCCATTTTTTGAGCAAGTTGCTGGATTGTCGGGGCTAGAATCTGCCAGTCAGCTGCCAAATGATTAAACACCTCACCCGGCCTGCCCTGGGCTACCATTTGACCCTCGTGCAGCACCCACACAACGTCGGCGACTTCGCACAAATCGTCAATTTCACTGGTGACAATGAAGACAGTCGTCTCTTTGACTTGGGCCAGCCATTGGAAAAATTGTCGGCGGCCAAGGGGATCCATCTGACTGGTCGGATCATCCATAATCAAAACAGCCGGGTTAGCCGCAATCGCCGTGGCAATTGCCAACCGCTGGCTCTGACCACCGGAAAGGCTTTCGGGACGCAAATTCAGCTGTTCAATCAGCCCCATTTGCGTTGCAACTTCTTCAACCCGTTTTTGAATCAGTCCTTCAGCCATTCCCTGATTAATCAAGTCAAAGGCGATTTCATCGGCAACCGTGTCTGCCAACCCGCTTAGTTGGCCAGCTGGATTTTGCAGTACAACTCCATTCATGGCATTATAAACGGGCCAATTGTCGGACACTCGCTGGCCAAACATGTGCCAGTCGCCCTCAATCTCAGCAGACACCATTTTGGGAATGACCCCTGCCAGCACACGGCACAAAGTCGATTTGCCGGAGTGGCTATTCCCGATAATCCCAACCACCTGGCCGGTATGAACCTCCGCGTTAATCTGACGCAGTTGTGGTTGCTCAGTACCCGGATAACGGGTGGTCAAATTTTCAATTACAATCCGTTTATCTTCGTCCATATCTTCCACCCAATCAATAAAATTGCCAATCCAGTCAGACCAATGTGCAGCGTCCGCGACAGGCGATACACGCGCTGGGAGGTTCTGACAGTCCGGTTGGGATTATCAAAACCTCTCAGTTGGAGAGAAATCGACCGCGCCATCGATTGATCCAAGGTCTTAATCACCAATGGAATTAGAACCGGCAGGACTGACTTTAATTTCTGAATCAACGTTTTTTGCGGATTGGTTCCGCGAACTTTTTGTGCCTGCTGGATTTTCCGCATATTGCGCATCATTTCCGGCAAAATATAACACACCGACATCAGAACGTAGACGGTTTTATAAGACAATCCGGACAGTTCCAAATAGGCCGCGTTTTCTGAAATACTCGTGGTCACCATAAAAAAGCCACTGGTCAAAATAATCACCAATACTCGACAACCCAGAGTGGTGGCGTAAATCAGGCCTTCTTTGTAGAACGACACCCCAAGCACAGAAAACAGCACAGTTTGATTCCGACTGTAAAATAATCCTTGGATGATCAGCATGGTGCAAATCAGAAACAAGCTGAATCCCAGCGCCTTAAAGATGGTAGAACTCAATTTGGAAAATAACAATAGCAGTGTTGCGACAAGAATTAATCCGGCCTGAAGCAATAAATTCATACTGGCAAAGCTCAACAACGTCATGTCCACGATGAACAAGAGCTTAGTAATCGGATCGATCACCTGGTACCACTTGAGCTTGACCCGTGGCGCTCCAGAAATCAATGTTTGATCAGTCATCATTTATCACCGCTAAAGAAGTGCACCATCCGCTTCGGCAGCTGACGATAGATGAAGAAGGCCAGGTAGGCCACGCAGACTTTATCCAAAATATCCAAGACAAACTCATCGGTAAATGAGGCCAGCCACACTGGTGCATGATTGGCGACCATTACCGCAAACAATGAGTCACCCCAAGCGATACCGGTCTGACCACCCCAAAAGATGACGTTGAGTGGCGTTGAAATGACAGCTGAAACGATGGCAATAATAATAGCAGAAACAAATACTCGTCGCGCTGACGAGAACCACCCATTGGCGTGCAAAACTCCGACAGCAATCCCAATTCCGATGCTGGTAATCGCATACACGGTTGAAATTGGCGATAAGGTCAGCCCATAGATCACGTTGTTGATGAAACCACTGATGGCACCGGCAACCGGCCCAGCCAACATGCTGGCAAGAAAGGTTCCCAAAGACCCCAGCCAAACGGGCAACTTTAACCCCTCCGCCAAGGCTTTGGCAACATAGTTAATCCCCACGGCAGCGGGAATCAAAGTCATGGTGGCAGCACTTAACTTAAATTTCCACATACTGGTACGATGAATCGGTTCTGTTTTCATAATCTTCTCCTTTTGTTTTTAAAGAGCCGTGTCTGTTTAGACTTTCGGACGCAACGCTCTATAGATTTTCGATTTGAACCGCTTCTCCTTTCACAGATCCCTTAGTCGACATCAGGGATTTTCTTGAAAATGATTGTTCAACAGTTCACAACTAATCATACTCCGATTTTCATAGAAGTCAAGAATTTCCTGAAATTTTTTTGGAAACGTTCGGGAATTGAAAAATAGAGCCAGCGCCCATGAGAATGATCGCAAGACAATAATAAGAGGCCACTATAAAAAAACAAACACCATCTCTGGTGTTTGTTTCATTTTATAAAGGAAGCACTAGCTTATTTTTTCTTTTTCTTCAAAATATAAGCTGCAATGCTTGCCAAGACAAAGGCTAAAACAAGGCTAATAATGGAGATCGTCGTACCCGTATTTGGTAAGAATCCTAAGATTTTGCCTGGTTTTTTTGGCTCAGGTTGGCTTGGTTTTTTAGGCTCAGGTTGACCCGGCTTTTTAGGTTCAGATGAACTTGGAGGAGTTGGTTGTTTTGGAGTTTCTTTTGGAACATGCTTGTTAGTAATCACAACATTTCCTTTACCATCCTCGTCGTTACGAGCTTCATAGCCCTTTGGAACACTGACTTCTCTTACTGTATAAGTGATGGTGTTTCCATTTGCTTTTTCATCTAAATCTGCAAAGGTATGGGTCCACTTGTTTTCAGCTGACAATTCTACTTCTTGACCGACTTTTTGATCATTGGCATAGAGTTGAACGTGAATACTCTTCGGACGAAGTCCATCCTTGTCATTTTCATCATCCCACTTCTTAGTGACCGTGATGCTTGTCTTACCAGGTGCATGGGTATTGGTAATGGTATAAGCAGCCTGATCAATTGTAGTCGTATATTCAGCTACCTTCTCTTCTTGAAGAGTATAGACGATTTCTTTTCCATCCTTGAATTTTGGTAGACCTGTGAAGCTTTCTTTCCAATCTGTCGCATTGGTGAGTTCTTTTTGAGCAACTTTTTCACCATTGGCAAGAAGATTCACCACGATACTTGCTGGACGAAGACCATCTTGATTGTCTTGGTCATTCCAGATCTTGGTCACTGGAATATCGGTCACCGCTGGCGTATGGGTATTGGTCAAGATCGTATGAGCAACGTCAGAAGTATCAGCAGATACTTGGTAGCCTTCAGGAACAGAGACTTCTTCCACACGGTAGCTGATAGCTTGACCAGCTTTCTTTTCAGCTAATTTGCTAAAGGTATGAGTCCATTGATTGTCCGCTGACAATTCAACTGGATCTCCTACTTTTTCATCCCCAGCATAGAGTTGAACCTTAATGGATTTTGGACGAAGACCATCTTGGTTGTTGGCATCTTCCCATTTCTTCGTTACTTTCATCTCTGTAAGAGCCGGTTCATGCGTATTGGTCAAGACAACATTGGCCTTGTCCTTATCATTTACCGTTACTTTGTAACCATCTGGGACAGTTACTTCTTTGACTGTATATGCAATTGCTTTTCCAGCTGCCTTGGCATCAAGGTTTTCAAATGCACCTTTCCAGTCATTCGCAGCTGAAAGTTCTAATACTTGATCGGTCGCAAGACCATCTTTGTACAATTGAACTTGAATGCTGGCTGGACGAAGACCATCTTGGTTGTCTCCATCTTCCCACTTCTTGCTCACTTCTACTTTGGTCTTTTCTGGTTCGTGCGTGTTGGTCACGACTACTTGACCTGGGTTGCTTGCTTCGACGGCTTGTGTGTAGCCTTCTGGAACATCGATTTCTTTGACTGTATAGTTGATAACTTGGCCAGCTTTCTTCTCGTCTAGGTTTGAGAAGGTATGGGTCCATTTGTTATCTGCTGACAATTCAACAGCCTTACCAACCTTTTGATCACCAGCATACAATTGAACCTTGATTGTTTTTGGACGAAGGCCATCTTGGTTATTGGCATCCCTCCAGTTTTTCGTAACAGTAAGGCTTGTCTTACCTGGTTTGTAAGTATTGGTAATCGTAGTTCCATCAATCTTAGTGGTGTAATTGTCCACTTTGTCTTCTGTCACTGTGTAGACAACTTTTTGACCATCTTTATAGACGGGTAGGTCTGTGAAGGTATGAGTCCATTCATCTCCTTCACCAGTCAGATCAAGAGCTTGCACCTCTGTTCCATTTGCCAAGAGGTGAACTTTGATGGTAGATGGGCGAAGACCATCTTGGTTTTGAGCATCATCCCAGACCTTCTTGACTGTAACCGTCGTGGTCTCAGGAGTGCGCTTGTTGGTGATGGTGGCTTTTCCATCTGTGAAGCTGGCTTCTTCTGTATCGACCGTATAATGAGTCGGAACTTTCACTTCTTTAACAGTGTAGGTGATGAGCTTGCCATCACTGTCTTTATCTGGAAGGTTCGTAAAGTGAGCTTTCCAGTCTGTTGCTGCTGAAACAGCAACTGGTTTCCCTTGAGCTTTGCCATTCTTGTAAAGTTGGAATTCCACACTTGCTGGTCGAAGCCCTTCTTGGTTGTCTTGGTCATCCCAAACTTTTGAAGCTTCAAGATCGAGATACTTGATATCTGCTTCATTAGCGATCTCAACTGGGACTGCTTTTGAGCCAACCGCTTTTCCATCCACCGTGACGTGGTAGATTTGTTTGTCCGCATCATAGGTGACAACCACAGCATGTTCTGTTTCATCCAACTTGTAGTTTTCAGGTGCTTTGGTTTCTTTGAGCGTATAGGTTCCTTCTGTTAAGGTGTTAAAGGAGAGTTCTCCATTTTTATCAGAAGTGGCCGTCGCAACAACCGCACCATTTGCATCTGTTAAGGTAAATTCAGCGCCTTCAAGGACTTTCTTAGAATCATCCTTGTCCACCTTCTTGACGTGGAAAGCAGCCGAGAAGATTTGTGCAGTTACGGTATTAGACTCACGATTTCCTTCGTGACCTTTCGCCTTGTAACCAAACTGGTTATGAGCTTGAACAAGACCAGAACGACCGCCGTTGTCTTCGTTGTCTTTGGTACGTTTTTGCATCAAAGCCTTGACTTCATCGGTTAATTCACTTGGATTTACGACTGGGACACCAAAGCTTGCTTCTCCACGCGCAGGAATCGTAGTACCAGCATTTGCAACTAACTTGATTCCTGTTACTTGACTGTAATCAGTCACAGCTGTCGTCCAGATATCCTTGTCAGCAGCTTGCGCCATGGTATCTGTCGTAACGCCTGTATCAGTAGTATAGTAGACCGTCCATCCTTCTGGAGCTGTCACTGGTCCACGAAGGCTGACCGTGTATTCTGTCATCCGACCAGATCCGTCTAGTGTGTTAACGTCTTTTACTTTTGGTAGGACATCATAGACGACTCCGTCTTCTACTGCCTTATCCGTATTATTTTTAATGGTGAGTTTGTAGTTAAAGGTTTCACCTGGTTTGAAGGTACGTGTCACAATCGAAGCGTCTGACAGGTCATCATTTTTAGCGATATATTTGCGTGCATAGATTCCTTCAGCAGCAACAATCGTATAGTTTGATTGAGCATATGGAATTTTATCCGTTGTTGAACCATTTCCGTTCAGATCATACACATCTTCCGTGACCCGATCAGGGTTGGCATTTTCAAGATCGTGGATCCCATTTCCAGCGACATAAACTTTATTGGTGAAGGTCCCACCATCGTCTTTCCCTTTCAGATCGGCCACGATAAATGGTAGACGCACGCGATTAAGATCTTGAAGAGAAGCTTTAATAAACTCTTTTTGATCCAAATGCATGATGAGAGCTGTCCGTCCAGAATTGTGGTAGTTTTCAATGACATCGTAGCTCTTTAAGAATTTCATACCTTTTTCATTAGAGGCAAGGTTTCTCTCAAAATCTTTATAGTCGACTTTAAGGGTATTTGGATCATAAAGATCAATGATTCGCAGGTCTCCATAATCCTTATCAGGATCTAAAACTACTTTGGTTGCCATCAAACCAAAACGAATATTTTGTCCATCAGTATAGCGAACATCATTGTAATCAGTCGTTTTTGCAATTTCAAAGCTTTCCTTCATAGGAATCAGCTTAAAGCTCCAATCTGCTGACTGATCTTTGGCAACGTTTGACTGTGTTTTATAAGTCACACGGCCTGTATTCTTGTAGACATTTTTGGTCGCATCATTTTCATCGTAACGCGTCTTTTCAGGATCCTTGAAGCTTGTATAGCTATTGAGGTAAATTCCCTGACCAGATTGAAGGACAAAATCATCCTTCATTTCCATCCGCCAGCCCACAACGGTTCCATACTTGGTCAAATCAATTAGACCGTTTCCATCTTTATCTGCTTCTGACTGGATTTCTTTGGTGCTACCATCTTCCATGGTCAAGATAATTCGTTTGACAATGGTATGGATTTGCTTCCCAATCCCATAGTTTCCTTCCATCAGGCGACTATAACCGATCTTGGTAAACTTCAAGCGAGGGTCCACAGTCTCATCATAAAAGACGAAATTCTTCTGCGGTGAAGGGGTATTGTTGGCAAATTTTAAGAGCCATTTATAATTAGCAGCCTTGTATTCTGTTGAGTCATAAACATCCCCATCCGCCTGTTTAGCAAAGCTTCCAGCCCCTTCCAGGTCACGTGAAGTCAAACGGAAAATAAGAGAATCTTCCGCAGTAATATCTGGTTCTCCCTCTCCACGGTTGGCAGGAATTCCTACGATGCTACCAGTATTGGTCAAATCCTTACTAAGAACGTCCTTAAGGGTTTGGTCTTTTTCTAAGACCAAATCAGGGAATTTCAAGTAGAGGTAACTTGTATCCTTGATTTTGGTCATAAATTCTTGGTGATAAGCTGCTGGATTGTCGTTTGCATCCGCCTTGAAAGTCTTCGTAACTGTACCATCTCCATTGTCTACCCAGCCTTCAGACTTGGTTGTATCAAGAACAGCTGTGCGAGTCTTCCCACTCTTATCTGTATAGGTTGGTAACTTATCAGTGATCGTTGCTGATTCTAACTGACGGTATTGACCACCGTATTGACCACGCATTCCGTCCAATTGGAAGGCAAATGGGACAGAAGTTGGTGTTTCAATATAGTTCTTACCATCCGCACCTTTGACAATACCTGGCATTGCTTCCGCATAGTCCTTAGACATGGCTTCGTTCAAGTTTTGGTTGATGTACTTTGTGAAACGATAATCGTTGTACTTAGGCTTCCAAATGATATCATTGAGCGCTGTTTCTTGCCCATTGATGTTCAAAGTTCCTGTGATATCTAGCGAGTAATTCGTCGGTGGATACCCGATTGTAAACTTCCCGATAAAAGGCAAGGTCAACACTTCTGATTTTTGGTAATTTTTAAAGTGAAGGGTGACTTGATAATCATCACCAACCTTTGTTACCGTTGGTTTATCATGCTCTGAGGCACTATTAAAGTCTGGAATACTGACTTCTCTGAGGTACTTGCCTGGTACTTTCAAAGTAATCGCGACATCGTTAATGTCGGTTGTCAAATTTTTAGGGGTAATCTGGATATAGCCAGACATGGTATCCCCTGTAAAATAGGACATGCCACCTGGATGGTCTTGTTTGTCCCCATATAAGAGAGTAACATCCAGAGCCCCATTATCTCCGACCGCTAGCTCATTAGCAAAAGCTGTCATAGCTCCTTGCCCAATTTGACCTAGCATCATGAGAATCGTTAAAATGGCAAATCCTTTTTTAAGGAAGATTTTCCATAATGAACTCATCTTCTTCATTTTGTGTCTCCTTTATTTATTGTCAGCCTAGACGAATAGGCTTTCACTCCTATTTTATCATATAGAATTACTAAATTCTCTTCTTTATAAAATAAAGTTGTAATATTTATTTTATATAGACACATTTTGCAATAATGTCTATATTATAAGTCACTATCTGGTAATGATTTCCCCTTTCTTTTATCCAAGGGCAAGAAAATAAAACATCTATAAACGAGGGAATAGACCTACCAATTCTTATCTCTCCTTGATTTTCTTATTACAAAAAAACTCAAACACATCTGCTTGAGTTTTGTACACCCTACTATTGGTTGGTTAGTTTATCTAACTCCTCACCATTTGAAGGAATCTTTTGTTTTTCCTTCTATCTCGCACCCATAGCATGCCCATCCCAAAGAGATGACTGCCAAACAAGGCAGTCACAAAAATCAGCTTGCCCCTGTCTGGATAAGAAGGAGGGAGAGTCCTAAAGCCATAGCGAGCCAACTCGATAAAAATCGGATGGGAAAAGTAAAGGGCCGTGCTCATCTGTTTCAAATACTGCAAATCATAGCTTTTCAAAAAGGACGATCGCAGGCAGGCATTGACAAAATAGACCGTCACAATAGGAAGTAATAAGAAAAAGTTCTTATCGATTCCTTCATGTTGAAAAATGATGGTACCTTCTATACAGAACAAACCAAAGGCGAGAGATAGCTTTTGCCAACAGTGAACCTTAAAGGTTTGTGCATGAAATTGATCATAGAGATAGTATCCCATATAGATAAAAATAGGCGTGTAAAAGAGACCATTTCGCGCTGTGAAAAATAGGTTACTGTAGAGCTGGTAACCCTTAAGAAGACTCGTAGTGTCCAGATAAGCCGAATAGGTCTCGATCAAGCCCCAGCAGTAAAGAAGAAAAGTGATCACCCCCGTCCAAACCATACCTAGGCGTTTGACCAATTGATTGACCAAAAACAAGCCCAGTAAAAAAGCAGGAATATACCAGAGTTGGTAGCACATTCCCAAGTAGACCAGAGCAATCAAGATTCCTGCTGGAAAGAGATAAACAGGAAGGAGAAAAAGAGCCAGGCATAAGGGAGGTAAACGAAACTCCAAAACAAATAGGTTTTTACGATTTTGACCAGATAGGCCTTCATTTTCTGAGAATTCCCTAGGGATTATTTGAGGAAAAAGCTGGCACAGACGATAAAAAATGGAACCGCTAGCCGGCCGAGCATACTCTTGAGACCAAAATGCAGTGGCTCATAGGAGGTCAAGCGACCACTATGCACCAAAATCACTGCAATCGCAAAGAGGTATTGAAAAAAGCTGATACTAGAGGTGTTATAGAGGGGATTCTTTTGCATGGTCCTACTCCTTGCCCAAAGCAGTTTCTATGGTTATTTTAGCATGAAAGGGAAGGCCAAGCAAGGAATCTTGCATCCTTATCTACCTTTTTTCCTCTATTTTTGATATACTAAAAGCATGCATAAACAAACGATTATTGATTTTAAAGAGCTTGGTTTGCGCTACCTTTTCACCAAGTCCATAAAGGAATTAAAAACTAGAAACCTCGACCAGGTAGAGGATCTTCTTAGAGAAGTCGAAGCCTACCAGGAGCAAGGCTTTTATGCGGTTGGCTATGTCAGCTATGAGGCTGCTCCTGCTTTTGAGAAGAAGTTTGCTGTCCATCCAGCACCTCTTATGGGAGAGTATCTCCTCTATTTTACGATCCACGAGGAGGTCGAAACCCTTCCTTTCCCAGAGCACTATGAAGCTGTGGATCTTCCAGCCAATTGGAAGGAAGAGGTAGAGGCACCTGCTTATCAAGAAGCCATCGAGACCATCCATCACCATATCCGCCAGGGAGATACCTACCAGGTCAACTACACTGTCCAGCTTTCTCAAGAGCTAAAAGCAGATCCTTTGGCTATATACAATCGCTTGGTGGTAGAGCAGAAAGCCCATTACAATGCCTTCATCCAGCACGATGATGTCTCCATCCTCTCCATCAGTCCTGAGCTCTTTTTTGAGCAAGACGACCGGCTACTGACCACGCGCCCCATGAAAGGAACGACGCACCGTGGTCTCACCAACCAAGAGGATCTTCAAGAGGCTGCTTGGCTAGAAGCCGACCCGAAAAATCGAGCAGAAAACATGATGATCGTCGACCTCCTCCGCAATGACATGAACCGGATTTCGGAGATTGGAAGTGAGCAGGTGACCCATCTCTGCCAAGTCGAGCAATACTCCACTGTTTGGCAGATGACCTCGACCATTGAAAGTCGCTTACGAGCTGAAATCGACCTGATCCAAACCTTCCGAGCTCTCTTTCCTTGTGGCTCGATTACAGGAGCACCGAAGATCTCCACTATGGAAATCATCCAAAAGACGGAGAAGTCTCCTCGAGGTGTCTACTGTGGAACGATCGGCATCCTTCTTCCAAAAGGGAAACGGATTTTTAATGTAGCCATCCGGACCCTTCAAATGCAGGGGGATCAAGCCATCTATGGCGTGGGAGGAGGCATCACTTGGGATAGCAAATGGGAAGGTGAATACCAGGAAACCAAGCAAAAATCGGCTGTCCTCTACCGACAAGAGTCTCACTTTGAGCTCCTGACGACCGGCCGCATCCACCAAGGAGAGTTGACTTTCTTAGACCAACATTTAACACGCTTGAGGGAAGCTAGTCGCTACTTTGCCAATCCTTATGATGAGTCGAAGCTCCTGAAAGAACTTCAAGAAGAGCTTGCTCATTTGGAGTCCAACCTTGATTATCGTTGTCGGATTGCCTTGCAAAAAAACGGGACCTTTCACCTAGTAATCACGGAGCTGACAGACTTGCCAGCTAGCTATCTACAGGCCCAACTGACAGAGCAGAAGCTTGATTTAGCGACGCCATTTACTTATTTCAAAACGAGTCAGAGAGACCATCTCAACCAGTCAGATCACGAGCAAATTTTCCATCTGCCAGACGGAACCTTGCTAGAGACGACGATTGGCAATCTGGTGCTGGAGATAGAGGGACAACTCTATACCCCACCAGCTCACCTCCCCTTACTCGATGGCATTTATCGGCGCCATCTTCTTGAGACCCAGCAGGTGGAAGAAAAACTCTTGACTCTGAACGATTTAACAGACGCTGATCGTATTTATGCCTGCAATGCTCTTCGTGGTCTCTACGAACTCGATTTTCAAAGAAAGGATTCCTGATGAAACTTATTTTTTTACATGGACTAGGGCAAGATGTCCTCTCTTGGCAAGGAGTCCAATTTGCACTTTCACCCTTGCACTCCAAAACTTTTGATATTTTCTCCCATCCAAAAGAAAGCTATCAGGAAGTCAAAGAAAGGTTGATGGAGCGCCTCCAGCAAGAAAGCGAACCCTTTATTCTGGTAGGACTCTCACTAGGTGGCGTGCTCGCTCTTGATCTCTCCAGACAAGACTTCCCGCAACTCAAGGGCTTAGTCCTTGTAGGAACACAATACAAACTTAACACCAATCCCCTCTATCGGCTCCAGATCCTCCTCTTTCGTCTGCTTCCCAAGCATGTCTTTGAAAAACAAGATGCCAATAAACAACAGATGCTTCAAATCTTGACCGAATTAAAAGGGCTCAATTTAACCGATACCGTTAAAGCTTGCCCTCTCCCTAGCTTGGTTGTTTGTGGTAGCAGAGATTGGGCCAATCAATCTTCTTCTAAAAAATTGGCCAAGCTCCTGCCAAAAGGCTGCTATCAAGAAATCGCAGACGGAGGCCATCTACTCAATACCGATAAACCCTATGAACTCGCGCAAGCCATCAAGGAATTTGTTGCTGGGTTTTAAAATGAAGAGGCTGGGACAAAAATCCTAGCCTCTCAATTATTTTTGGATTGTCGAGCAAGACGCAGTGGTTGAGTGGGCTCTACTACGCTGATTTCATCAGCTTTTACAGCCATACTCAACTGTGCGGAGGTGGGACGACGAAATCGAATTCTAACGAATGACCGATTTCCGTCCCACTCTCTTTTTTTAGAAATATTTGAGAATTGCTTGATAGTTATTTGAAAAGCAGGTTGTATACTAAGAGTGTAAAGAAAACAACTAGTCATTTGGACGAAGGAGAAAACCATGGAAAAAGTATTAGAAATTTCCCATTTGAGTAAAAAATTTGGTCATCAATACGCCTTAAATGATGTGAATCTCACCATTCGCAAAGGCGACGTCTACGGCCTGATCGGTAAAAATGGCGCAGGGAAAACCACCCTCATCAAGGTCATCACCCAACTAATTCAGGAAACTGACGGAAGCGTCTCTCTCTTTTCTTCTACAAATCGCTCCCAGTGGACGCAAGCCCTGAAACGGGTCGGATCCGTCATCGAGAGTCCCGTGGCCCACAAGCATATGACCGCTTATCAAAACCTGGTCTATTATTGCAAGGCTCGCCATATCCCCAATCCCGACCAGGTCATCAAAGAAACCCTGAACTATGTCGGCCTGAATAATACGGGTAAGAAGAAATTCCGTGATTTTTCGCTAGGGATGAAACAACGGTTGGGGATTGCGATTGCGCTCATTGCTAAGCCAGATTTCCTTATTTTGGACGAACCCATCAATGGTCTCGATCCAGTCGGAATCAAGGAATTCCGTCAGATGATCAAGCGCCTCAACGATGAACTCGGTATGACCATCCTCATTTCCAGTCACATCCTGTCCGAACTTTATCTGGTTGCCAATCGTTTTGGTATTGTCGACCAAGGACGCCTGATTAAAGAAATTAGCAAGGCTGAATTCGAAGAACAAGGAGAAGATTACATCATCCTCAAGACTAGCCAGCTAGCCCTTGCCAGTCAACTGATCCAGGATCAACTCCATCACCGTATCAAGGTCATCGATAAGGATGGAGAAATCCATATCTTCGGCCAGACTCACGATATTAAAGTCATTGTCAAAGCCCTCGTTCAAGCAGATATTGACGTGGATGAAATCTACTATGCCCGCCAAGATCTGGAAAAATTCTTTACGGACTTGGTAGACTAGTCAACCCACCGTCTTGCATTACTTATCCCACATATTTCATTTAGGAGATTTATCATGTTGCATACCATTCAAGCAGATTTTTACAGACTTTTTCGCTCTAAAGGTTTTTGGATTACAGAAGCCATCCTCGTTCTCAACATCCTGTCTGGAGTCATCTTTGGAGCTACCGGCCACGTCGGCGTCAATACGGAATCCAAATTACCCCAAGCAACCGAAGTTTGGACGGGCTTTAAAGCCTTGACCAACTACTCTTCCAGCATCAGTGTGACTATCCTCTTTACCATTATTGTCATCACCTTGGTCCTGGGAACAGACTTAACGCAAAACTTATACAAGAATAGTCTGGCCTATGGCGTTTCTCGCACCAGTTACTACTTTGCCAAAAGCGCCGTTGTTCTGACCATTGCTCTCTTCCAATTTCTTGTTTCTTATGGTCTCGTCTTCTTGATCGCGACGCTCTACAATGGACTTGGCACCATGCCAGAGCACTTCCTTGCTCATTTTGGACTGACCGTGCTGATTCAGTTCCTTTCCACCTTGGCTTGGGTCAGCATCATTTCCTTCCTTCTTTATGCCAGCCAATCCATCACCTTGGCCTTCGTTGGCTACTTCATTGGAAATATCCTCTTAAGCCTTCCTGCGCTCTTCCTTAAAGATATTGATATTCTCCACTATCTAAACTTGGAATTCCAATATTCCATGGTACAGAGCACAACAGCAACAACCAACACCCTCTCGATCGCCCTTGGATTCATCCTTGTTTTCGGCTTCCTAGGACTGGCTACTTTTAAACACAAAGATTTATAACAAAAAGACTTGAGCAGTGCTCAAGCCTTTTTTCTTAGTGTAATGGTCAAGATAAACCAGTCTGCCTCCGTTGCCAGTTGCAAGTCTCCCCCTAAGATCTCTACAAAATTTTGAATGATGTAAAGGCCTAAGCCGGAAGACTCTTCTGTATCCGACAGATTTTCAGAATAGAAGCGACTAGCTAATTGATCTAAGTGCTGGATCGGTTGTTGCACAATATTGCGTAGCTCGACCCGAATCGTGTCCGCGTCCGACATTAAGGTTAAACGCGCCTGATCCTTCCCATGCTTGAGGACATTACTGAGCATATTTTGCAAGAGGCGCTCCCAGAGCTCTGGATCCGTAGCATAATGAAGATGCTCTTCTAGCTCTACCTCTAAGGCAATCCCCGCCTCAGACAAGCTATCGTAATACTGGAATAACTGCTGAGTTAGGACTTGGCTGAGATTGACCTCTGAAATCCGAGGTTGAATAGCTCCCTCCATCAAGCGTCTGTACTCCAAGAGAGATTCCAAGCGTTTTGAGACGACTTGAAGATTGGAAGCAATTTTCTTCAGCTTTTCCTCTTCTTGCGTCCCTCCTTTGATGATTTGTTGGGTATAGCCCGACGCAATGGTCAAAGGTGTCCGAATATCGTGAGCAATATTACTGATGGCCATATCCAAGGTTTTTTTCTCTTGAAAGGCAATCCGATTGGTCCGCTCGATCTGATCAAAGAGATCACTGACCTGCTTGGTCAAGGCGACCAATTCTTTTTTTGAAACCTGAGAGGTCAACCGTACCCCACTCCCATTTTGGAGCTTCTTTCGAATTTGCTCCTGCAAATCTTTGAGAGCAGAGAGTAGGCGAAGGTAACCCAGTCCAAATAGAAGGACAAGGACGACTAGAACTAGAACCAATCCCCACATTACTTGTCTCCTTTCAGGCGAACTCCCAAGCCCCAGACGGTTTCAATATAGTCCTCATTAGGATCGAGCTGAGCAATTTTCTTTCGGAGGTTGCTCAACTGGGCATTGAGCGTATTATCTCCAGGCAGATAAACTTCTTCCCAGACCGCTTCATACAATTCTTCCTTGGTAAAAATCTTCTTTGGATGCGCCAGTAAGGTCTCAAAAATTTGAAATTCTTTTTTTCCCAAGCGAAGCGTCTGTTCGCCAGACTCCAATTCAAAGGTTTCTGGGTTCAGGACCAGATTTTTAAAAGTCAGCTTTTTCGATGATGGAGATTCCTGTGCCGGAGTGTTGTTATTTCTCAGCTGCACCGTTACCCGAGCTGCCACTTCGTCCAGATTAAAGGGCTTGACGATATAATCATTAGCACCTGCAAGGAGATACTGGCTAATGAGGTGTTTGTCTCCAAGAGCGGTCATCATGATGACTGGCACCTGACCCTGCAAACGGATCTCCTCCAGGACCTGATCCCCATTTTTCCCAGGAAGCATGATATCGAGAAGGACCAAATCAATGGCTTCTTGCTGGAAGACCCGCAGCCCTTCTGTACCTGAAAAAGCCTGAAGGACCTCATGTTCTTCACCTAAGAGACTGTATAAAATTTCTTGGATATCATTATTATCCTCGATTAATAAAACCCGTGCCACTTGCCTCACTCCTTTTTCCTTTGAACTCCAAATCATTTCTATTCCTCTAGCCTATCAAATAAAGGGACCTTCGTCAATGAAAATCTGATAAAATCCTATAGTACCCCTGCAAATCTGCATGTTAGGTCATCACAAGATGAACTTGACTATCCTTTCTTTCAAAGGGTATAATAGGACCAATGATAGAATAGGGAGAATCATCTATGAAAAATAACGCCAAAACTAAAATCAGCCTTGTATCCATCCTCGTCATCCTGGGCGTTGCTGCAAGAATGATGCGAGTTATCCACCGCCAGCAAATCAGGGAGCAAAACAGACAAACCATTCAAACGACTAATAAGGTTGCAGAGTTTCAGAAAACACTAGACGAGGAAGAAACGAAGAAACGGAACGAAACCTTCAACAAGATTTATAATGAATCCCTTGTTCGGAATAAGTTTGAGAATTGTCAAAAAGCCGATGAACTTCATGGTTTGGGACAAAGAACTGGGCAGTTTTATATCTATAACTTTGAAAAAAAAGAAGAGATTCTCTTAGAGAATACTGATCAAGCATTTGTTCTACCTATTCGAAACAAGAGTGATAACGTCACATTTCAGGCTATCTTTGCCCACAAGGACGGTCAGTGGCACATCATGAAACCAGACGGAAGTTCTCAGTTGCAACTAGGAGAAGCCAACATTTCCGCTGAATCTAAGTTTGTCATCGAGAACAACGTCTTAGATTACGACCAGTAAATCCGTAACGATTTAGCTAAACTACATACAAAAAGCTTAGGACCCCAGCTTGTGAGTGGGATTCTAAGCTTTTTCGTTTATAGGAGAGAGTTGGCGAGCAAGTACCGAAAACTTTTATTTAACAGAAGCCCCATTGGTCGCAATGACTTCTTTGTACCAATAGAAGGATTTCTTGCGCGAACGGGCTAGGGTTCCTTTCCCTTCATTGTCCCGATCGACATAGATAAAGCCGTAGCGCTTCTTCATTTCTCCAGTCCCGGCAGAGACCAGGTCAATACAGCCCCAAGTCGTATATCCCCAGAGGACAACACCATCTTCGTTAATGGCATCTCGCATGGCCTTGACATGGGCAGCCAGGTAGTCAATCCGGTAGTCATCCTCAATCTCCCCGGCTTCATTTGGGGTATCAACGGCGCCTAGTCCATTTTCTACAATAAACATAGGCTTTTGATAACGATCCCAGATGGTGTTGAGGGTAATGCGGAGACCAAGAGGGTCAATCTGCCAACCCCATTCTGAGCTTTCTAGGTAGGGATTCTTCAGAGAGGCAAAGATATTGCCCGCTGTTTTCTCCCTTTCAGCTGGATCCCCAGAAGCGACCCGACTGGCATAGTAGGAGAAGGAAATAAAGTCCACCGTATGGTCTTTCAACAATTGCAGGTCCTGCTCCGTCATCTCGACCGTGATTCCCTGACGCTCCCACTCTTTCTTGGCATAGTTAGGGTATTCCCCACGCGCCTGCACATCGATGAAGAAATAGTTCTTGCGGTCTTCTTCTAGACCAGCCCAGACATCTCGTGGAGCACAGGTATGCGGATAGTTTTGCCCTGCTGCTAGCATACAGCCGACCTTATTGTTAGGATCAATCTCATGGGCTAGCTTGGTGGCAATGGCTGAAGCGACCAACTCATGGTGAGCCGCCTGGTATTTGATTTGCTCCTCATTCTCCCCTTCTTCAAAGCAGAGACCCGCTCCCATAAAAGGCGCATGGAGGATCATATTGATCTCATTAAAGGTTAGCCAGTATTTGACCAAGCCCTTGTAGCGAGTGAAGAGGGTCCGGCAGAGACGTTCATAACATTCCAACATCTTGCGACTACGCCAACCTCCATACTCAGTAATCAAATGCATGGGACAGTCAAAGTGGGTAATGGTCACCAAGGGTTCAATGCCATACTTATGGCACTCCTTAAAGAGGTCTTCATAGAACTGTAGACCTGCTTCATTCGGCTCTAGTTCATCTCCTTTAGGAAAGATCCGAGACCAGGCAATGGACAAACGATAGGTTTTAAAGCCCATTTCCCCAAAGAGCGCAATGTCTTCCTTGTAGCGATGGTACATATCAATGCCATCCTTAGCCGGATAAAAATAGCCCTCTTCAAAATCGAACATCTTTTTCTGACCTGTAATAATGGCGTGCCGATCAGGCCCAATCGGCACCACATCCACATTGGCCAAGCCACGGCCGTCTTCATTATAAGCTCCCTCACACTGGTTAGCAGCCGTCGCACCACCCCAAAGGAAACCATCTGGAAATTGAAGTTTGTCGGTCATCTCTCTACCTCACTTGATTTGATAGTTCTATTATACCTTTCTCTTTCCAAAAAATCCTACAAGATCCTATGAAAAACTGATACTATTCTAAGGTAACTCCGACACTTGGGAACATAAAAAGACCGGATGGCTCCGATCTTTTTAAGTTCCACTCCAAGAACGTTTAAATTTTTTGATAATAGAATTACCTATTTCATACGATAAAAATCAATCACTAAACCAGCTGGGCCTTCAACTAGCAGGCTTTCGGTTCCCCAATCGGTTACAACTGGACCGTTTAAAACTTGGATACCAAGCTCTTTCAACCGTTTGTAGTTCTGGTCTACATCCTCAACCTCGATATGAAGAATGATTCCTGACTGAAAGTTTTCCAAAGGAACCAAATGATTTTGAGACAACATGAGACAGTGACTGCCAATCGTGAACTGAGCAAAACTGTCGTCAACATAATCGGCTTTTTTATCCAAAATATGCTCCAAGTCAGCACAGACCTGGGGAATATTTGAAACGATGATATCTAACTGATTTAAATTCATTTACTATCCTCCATAAAAAGACCGGATTGCTCCGATCTTTTAAGTTTCTCTCTAAGAAAATCAATGCATAAAATCTACAATGTTTACTTTTGATTTTCGACGAGAGGAATTATTTGATTACGCGTGATTGCAACCCTTCTTCTTCCAAGAAGAGACGGAATGGTACAAGCTCTTCAGCTTCGTATTTTTCCTTGAAGGCTTTGATTGCTTCTTCTGAGTGTTGTTTTGGATCCAACTCAAGTACTTCTACTGGAAGTGGACGGTGTTGTGTGATGCGGGCATCGATCACAACTGTCTTACCTTCTTTGTTCAATTTAACAGCTTCTGCAACGACTGCATCGATATCTTCGATACGGTTTACAGTGAATCCTACAGCACCTTGCGCTTCAGCGATTTTCGCATAGTCAGCATTAGGGAAGTCACAACCAAACAAGTGTTTGTTTGTGTCTTCGTATTTGTCCTTGATGAAGGCATATTTACCATTTGAGAAGACAACGTTGATAACTGGAAGGTCGTATTGAACGTTTGTGATAACGTCTGGGTAGCACATGTTGAATGCACCGTCACCCATGATGTTCCATACTTGGCGATCTGGATTGTCTTTCTTAGCAGCGATACCACCAGGAAGGGCAATACCCATTGTCGCAAAGAGTGGAGATGTACGCCACATGTTCTTAGGTGTCATGTGAAGGTGACGAGTAGATGTTTGAGTAGTATCACCTACGTCGATTGAGTAGATAGCGTCTTGATCAGCATGTTTGTTGATTGCATTGTAAACTTGATACAATTGCAATTCACCCTCAGTTTTACCTTCGAGTTTGTTCATGTAATCGCGCCAGTTTTGGTTGTTCTTCACGTTTGCACGCCACCATGGAGTAGACTCAACTGGGTTTACTTTATCAAGGATAGCTTTAGCTGCTTGACCTGCATCACCAAGGATTGAAGCGTCAAGGGCGTGACGTTTACCAAGTTTGTAAGGGTCGATATCCACTTGGATGAATTTTTCAGTGTTTTTGAATGCTTCGTAAACTTCAGCAAATGGGAAGTTTGAACCAAGGAAAAGAACTGTGTCTGCTTCAAAGACCACTTCGTTAGCTGGTTTCCAACCAACACGGTAAGCAGAACCTGTCAAACCTTCGTAGTTCCATTCGAACGCTTCGAAGTTTTTACCAGTTGTGATGATTGGTGCTTTGATTTTACGTGACAATTCAGTGATTACTTCACCAGCTTTAACACCACCGTAACCAGCGTAGATAACTGGACGTTCAGCGTTGTTCAAAATTTCAACAGCTTTGTCGATTTCAACTTCGTTCAAAGCAGGAGCGATGAATGAACGCTCGTATGAACCTGAACCGTAGTATGAGTTTTCGTCGATTTCTTGGAAACCAAAGTTTACTGGAATTTCAACGACAGCTGGACCTTTTTTAGAAACGGCAGCACGGCAAGCTTCATCAATCACTTTTGGCAATTGCTCTGCGTAAGCTACACGTTTGTTGTAAACAGCGATACCATTGTACATTGGGTTTTGGTTAAGCTCTTGGAAGGCATCCATGTTCAATTCGTTAACTGGACGTGATCCAAGGATAGCAAGGAATGGAGTGTTATCCATAGCTGCATCGTAAACACCGTTGATCAAGTGAGTTGCACCAGGTCCACCTGAACCAACTGCAACACCGATAGAACCGCCAAATTTAGCTTGCATAACCGCTGCAAGAGCACCTGTTTCTTCGTGGCGAACTTGCAAGAATCGGATATCTTTGTCTTCAGCCAAAGCGTCCATCAATGAGCTGAGTGTTCCTGATGGGATCCCGTAGATGGTATCTACGCCCCATGTTTTCAATACGTTAAGCATTGCTGCAGATGCAGTAATTTTCCCTTGAGTCATTCTAACTCTCCTTTAAATCTATTTTGATCCTTTAAAAATGTAGCATAGCGCTTCTACTTCATCTTTGCGATCAGGTTTCGTTTTGAAAATGAGTTTTTTCTGACATTTCTCATGAAAACGATTTACAAAACGATTACAGTATTAATTTATCACAAAGAGATGCACATGTATAAGAATCTGCTCAGAGATGCTCAATCCCTATTACATAACAGATGCTCTTTTTTGAGAAAATTTCACAAACTATAGTAGAATAGGATATTTTATTATAATTTACATGCACCTCTAAGACTTGTAGCTGTAGGAAATCGAACAAAAAGTGATACAAAATTCTGTATCACTTTTTGTTCCCATTAATCAATTTTCGCAACATTGAGAAGCAGCGAGCTAGTCAAAACAGACAAAGAACTAAGGGCCATAGCAAGACCTGCTAGTTCTGGATTGAGGGTCAATCCCAGTCCTACAAAGACTCCAGCAGCAATTGGAATCCCAAGGATATTGTAGATAGAGGCCCAGAAGAGATTGAGTAAGATCCTGCGGAAGGTCTTTTGACTCATGTCAAAGGCGCGCACAACGCCAAGCAAATCATTTTGCGTGAGCACGATGCCACCGGACTCGATCGCAATATCCGTTCCAGATCCCATAGCGATCCCCACATCCGCGATCGAGAGAGCTGGAGCATCATTGATCCCATCTCCAACAAAGGCGACCTTGCTAGTTTCTTGCAGTTTTTGGATGGCGCTAGCTTTTTCTTGAGGAAGGACATCAGCAATGACGGTGTCAATTCCCACTTGCTTAGCAATAGCTTGGGCCACCCGTTCATTATCCCCCGTTAACATGACCGTTTTCAAGCCCCGTTCTTTGAGCTTTTTGATCGCTTCTTTTGAGCTGGCCTTCGGAGCATCTTGAATGGCAATCAAGCCAATCACTTGCCCATCCACAGACAAACTGATCACTGTTTTGGCCTGCTCTTGCAACTCTACCATCCGTTTTTCAAGCTCCGGATCCATCGCTGTCCCGTCATGAAGTTTGCCATTTCCCAAGGTCACCAACTGCTGGTCGATCTGACCTTGGACCCCTTTTCCTTCAATCGCTTGGAAGTTTTCCACAGGGGATAACACCAAACCTTTTTCTTCTGCTTGGGATAACACCGCTTGGGCTAGTGGATGTTCTGAAAAAGTTTCAAGACTAGCAGCCAGTGTCAAGACACGCGCTTCATCTCCTACAACATCGGTTACAAGTGGTTGGCCAATGGTAATAGTCCCTGTCTTATCAAACACAACGGTTTGAATCTTTTGCACTTCTTGAAGAACTGTTCCATTTTTAATCAGAACCCCCATCTTGGCACTACGGCCGGTTCCGACCATGAGGGCTGTTGGGGTTGCTAAACCAAGGGCACAAGGACAGGCAATAATGAGGACAGAGACTGCATAGAGCATGGCCTCTTGAAGCGACGCGCCCAGAAGCACGGACCAAACCCAGAAAGTCGCAATGGCCAAAATCGTCACCACTGGAACAAAGATACCTGAAATCTTATCCGTCAAATCTTGAATGGGAGCACGACTGGATTGGGCCATTTTGACAAAGTCCACAATTTGAGATAAGAGGGTCTCACTACCGACTTTTTCAGCCTTAAAGAGAATGGTCCCATTGCTGTTGATAGTGGAGCCGATAACTGCATCACCAACTGATTTTTCCACAGGCAAGCTTTCACCTGTCACCATCGACTCATCAATGGTCGTACTTCCTTCTACAATCGTCCCATCAACCGCAATCTTTTCCCCAGGACGGACCCGAATCAAGTCATCAATTTGGATATCTTCTGCCGCCACCTCGACATAGTTCCCATCACGGAGAACTTGAGCCGTTTTTGCCTGCAAATCCAACAACTTTTCCACAGCCTCGGAGGCATTGTTACGCATCCGTTCCTCAAAGACTTGTCCTAAGAGGATAAAGAAGATGATAAAACCCGCAGCCTCAAAGTATACTGGCTGACCAGTAAAAAGGGCAAATACACTATAGACATAGGCTACCAGGGTTCCAAGAGCTACCAAGGTATCCATATTGGAATGGTGCTTCTTAAATGAGGCCCAGGCACTCTTGATAAAAGGAACTCCTGCTACCAACATGATCGGTGTTGTCGCTAGAAAAGTCCCCCAGTGACTGACTGAATGGGATACAAATCCTGCCATCATCCCGATCATCAAGATCAATAAAGGAAGAGTAAAGATACTAGTAATCCAAAAGCGACCCAGTAAACCTAAGACACGACGGCGTTTTTCCACAACCGTGTAGGAACCCTTTTGCATCTTCATTCCACATGAAAACTCGAAGTCCCCTGTTTCTGTCGGGGTAAAGGATATCACCTTATCCACACCGACTTCCAAAGGCTCTAAAATCCCCTGATCTTCAAACAAAATTTCCTTGTAACAGCCGGAAGGATTGACCCGATGGAAGGTGATTTCAGCAGGGATCCCTTTTTGAAGTTGAAATTCTTTGGGACTATAGCCCTTTTCTGCTGTAATACGGATCTTTTGCACTCCGTTTTCCACAACTGCTTTTTGTTTTTCTGCCATACCTACTCCTTTATTCCACAATCATTTGACCATGCATCATGTTCATTCCACATGAATACCCATATTCGCCCGCTTTTTCTGGCGTAATTTCAATGACATGTTTTTCACCTAAAGGCAAATCTTCATGAACGCCAAAATCTGGAAAGATCACTTGAGCCAGACATGAAGATGGATCCTTGCGATTAAAGATGATCCGGGCTGGAACATTTTTTTTCAGGACAATGGTTTCAGGCGAATAGCCCCCCATGACTTCGACTTCAATTTCTTGATAACCTGATTTCTGACGAGCGTGGCCGCTTACCTTTTCATGCTCTGCAAAGAACCACCAAGCAATAAAAGCAACCAAAAGTAAACAAACAATACTAATTAACAATCCAAACATGGAATTTCCTTCTTTCTATTACATACAATTGCAGCGGACTGTTGCGACAGCCTCTGCTTTCTTTTCTTCCAGGACCTGCTGCAGCTGATTAAGATCTGCAAGCGTAAAGTCACTCTCCTGAATCAAGTTTTCAAGCACCTGGACAATTCTTTTTGAGCAAACCTTGTCTTTCACCTCCTCAACCACCAAGTCTAAACTCTGGTCCTGCTTCAACAAAGCCGAGTAGACAAAGGCTTTGCCAGATTTTTCTCTGGTCAGACAGCCCTTTTCAACCAAGCGCGTCAAGAGGGTCTTGATGGTCGACTTGGACCAGTCAAAGCGCTCGGACAAGACGGCGATCAAATCCCTGCTGGTCTGCTTGCCTTCCATCCAGATAATTTTCATGATGCGCCATTCCGCATTGGAAATTTGCATGGCTTCTCCTTTCTAAATCTACATTTGTAAATCTTATGATGCTATTTTACTCCTAAGATTTACATTTGTCAACCAAAAGATTTTAAAAAAAACAAATCTTCCTTTGAAGATTTGTCTGATTGAGCTTTTTGATATATCATTCGTATCTCTTCTACATGGAATTTAAATGTCTTTTCCTAAAAAGTATGATAAGATAGAACCTAAAATGAATTGTAGAGGAGGAACGTATTATGGATAAAGTTCAAATTAAGTCCAGTCCAATAGAAGCTCAGGCTGCTATTGGTGAATTACTTGGTTTAGATGTATCTCAGAAAGACAACAAACAAGTAGAGTTTAGTTATTCTTCTGGTATTACAGGGATGGAAAATGGTAAGGAAGTGACCAATCAAATGCTTGAAGCAGTTGGAAAGTTTAGCGAAGCTGTTTTAATTCAGGCCAATAAATTTCCTCAAATTGCTGAAACAATGGAAAAAAGAGATATTGAGCAGGCTCAACGTTGGAGGAGTTAAGTCTAGTGAAACAAGACATTAATGAAAAAGAGAGAGATAGACTATTTCACCAAATAGTTCAACTCGAACATGAAGAAGATGAACTTCGTAATTTGAAAAAACGTCGTGAACAATCTTTGGAGAATTTTATAGAGCAATTTAGAAACATTTCTATTAATGCAGAACAAAGATTATCAGTAAATCTACAAAACCAAAGATTCATCCAAGAAACGAGAGAGCTAGAACTGAAAGTTGAACAATATGGGAATAATCAGCTTGACGGCTTTGATTATGAAGCAAAGAAATTATTAAAAGATATAGACATGAAAAAAGAAAAGTTAATACATGAAAGGAATAGTCTACCATGGGAATAAAGTATAGTTCTTCAGAGTCAAGTTCATTGATTGAGGCAATGAATAGTAATATTGAGATTGCAAATGAAATAACAGATAGACTCTCTAGTGGTAGTGATCATTTAATTTCTGTCCTTGAATCAGGTAAATTACAGGGTGCAGCATACACTGCAGGGAAAAATCTATTTTCAGAGATCATCATTCCATCAATAAAAAAACTTCAATCAGCTATAGATGACATTCAGACAGAGTTGTCCTCATATAAGAGTGCAGATGCCGTCATTTCAGGATTTGGCGAGTTAGATTTAGATGATTTGAAAACTCAGAAAGAAACAAGAGAAAAACAGTTAGCAGAAGTAAAGACACAGATAAGGGAAAACGAAAAACTTCGGAGTATAATAGGTGCTTTAGGAACTGGAAATTTGGGAAATCATATCTCAAAAAATAATGCCTTACATGAGTTGGAATACCAATTACAGATGGGGATTGACGAACTGAAAGACAAAATTGAGAAGTTAGAATGGTTTGTGTTGCAGGTTTCTCAATATTTCAGTGATAGCCTACAAGTTTTATCCTTAGCAATCCAGGGAGCCACACAGCTAAGTAAGATTATTGTCGATAATAATGGTAACTATTATGTAGACGGTGTAGACATGACTTGGTTTGATAAAATGAAGAATACTACACTTAAGAATCATGACTTAAATCCAATTGATAAGAGTTTATCTTTTTCAGAAGGACGATTTATAAATACTCTACAAGTTGCTTATGGTTTTAATGAGACTGAATCAAAAATAATATATGATTTGTATGAAAAATTAAGAAATAAATATGGAGCAAAAAAAGCCAACATAGAATTTATTCGGTTAATGGCTGAAATCTCCTATTCAGGAATTTCATGGTATTATACTGCAGGATTACCATCACAAAAAGCAGAAGAACACTTTGTAAAAGAGATGAATAACCTTGGTTTTAAAGATCCTAAAATTGATTTAATAAAAAAAGCGTTAGTGAATCAACATAAGTATTCGGGATTAGTTGCAATAAAGGAAAGTGATTCAAAAGAAATTGTTGAAGAAAAACTAAACATAGCAGCAGATGCAATATTTGGTATAAGTAGTTTTAACGAATTAGATACTCAACAAAAAGAACAACTGGAAGAAATGTTAGATAGATTTGGTGGTAAAGCCGATTATACTCATCAAAATGCGGTTATTTCCACTTATTTTAATGAATCTCCAATGGAAGAAGTAGCAGATACTATATTCGGAATATTAAATGAGAGAGCAGGTTATCTTGGTGATGTGGCAGGTGCTAACGGAGCTCCTCCAAGTATGGGAAATGACGATTATAAAGCTGATCTTGATGCAGTGAATATTTATTATAGAATAAAAAACAACAGAGATTACGTTGAAACTGTAAGTGAATATTATGATGAGGTAGAGTCGCAGACTAAATCAAGAGCACGCGAATTTGTTGTTAATTTAGGAAATGGGAATTATGATGAAGGAATTTTACATTTACAAGATAAATGGTTAACACTTGAGTCAAAAATTAAAGAAAATCCAGAAGTATATGAACATTGGGGAAGAGATCCAATGTATACTTTTAATCGTTTCTTATTAAGTATTATTCATGATAAAAATGATCTTATTGAGGAGAAGTAAATGAAAAATAAAAACAAATTTATCTTTTGTTCACTCGTTTTGCTTGTTTATTTTTTATTGTTCATTTTGAAGCCGATCTACCAATATATTTCATTTTCTAAGATGGATGTGAACAGCAGTATGGTTCAATGGATTCAAGATAAAAGTGATCAGGATTGGCATGCTCTTGATGAGCATATTCATTTAGTAACATCGAAAGAAAATGGACATAACATCGGCCTTATCTATGTGGTGGACGACTATAGTCAAATTGAAAGTAAGATTTCCCCTGAGAATAAGGCGGTATCCATCAGTTATAATAATCGATTACAAGGAGACAAGCGTGTTGAAATTAGTTGGTTGAATGGAGAGAAACGGCTTCGTCATGCTGGGAGATATTTGAAATTAGCAGCTGAGAATCAAGCTGTGATTGAAAGTAGCACAGGTTCTTCAGTGACCGTTTGGGAACAACGTTCGGAGAAAGCTAAAAAGCGATTATATGCAGTTGTAGAACAAATGAAAAAAACTGTTCTAGAACATTTGTTCCATCAAATAGTGTTCTGTTCGCTAGCTGTAATTCTCTTTCTTTTAGGTTGGAGAATTTATGGTGCTTTCGGAAAACGTGGAGATTCGCAATCACCAATGTAGAGGATAAGCCAGCCCACTTTAAAGCGCGAGTGGTGGATCGGTAAACTTGAAAAAACTGTAAATTGACAGAAGAATGGATGCGTGTGAGAAGAAGGATGAAAAAAAGACTACTACTTATTTCAATTTTTATAGCCTTGTGTTTATCTTTTGGTGGTTTTCAGTACTATAAGCATCAGCGAATACATAATATTTTTGATGAAATATATTATGAGAAGAGTGATTACCAGAATATTGAATTTTTATGGCGTAAAAGTGTGTTTAATAATTTAAATGATATCCATATTACGGATAATGATTCAAAAGATGTTTATAAACATAGTGTTGAATACACAGCATCATCCTTGCCTAGAAACATTGGGAAATTAGGTTATCAATTTTATTTTTCGAATTATAGAGCACCTGAAGTTTTTATTTTTATGAGAATAAAACTCCCTGAGACAAAAAATACAATAAATGTAAGTTATACATATAGTGTAACAAATCATGACCACCCGTCAAACGGGTGGTTTGTACCAGGGCTATAAGCCCAGATAACTAGCCAGCGCCTAAAGACGCTGGCTTTCACTTTGTTCAAGCCTTATTGCATTTGACTCGTCACAAGCCTCTCAAAGAGGCATATGTACTACTTGCCACTATCCCTAAAGGGATCTTCATATTCCTTAACACTCAACTTATCTAAAGCAATATCTTTTCGCTCTTGTTCCTGAATGTATTTCTTTATTGTGGCTTCATTGAGGCCAACTGTACTCACATAATATCCCTCTGCCCAAAAATGTCGATTCCCAAACTTATATTTCAGATTGGCGTGTTTATCGAACATCATTAGTGCACTTTTACCTTTTAAATATCCCATGAAACTTGCAACACTTATTCTAGGTGGAATGCTTACCAACATATGTACATGATCTGGCATTAAATGGCCTTCGATAATCTCAACACCTTTATAACTACATAATCTATGGAATATTTCTCCCAAACTACTTCGATATTGATTATAGATCACTTTTCGTCTATACTTAGGGGTGAACACAATGTGATATTTACACATCCATTTTGTGTGTGATAAACTATGTGCTTTTTGAGCCATATTTTTCTCCTTTCGCTTTACAATTGGCTTGAACACCTTAATTGTATCGCGTTTGGAGTTTTTTTGGTATAACCTTCGATGCGCACCCGCATAGCGGGTGGTTTTTTTGTCTCGCACCTAACGGAGCGAGACGGACTGAAAGTCACATAATAAAAAAATAGAACGCTATATGTGGTATCAGGATGAGAATAGCGTGAGATATTATCAACAGTCTCAAGTGGAAGCCTTTCTGGCAGAGCATGGAAAGACTATTGAAGGCATTCGCAAGGAAGAAGATGATGTCCTCCGCAATAAAGTCCTGAAAGATTGGACTTCCATCTACTCTAGTCGCTTCAGCCCAAAGAATTGGGGGGATGTGACCGTCAAGGATATTTGGAGAGATGATTTATCTAAAAACTAGAAAATAAGTTATTTCTTTCATAACAGAAAAAGCGAGCTTTGTCATGAAGCCCGCTTATTTGTATGTATAAAAAATTGGGTGAACTCTAATTATTTACAAGCCAAAAACCATGTAAATCATGGCTTTTACTGTTAACGCTAGTTGCCTGCTACAGACGTTTTCTCTATAACGTCTCCTGCAGAGCTTGGGCTAGAACTCGGTAACCAGCCACACTTAAATGGAGGCCATCCGTCGTATAGGCTTCTGCCAACTGCCCCTTTTCATCCAATAAAGACGAATACACATCAATATAGCTGACCTGGTGGTAGGCCTGGGCCAATTCGCGATAGGCCTGGTTGAGGGCCTGAATTTTTTCATTGGTCCGCACATAGACCTTTTGTTTGTAGCGCTCATCTCGACTCACCGGTAGAACCGAGATCAGGTTGATGTGGGTCAGCGGAAAGTCCCGCATAATTGCTTGTAAGACCGCTTCTACATTGTCTAAGGTTTCCTTTTGAGGAATTTCTTTTCCGATATCATTGGTCCCGATCAAGAGAAAGATCTGATCCACCGCCGTTCCAAAGACATGGGCGTCTAGATGCTCACGAAGGAGATCCGTCTTATAGCCTCGCACTCCTCGATTGACCATGTGTTTGGGACTTTGTAATAGTTCATGAATGGGAAAATACTCTACGATGGAGTCTCCGATAAAGATCAAACCAGGCTCCTTCAGAGGGGCTTGATTGAGTTCCCGATAGGTTGTTATGATTTTCTCCTGCTCCTTTAAGAGCCAGTCTTCTAACAGTTGTACCGCCATCTATTTCTCTCCCTTCACTTGTTCCCAGGGGGTCAATCCTAGATACTCTTCGATCACCTGGTAGACACCACCTTCTTGATGGCTCGGTGCTAGGTGTTTGGCAACAGCTTTGACAGCTTCTTCTGCATTGGCTACAGCATAGGAGTGACCTGCCATTTCAAGCATTTCGATGTCGTTTCCACTATCACCAAAGGCCATGACCTGGCTGGCGTTAAGCTGCCACATCTCCATTAATTGAGCCAGTCCCCAAGCCTTGTGAATGCCAGCTTGTAAGAGATCCATGCTGCCAAAACCGCTCGAAACCGCCATCAGCTGATCTCCAAAAGCTTGTTGGACTTCCTGGCTCACTTGATCAAGACGATCCAAGCCTACCACCAAGCTCATTTTAAGCACCTGATCAAATAGATCTGCTGTCAATTCCGGAACAAACTTCATCCGCTTGTACAAGGCTTCAATCACTTCTGGCTGCATGAATTTCTCAACTTCTGTAAAGACCGTTCCTTCCTTGACAAAGCCACCATTGACAGCTGACACAACCAGCTGGTCTGAAATTTCCCGCCCCTTAAAATAAGCAAGAACCGCCTCTACTAGTTCTCGATCCCAGAATTTTCCTAGAATCATCTGGTCATCCTCAAAAATCCGAGCTCCGTTGGCGACGACTAGAGTCACCCGTTTGACCAAAGGACCCAAGAGCTGGCGCATGCGATGGATTTCATTTCCCGTCGCAATGACAAAGCGAATCCCTTTTTGATCCAAGTGGTCCAATAGCCTTTCCAGGCGCGGAAGATCTACCTCTCCTCGCTCATCTAATAAGGTTCCATCCATATCTGTTGCAATCAACTTAATCATACAATCTAACCTTTTCCCTTTCAAAGGGTGTAAATTATCTGGTTCCATTATACCACAGATCAAGCCAGTCAAAACCACCCGTGAAAACAGGTGGCTTCCTCTTGGGTTGAAGGTTCCTACTGATGGCCAGGGGATCTTATGAATATAAGCCCTTTTCCACACTTTCCTGAATTAACTCTTCTGTCAGTTTCCATAATTCTTCCGATTCACTTTTTATGAACTTTTTCTTTTCTAATACCATCTCTGAACGGATATGATCGGGATTATAATCGACTTCTGACACTTCCAAGTGATTGATCAGTGGTACCAATGCGTCAATCACTCTTGCATATCTTGCCTCAGGACTCTGCTCTTTTTCAAACTCCAACCACGAATTTTTCATACTCACATATGTTACTTCTGGAAGGAAGCTCATTGTTTTTTCTATAGATGTGAGCTCTCTATCATGAGCATGAAGCTTTTTTTCATCATCAAACACCCAAGTATCTCCAGCATAAATCTCACCTAAATCATGGATCAGTAACAGAAACATGACCTTTTCCATATTCAATTTTTCAGGATAATAATCCTGAAGAACCATCGCAGCGATCGCACCCTGCCAAGAATGCTCGGCACTATTTTCAAACCGTCCATCAAGGGTTCTATTAAACCTTGTTACTGACTTTAATTTCTCGATTTCTTTAATAAATTCAACTGTCTGATTCAAATCACTCATGGCGACTCCAACCTCCCTATTCGAAATTACGACTATCATACCAAAAATCAGGTTTTCCATAAATGAATTCCCGTATTTGCAAAAAGAAAATACCCCCCTTTTTCGGAGCACCTTCATTTTTCTAACAAGACTACAAAGGCAAGCAAAAAAGCTAACCTATTCTTACCGGTTAGCTTTAGAATGAGATAAACTATTTTAAAGTAAAATAAGTTAATCGATTCTAAAAGTAAGTAAAAATGAGTTCCTATTTTTAGAATGAATCAAGAAAATACAAAAACTTTCCGCTTTGAGAAAAGTGCCTGAAACAATACGTTTCAGGCACTCGGAATTATTGAGAGTAAAACAGTTTGGGAAACTGTTTTAGCCTGAGCCCAGAAATTAAAGAGCGAAGGGGCTCAATACAAATTGAACAAGGGCTGCGGATTGTGTCAAAAAGATAAGTTCTCCTAGAATCGAAAGATTCTGCGTCAAACTTCCTATTTTGACTTTATCCGCAGACGCCCTCTGTATCTTAATTTAGTCAT
>NZ_KV834648.1:83676-114684 GCF_001837905.1 Streptococcus sp. HMSC076C09
CGCTGACGTCCGTACTCACTTAAGGAAAGTTTTTGATATGACTTTGTCTTAAATCTGAAGCTCCTGCTTAGCTTCTATTTTTTAACCAACAAAAGCCCAAATAATGGCAATTAGCACTGCTGGAAGGAGATTGGCGACCTTGATTCGTTTGCCCCAGATGAGATTGATCCCTACACAGAGAATGAGGCTGGAGCCAACTAGGGACAGATTCGAAAGGGCTTGCGGAGTCATGATCGGTGCGATCAAATGGGCCAACAGCGTGATCAATCCCTGAAGGATCACGAGTGGAACCACCGCAAAGATCGCGCCCTTTCCTTTTGAAACGGTCAAGACCAGAACGATAACCATATCGAGAATCGCCTTGGCCAACAAGGTCGAGGTGTCGCCTGTCAGGCCATCCTGGACAGCTCCAACCACCGCCATAGCCCCGATACAAATGGTCAAGGCCGTGGTCATAAAGGCATCAACAAAACCGGTATCGCCTTGGTTGCCCGTCTTTTCCTTCAGCCAGGTTCCCAGTCGCTCAAAGCCCTCCTCAATCTTCAAGAGTTCCCCAATAATGGTCCCGATCACTAGACTCAGAATCAACATCATACTGCCGTGACTTTCCACATGACTTCCATGCACCACCAGCATCTTTTCCAAGGTCCCTGCGATACCCAAGACAAAAACAGCAACTCCTGTCACTTTCAGAAGGGTCTCATGAAAATCTTCTGACAAACGTTGACCGATGAGCAATCCTAAAAGTCCACCAAATACGACCCCTAAGGCATTATAGAAGGTCCCTAAACCGATCATTTACAAACTCCTTCGTTCATTTTCATTCTTTTTCAATCTCTTTCAAAGACCAGTGGCCCGTCTCTTCATACTGGTCAATCAAGTCCTTGGCTGTTTGCGTAATCTCCTCTGGATAATGAAGGCTTTCTAGGGTATTGACCGCATTCTTAGTCACAGCTGACCCTGGCTTAATCTGGTAGTCAAAGACGATCTTGCCATCCACATAGCGACTGTCAAAATGGTAATTATCATTGACTTCACCGGAGGCTGCGACCAGCTCAATATCATGACTGGAAATCATGTAGAGACAGTTTTGAGCAGCCAACCAGCGGACAATCCCAAGGCCTGATCCGATCCGCTCGATGGTATTGGTCCCCTTAAAGAGCTCGTCAATAAAGAAATAGTGAAAACCAGGCTTTTTCAGATGCTGAATCATACGCAAAATAGCTTTACTTTCGGTGATAAAGTAGCTATCTCCAACTTCAATATCATCGCTCACATCCATAGCCGTTAGGACATGACCGTAAGGCAGGGCCAAGCTTTCTCCATAGGCAAAGCCTAGCCCTTGAGCCAGAATAGCATTGATAGCGACGGTCTTCAAATAGGTCGATTTCCCAGACGCATTGTCCCCACTGATGACCATATTTTTTTGAAAATGCACATCATTTGCAATCGGATTGGACAGCAAGGGATGATAGAGCGTCTCACCTTCAATCCCACCCGTCTCTGTATAGACTGGCTGACAGACCACTTCTAGATCCCGCTTATGGCGCAAGAGACTAATAGCAACTTCCATCTCCCCTAGCAGATCCAGAAGTTTCTGGGCCTCTTTTTGATGAGCCTTCACCTGATTGTAAATATAAACCTGAGCGATCTGCGGGAGTAAAAAGAGGACATTGAGGTAGAGGAGAATAATTTCCATCTCAGAAGTCCCCGTTGGACTCTGCAAAACACTGGCAAGGATCCGCGTTTTCTTAAAGGGTTTGACCGCCTGCTTGAGTTCTTCTTGTTGTGGTAAGTCTAGATGGCTCAAGCGTTCTGCCGAAGCAAAGATGCGGACCAGGTAGCTAACATTGTCCAGACGGATTTTATTGGACCAATTGCGCAAACTTGAAAAGACGATATTAAAGACCACACTGATCACCAAGAGGGTAATCGCCCCAACTGGCTCAAAGGGGATGGCAAAGAGACAGAGGATTGGAAGACAGGCCAAAGCTATATAGAGGGGCAAACCTGCATAATGCTTGCCAGGATTTGCGACAATGCTACGCGCCATGTTGTGGTTCTTCTTGCCCAGTTGGTTAAAAATGACTTGGATCTTGAGCCGCAAATCGGGATGCTCTTCAAAGAAGGCTTCTAAGTCATGAAGCTGATCCTGAGGCTGGAATTCCAGCAGGCGCATTTTTTGATAGAGAGCTTCTGCTCCAAGGCTCGATTGGGTGTAATTGAGCTGATCAAAGACTGCGTCCAAAGCCAAGTCATGCCAGGTCTGATCATCCACTTGGCTATCGATCGTCTTTCCCTTAGCTGGATAAGCCAGACTGTCAATCAAACTTTCTTCCGTGTCTTTCTTGCGAAAGAAAGGCGCTCCATCCCAAGCTTTTTTCAGCTTTTGCTTGAGGCGGATGGCCGTCAGAAATTTGGTTGCCCAAATCACCACCATCAATCCTAGAATCCCAAGCGGAATCCAGTTCACATTTCCTTCCATGCTCTATTCCTTTCCATTCTGAGGCCAGTCCAAGTGAACATGTTCCTTCATTTCTCGGTAAGCCGTGTCCACTCTCTCCTTGGTCTCCTCATCTAGCTTGTCGCGGTATTTGCCCCCATGGATAAAATCTTCCAAGATATAGGTCTGGTACTTGTACAAGTCATAGCCTTCAGGAGAATAGGTGCCCTTCGGAGTCCGACTGACCCAGGTTGGATGAGCAGTAGCCGTCTTAATCCGTGTCTTGCGACCAACCTTTTCGATGGTCACATCCATCAATACCCCTCGCTCTGTCCATTGGGCAGTCTCCACATCCCCCATGGTTTCCAGACGCTGATTGGACAGGAAATTCCCCATCGAGTAGATGATGAGCTTGTTTTGACCATCTTTATTGACCACTTCAGCAGGCTCTACAACATGGGGATGCCCGCCAAAGACAATATCAGCCCCCCAAGAAATCATCTTATGATAGAGCTCTTTTTGCTCTTCTGTCGGCTCCAACTGGTACTCGATTCCCATCTGAGGCATGACAATGGTGATATCGGCCTCTTGCTCCGCCTTTTGGATCTCCGCCTTCATCCGTTCTTCATCCAGATCAGACAAGACATCTGCTTGCTCCTCTGGAGTAAGGGTCGTTTCCATCCCATTAAACCCATAAGCGTAGGCTAGAATAGCAATCTTGATGCCATTCACTTCCTTGATCACCAAGGGAGCCTGACCTCTCTTTTCATGCGTGTAGACACCGACAGGGGTGATGCCTGCATCTTCAAAGGCCTTGGCTGTCGAATAGACCCCTTCTAGACCTGAATCCAAGATATGGTTGTGTCCCAAATCCATGACATCATAACCAGCATCCTTAATGGCTGGTACAACTTCACTCGGCGCATTAAAGAGAGGATAACCTGACAAATAGTAATTGGGGTTAATGGTTCCCTCAAAATCACCCAAGGCCAGATCCGCCTTTTGTAGCCAGGGTTTGACATACTCATAATTTTCATGAAAATCATAGGTCCCATCTTCTTTTTGTGCGCTCATATAGACCAAATCATGGTAGAGCTGATCTCCATTGGCCATGATCCGAGCTGTATGAGGAATCTGATCAGCCGGTGTCTTAGCCTTGTACACAACCTCTGGCCGTTCCGTTGCGGTGATCGGAAATCCTTGGAACTTTTGCACCCATAAGATGGCATTGGCCACGATAAAAACGACAGACAAGAGCACATAGACAAACTGTTCATTGGTCAGCTGGATCCTTGAAAAGAGACGATCAAAAGCCCAGTCAAAGGCCGCCGATAGCTCTTTCCCCATCGTTTTGATGGTTCCTTTCACATTCTCCCACTTCTCTAACATTCCTACCTCTTCTTCGTACCTAGTTTCTCCAATGATCCGCCGACAAATTGAGCTGTCATTGAAATACTTTCTCTTCATTGTATCACAAATTTCCAGAGGAGAATAAAAGTTCTGCAAAACAGAACTTCTAAATGATTTGATATTAAAAGAATGGTTTCTTCAAAGCAGAAAACATCATCACGATTTTCAACTGATGCAAGCATCTACTGAAACTTTCCGCTGTGAGAAAAGTGCCTGAAACATAATTGTTTCAGGCACACGGGAGTTTTGAAACCTTAGGTTCAAAACTAAGTCATGGAACTTCTATGAAGTTCGCTGACGTCCGTACTCACCTAAGGAAAGTTTCTAAGATGCTTTTTCTATTATCTCAAAGCTTTTAACAAATAACCATATCCTTCTTGCTCCATCTCTTCTTTTGGAATAAAGCGCAGAGAGGCCGAATTGATACAATAGCGAAGACCACCCTGGTCTTTTGGTCCATCGGTGAAGACATGGCCGAGATGGGCATTGCCTGAGCGGGATCGAACTTCGATCCGCTCCATCCCGTGGCTATGATCCTGGTAATAGTGGACCACATCTTTGGCAATGGGACGGGAGAAACTTGGCCATCCACAGCCAGAAGCAAACTTATCCTTGGCAAAAAAGAGAGGTTCCCCCGTCGTAATATCCACATAGATGCCCTCTTCAAAGGTCTGATCATAGGCATTGTGGAAAGGACGCTCCGTCGCACTTTCTTGAGTGACTTGGTACTGCTCTGCTGTCAGTTTCGCCTTTAGGATTTCTTGATCTGGCTTCTGATAAGCTGCTGGATCAATCAAGGGCTGCTCAGCATCTGTCACATCGATATGGCAATAGCCTCCAGGATTCTTCTTAAGGTAGTCTTGGTGGTAGTCCTCAGCTAGGATATAGTGGCGCAAGGGTTCCAACTCAACCGCGATTTTGCGTCCCAGTTGCTTTTCTTCTTCCGCAAACACTTGGGCGATCACTTCACGATCTGCCTCGTCTGTATAATAGACACCCGTCCGATATTGGCGGCCTCGATCATTTCCCTGTTTGTTAACGGACAAGGGATCGATCACACGGAAATAGTAGAGCAGAATTGCGCGTAGAGTGATCTTGTCTGGATCGTAGATAACTTGTACAGTCTCTGCATGATCCGTTTCCTTGATCAGTTGGTAATTGGTCGTTTCTACCTGGCCATTGGCATAGCCCACCGTCGTCTGTTCTACACCGGGGATCCGTGAAAAATATTCCTCTAAACCCCAAAAACAGCCACCTGCTAGATAAATCTCTGCCATCTTTCTTCCTCGCTTTCCGCATTCCCTAAAAGGAACACTTCTCATCTATTAGCTCCATCATAATCCAAGAGCCTCAGATTTTCAAGGATTCTGCATCAAAAATCCCTTCTACTATATGTAAAAGGGATTCAGTCCTTCTTATTTTTCAAATAAGAAAAAGAGCGAGTAATAAAAGTTCCAAAACGATAGGATTAACTGATGTAGAAAATCATGAAGGACTACCATGACCAACACCTCCTCTGAATATCTGTGGACAAGCACCAGGCACATCAACTACAAAAGCACCGTCGGTCCATAGACCTGTAACTGAGGCTTCACAACCTCGTAATGCCAGTGATCATAAGCTCGCCAAGCTTGAAAGGCCTCTTCGTTCAATGCTAGCCCGCCCAGACCAATCAATAGACTGGCAGTCTGATAAAACTTTTCTAACTCAATCAACAGACGATTGTCTACCCGCCTAGCCTTTCGTAAGCCTTTCAACATCTGATCTAGATTTTCTCGAAATCGAAGGGCATCTGGACTGGGGGTGCATCCTTTCAAAAAGGCTGTTTGAAGAAGGCTGATCGTCGTTCTTGCCTCTTGAATCACATCCCTTTCTTCCATAGAAATCACCTTCCTTTTCACCTCCATTGTACACCTTTTTCTCTCTATAGAAATGGAAAATTCCTAAAACTAGGAACAGAATGAGGTTGGGACAAAAGTCCTAGCCTCTCAATTATTTTTGGATTGTCGAGCAAGACGCAGTGGTTGAGTGGGCTCTACTACGCTGATTTCATCAGCTTTTACAGCCCTACTCAACTGTGCGGAGGTGGGACGACGAAATCGAATTCTAACGAATGACCGATTTCTGTCCCACTCTCATAAAAAACTTCCCCAAGTTTCCACTTGAGGAAGTTCTTTTCGAAAGATTAGTCAATGTAGTGCAATTTCCCACGGAAGTCTTCCAGGCTTTGGTAGCCTTTTTCTTCCATGATGGCTTTGAGCTCCGCAGTGATGCGTTCAAATGCTCCTACTCCTTCTTTATGAAGCGTCGTGCCGATTTGCACCATACTAGCCCCACAAAGGATATGTTCAAAGGCATCGCGACCGGTCAAGACACCTCCTGTCCCCACAATCTGAATTTCTGGATTCAGACGTTGGTAAAAGGCATGGACATTGGCGAGAGCCGTTGGTTTGATGTATTCTCCACCAATCCCACCAAATCCGTTCTTAGGACGAATCACCACGGATTCATCCTCGATGTAGAGGCCATTTCCGATCGAATTGACGCAATTGACAAACTTGAGCGGGTATTTGTTAAAGATCGCTGCTGCTTGATCAAAATGAACGATATCAAAATAAGGTGGCAACTTGATGCCTAGAGGTTTGGTGAAATAGGCAAAGACCTCAGACAAGATCCGATCTGTCGTATCAAAATCATAGGCGATCTGAGGTTTCCCAGGGACATTGGGACAAGATAGGTTCAACTCTGTCAAGCCTTTAAAGTCACTATCTTGCACCTTTTTCAAGATGGTATGAGTTTCTTCAGGAGACATGCCGACGAGAGATAAGAAGAAGGTCCGGTCTGGATCCGTTTCTTGCAACTCCAATAAGTAATTCAAATAATAGTCCAACCCTTGGTTAGGTAGCCCCATTGAATTGATCGAACCAAGCGGCACATCTTGGTAGCGTGGCTCTGGATTACCAGCACGGAATTCTAAGGTCGCTGTCTTGGTCACAAAGGTCCCCGCAGCTGAGTTCTTCACTTCTTCTAGTTCCTCAGTGGTCATACAGGCTACACCTGCCGCATTCATCAGGCAGTTGTCAAATTCAAAACCAGCAATTTGCGTTTTTGTCGATACCATCTTGTACTCCTTTTTTGAAACACCACCAACAGAATTGTTCGGGATGCTCTCTATTTTCTTCTTTCATTATACCATCACTTGGAAGCTTCCGGACTATCAAAGCTAAAAATTCTTCCAAACATTCGGACTTTCCTAGTCGCGATAAAATTTTCAGAAAATTCAACTTTTTTCTTTACAAGCCAAAAAAAGTCTGCTATAATGATCCATGTAATAAAACATGACATTGTTTGTCAACTATCTCAAAACCACTCCCCTAGCGGGTTTGCTGGTTTTCGTTTCATTCACAAAGGAGAATTAACATGACAACTGCTAAAGAATATATCCAAAGCACTTTCGAAACTGTAAAGGCTCGTAACGGCCACGAAGCTGAATTCCTTCAAGCTGTTGAAGAGTTCCTCAGCACTTTGGAACCTGTTTTTGAAAAACATCCTGAATACATCGAAGAAAACATCTTGGCTCGTATTACAGAACCTGAACGCGTAATTTCTTTCCGTGTTCCTTGGGTTGACCGTGAAGGAAACATCCAAGTAAACCGTGGTTACCGTGTTCAATTCAACTCTGCTGTAGGTCCTTACAAAGGTGGTCTTCGTTTCCACCCAACTGTTAACCAAGGGATCTTGAAATTCCTCGGTTTCGAACAAATCTTCAAAAACGTCTTGACTGGTCTTCCTATCGGTGGTGGTAAAGGTGGATCTGACTTCGATCCTAAAGGAAAAACAGACGCTGAAGTAATGCGTTTCTGCCAAAGCTTCATGACTGAATTGCAAAAACACATCGGTCCTTCTCTTGATGTTCCAGCTGGTGATATCGGGGTTGGTGGACGTGAAATCGGATACCTTTATGGTCAATACAAACGCCTTCGCCAATTTGATGCTGGTGTCTTGACTGGTAAACCTCTTGGTTTCGGTGGTAGCTTGATCCGTCCAGAAGCAACTGGTTATGGTTTGGTTTACTATACGGAAGAAATGCTCAAAGCCAACGGCGACAGCTTTGCTGGTAAGAAAGTCGTGATCTCAGGTTCTGGTAACGTTGCTCAATACGCTCTTCAAAAAGCAACTGAACTTGGTGCAACTGTTATCTCTGTATCTGACTCAAACGGTTACGTGATCGACGAAAACGGTATTGACTTCGACCTTCTTACAGACGTCAAAGAAAAACGTCGTGCACGTTTGACTGAATACGCTGCTGAAAAACCAACTGCTACTTACTACGAAGGTTCTGTATGGACTTATGCTGGTAACTATGACATCGCTCTTCCATGTGCAACTCAAAACGAAATTGATGGCGATGCTGCAAAACGTTTGGTCGCTCAAGGTGTGAAAGTTGTCTCTGAAGGAGCAAACATGCCAAGTAACATCGATGCCATCAACGTATACAAAGAAAATGGTATCCTTTACGGACCTGCTAAAGCAGCCAATGCTGGTGGAGTTGCTGTATCTGCTCTTGAAATGAGCCAAAACAGCCAACGTCTTTCATGGACACGCGAAGAAGTGGACGGACGTTTGAAAGACATCATGACCAACATCTTCAATACTGCTAAAACAACTGCAGAAACTTACGGACTTGGTAAAGATTACCTTGCAGGTGCCAACATCGCTGCCTTTGAAAATGTTGCAAATGCGATGATTGCACAAGGTCTTGTATAATCAATCGATATTTTTCTTTAAGGCCTTCGGGTCAAAGCCTCTCAACTCCTGAATCCAGTGTGTTTCGGGAGTTTTTTTATATCTAAAAGCCTCTGTCAAGACACCCCGTCCCAAGTGAGGAAAGCCATTTTTTAGATAAGGAACTCGACCGTCTCTAATGGGGAGATTTGAGCCTTCTATTTTTCTGTATCTTTTTCTAAAAAAATTTTATTTTTTTTACTTTACCCCCTTGCATTTTTAATAAATTAGTATTAAACTATAGCAAAAGGAGGTGTGCTTATGTTTCTTTTAGCTCAAGAAAAATCAGATACGATCGAATTCATTAAGTCTGAATTGGTCCAATTACTCTCCAATATGCGACAAGAAATCGCAGCTAGCCGTCAATCACAGACCGGCGCAGCTTGCCATCATATTGAATATTGCATGGACAAGATCCAAAGGGCAAAAAGTTCCGTAGCCATTGCCCTCCCGATCGAATCCTTAAATCTTGAAATCACGACGATGCTACGCCAGCAACTCATCGTCTTGCCACCAGAGGCTCGAAAAAATTGGGACCAGATTAAAAAGCTGGATTTCAAATACTGCCACTTAAAATAGACCAAAAAAGAGAGTGGGACAGAAATCGATAATTCGTTAGAATTCGATTTCGTCGTCCCACCTACTCAACCACTGCGTCTTGCTCGACAATCTAAAAATAATTGAGAGGCTAGGACTTTTGTCCCAGCCTCTTTTTTGTATTACATGATCCCGTTCTTTCCTGTCGGTAGGCTAATCCCTGCTTCCATCAAGGCATCATGGTAGAGTTTATAGTAGGTATGATAGACAGTCGTCTGGGTTCCATTTTGCGCAGTCATCGCAATTCGGAAGGAATAACGACCATTTTTTTCGATCTGTGGGCCTAAAATCGTAGGACCTGTCAACACCTCTGGGTGTTTATCTTGTTCAGACTGATTAACCTGAGCAATCACCTGATAGATCTTGTCGAGATCGGTATTTGCATCTAGCGGAATATCGATCAGCACGCGCATATCGCCACGTGAGAGATTGCTGACGACGGTGATGTTGCGATTCGGGACAAAATGGAGAGTTCCATCAAAGTCCCGCACCTGGGTCGTCCGAATCCCGACACTGCTGACGATTCCGGCAATATTGATAGATCCATTCGTGAGACGAACATTGTCTCCCACGTCCAGCTGGCGTTCTAAAAGGATAAAGAAACCATTGACCAAATCGGAAAGAAAACCTTGGGCTCCCATCCCAATCGCAACCCCAGCAATCCCAGCACCAGCCAAAAGACTAGAGACTGGAAGACCCAGAATCGACAAAATCCAGTAGATCAAGATGAAATACAAACAATAGTTTAAGAGGCTCTCAACCAAACGGAGAATCGTATTTTTACGGGCTTCATCCTGCACCGTATACTTAAAGGAAGGGGTTAATATCCGCTTGACCAGGCTATGGATGACCTTTTTAGCGATAAAAAATAAGAGAAAGATAAAAATCAGAGAGATACATTTTGATATCAGATCATCAAAAATCTTCGTCCAGTCTATTTTACTGAAATAACGTTGGAAAGCTTGACTCATTTATTCGGGCCTTTCTATCAAAGAATAGTATGATTATATCAAATATTCGGAAATAAGGCTATTTTTTGAAAATTTCATTGCTTTTCCCCCCTCACTATCGTATAATATTCCTTAATTATTTTTTAAGGAGGTCCTACATGATTCATCGATTGATTACCACTTGGAATAAAACCAACCTTATGAAAAGGATCGCAATCGGGATTGTACTTGGAGTCATCCTAGCCCTTATCTTCCCGAAAGCAACTGGCATTGGACTCTTAGGAGAGTTCTTTGTTGGGGGGCTCCGTGCGATCGCGCCCCTTCTGGTCTTTGCGCTCGTCGCAAATGCCCTCTCCCAACACCAAAAAGGGACAGAGACCAATATGAAAAAGGTCATCGTTCTCTATCTCCTAGGAACCTTTGCTGCTGCCTTCGTTGCTGTTTTGGTCAATTACATTTTCCCGATCACTATTACCCTGACTGGAAAGGCCGCTGAAGGATCCTCTCCAAACGGGATTGGCGAAGTGATCAGTAACCTCTTGCTCAAGATCGTCGACAACCCGGTCAACGCCTTGCAGCAAGCTAACTACATTGGAATCCTTTCTTGGGCAACTGTCTTTGGGATCGCCATGAGAGAAGCGAGCGAACATAGTAAAGACCTCCTACAAACCCTAGCAGACATCACTTCAAAAATTGTTGAGTGGATTGTCAACCTAGCTCCATTTGGGATCTTAGGCTTGGTCTTCACGACCATCGCTGGCCAAGGACTAAGCGCCCTTAGCAACTACGGGATTCTCTTACTTGTTTTGGTTGGTACCATGGCATTTGTAGCCCTGGTCATCAATCCATTGATCGTCTTTTTCATGATCCGCAAGAACCCTTATCCCCTTGTTTTTAAATGCCTCCGTGTCAGTGGGGTAACAGCCTTCTTCACTCGAAGTTCTGCAGCCAATATCCCTGTCAATATGCGTCTCTGTGAAGAGTTGGGGCTGAATCCAGACACCTATTCTGTCTCCATTCCACTTGGTTCAACTGTAAACATGGCAGGCGCAGCTGTGACGATCAATATTTTAACGCTAGCTGCTGCCAATACCTTGCACATTCAGGTTGACTTTGGAACGGCGCTCATCCTGAGTGTCGTAGCGGCTATCTCTGCTTGTGGAGCATCTGGAGTTGCGGGAGGATCTCTCCTTCTCATCCCTGTTGCTTGTAGCCTCTTTGGTATCACCAATGATTTGGCCATGCAAGTCGTCAGCGTCGGCTTTATCATCGGGGTCATCCAAGACTCTTGCGAAACAGCCCTCAACTCTTCGACAGATGTGCTCTTCACCGCCATCGCCGAAATGAGTAGCTGGCCAAAAGAAAAACGCTATTAAATGATCCTATCTCACATAGACAAAAAAACCCAGATCTAGCGATCTGGGTTTTCTTATTTCTTAAAGTATTGTTTGCTTTCTTTGATGATGACAGGGGAGAGAGCTAAAAGGGCAATCAGGTTAGGCAAAGCCATTAGCCCATTCACAATATCCGCGATCACCCAGACCAGATCCAGCTTAAGGAAGCCTCCTAGTCCAACCATAAAAACAAAGAATGTCCGATAGAGGTTGATATGTTTAACACCAAATAGGAATTCAAAACACCGCTCTCCGTAATAAGACCATCCAAGAATAGTCGTGGTCGCAAAAAGCACCAAGCATAGCGTTAAAATAATACCTCCGACTGGGCCAAAGACACCTGTAAACGTATCCTGAGTCAGGGTGCTAGTGCTGCCCCTAGCCATCCACTCACCTGAAACCAGGAGCGAAAGTCCTGTCAAACTACAGATGATAATGGTATCAATAAAGGTTCCTGTCATGGAGATCAAGCCCTGCTCGACGGGCTCATTGGTCTTCGCTGCGGCGGCTGCAATTGGGGCAGATCCAAGACCCGATTCATTGGAGAAAACCCCACGCGCCACCCCTTTTTGGATAGCCATTTTGACCGTTGCTCCTGCGAAACCTCCCATGGCTGCAGTCCCTGTGAAAGCACCTGAAAATACCGATTTCAAGGCTGGAAGCAATTGGTCCAGATGCAAGACAATGATCGTGACAGTCGCAAAGATATAGGCAGCAGCCATAAAAGGAACCACTTTTTCAGAGACTTTGGAAATCCAGTGAATCCCACCAAAGATGATGGTTGAAACCACTAGCGCAATCACTACACTAGCTACTTCTGGAGCCGTTCCAAAACTAGCTTGAAGGGATCCCGTAATGGAATTAACCTGGGTCATGGTTCCGATCCCAAAGAGGGCCACCAAAACACCTGCAACCGCAAAGAAAATAGCCAGTGGTCGCCACTTCTCTCCCATTCCGTGAAGGATGTAGTACATCGGACCACCCGAGATATGACCGTTGTCATCCTTGGTCCGATAACGAATGGCTAAGAGCCCTTCAGCATACTTGGTCGCCATTCCAAAGAAGGCTGCCATCCACATCCAAAAGAGGGCACCTGGGCCACCTGTCTGAATCGCTGTAGCCACCCCTACAATATTCCCCGTCCCTACAGTAGCCGCTAGAGCTGTCGCAAGGGCTCCGAAGCTTGAGATATCCCCGTGTCCCTCATCTTCTGTAAAGATCAAGCGAAAAGCTTTTGGAAGATAGCGTATCTGAAGCAAACCCAAGCGAAGGGTCAGGTAGATCCCTGTTCCTACCAAGAGCACCAATAAGGGGGCGCCCCACACTAGATTATCGAGTTGTTGAAAAAACTGCAATACATGATCCATTTTCTGTCTCCTTTTTCATCGACCGCTCGACAGAAAAGAGAAAAAGAAAGAGCACATGTCAAACATGTACTCTGGTCCTGCTTAAAATAGGGGACTTCCCCTATCTTTCGCTCTGTCCTTTTACCTGAGAGTTTGAGTAGATGCATCCTCTACCTTGCCCCTTCGGTGCCATTTCTGGTCTCTCCAGAGTTCCGTCCATTCACAGTCACTCACGCTCCTGCAAACTTCATTCGGTCGTATGTAATTTTCTCTATTTTAATCGATTTTCAAAAGTTTGTCAATCGTTTCTGAAAATATCTTGTAAACTACCTGAAAATGTACGTTTTTTAATCACTCAAGGAGAAGTGATTGGTCATGAGGTTGCTTGCATCGAGCAAAATCTTGTCCAAGAGTTGATCTGTCGCTTCCTGGATTTGATCACTCATGGCTTGGTTTTCCGCCTCAAAATCAACGGTTTCACCTGCTGCAAGTGCACGATCGACTTTATTGATGCGCGCATGTCCCCAGGCCATTGTCGTTTCTTGATAATCGTCAAAATCACCAACATGGTGAGCATAGTGAGGGTCAGCTAGTCCCGCAATAATCCGGTTGGCCCAGTAGAAGGAATCCGTTGTTACCTTAGCCGTCGTATTGGCAAAGTAGTCTGGCGTTGTATCCACTTGGGTAAAGAAAGGAACAGCTGTATTGTATGGCATGGAGCCATAAGAAATCCATTGGATACCTGTCGTTTCTTGTGGTTTATTGGGACGCAATTGTAAAATCGCTGTCTGGCTGGTCCGGTTGATCCCGATCGTCCGGAAGGTCCGCTGACTCACGTGATCTCCTTCAGGACCATAAGGATCGTAGATAGTGTCTTGGTAATGGTTGCTCAAGACATATTTGACATCTTCAATCGTTACCTTGCGATAAGGTTTTTGACACCAAGGAATCTCAAAGCTCCGTGGATCCTGCTTGATTTCAGGATTGAGGAAACGCTGGATGGCCCAAGCCCGCGGTGTATTGTAGTGGCGGTCCTTGTCTTTTTGGCTACCAAAGGCATAGCGTGGATTAAAACCTTTCCCTTCTTGATCCAGAATCAAATGGTGCTCTGTGACAAAACGTTCAAGATCCGAGTCACAAAGAAACTCATCTGGATTGCCAAATTCAAAATAATCACTTCCCAGTTGGTTTGGGTTGGTCACATAGGCATCATCTGGAACACGGCGCGCCATCCAGTGGTGACCTCCGATGGTTTCCAACCACCAGATTTCATTCACATCTGAAATTGCAATCCCGTTAGACTCATAAGTTCCATACTCTTCCAAAATCTTTCCGAGACGCAAGACCCCTTCGCGGGCGGTCTTGACATAAGGCAAGACCAAGGTCAGCATGTCTTCCTCACCGATGCCACTCTCTACAAGTGGATCTGCCCCTAGCACACGGCTATTGGACGTAATGGTCTCTGTCTCACTCATGGCTACATTATAGACATTGATCCCAGCTTCTCCCCAGATCCCGTCTTTAGGAATCGCATCTGGAACCGCTGTATAGCGAACTGGATTATCTGGCAAGTCGATTTCAAAAGTTGATAATACTGACTTGTAATGACGCGGTTGATCTTCCGGTTTGACCACGATCAATTTCTTGGGCGTAAAAACGCCATTTTGAGAATCCTCTGTTCGTGCTACAATGGTCGAACCATCATAGCTAGCATTTTTTCCGACTAGAATCGTTGTACACGAATCAGCACTTTCACGTTTACGCATGCGTATCCTCCCAAATCATTCATTGCCTCTATTATAGCACTTTTAAAAGGGAGGACCTACTGAAAATCAGATTTAAAAGCGAATCCTTTTCAACAACTTTCAAATATTTTCATTTTATAAAATTTTAAAAATCCTAGCTGATAAACAGCTAGGATTCGATTAGCCTTTAAACGTGACAATGGTTGCGCCACTTCCACCCGCATTTTGGGGGGCATATTCAAAACTTTTGACATGTTTGTTGCGACGGAGGTACTTGGTCACCCCTTCACGGATAACTCCCGTCCCGATCCCGTGGATGATATCGACTTGGGCCATGTTGTTGAGCAGGGCCTGATCGATAAAGCCATCTAGCTCTTGCATGGCCTCTTCATAGCGTTTCCCACGGAGGTCCAGACGCGCTCTCGGCCCACTCGTGTTCGAACGTTTGACGACATTCACCTGACGTTTCTTAGGTTGAGCCGCTTCTTTTTCAGCCTTGATGAGGTTGAATTCTTTTTCTTCCAAGGTCATCTTGATCAAGCCGACTTGCGCCTCCCAGCGACCATCTTTGAGTTGCTTGACTAGGGTTCCGCGTTGGCCATAGCTGATAACCAAGATTTCATCACCTACCTTAGGAGCACGCGCCTTTTTGGCTTTTTTCAAGACTTTATTTTTAGAAAGGTCGACGGTCTCAGGCGCTAGTTTTTTCAACTGAGCCTTGGCCTCAATGATCTCATGTGGTTTCAACTGGGATTTGGCGTGAAGCCCTTGAAGGATACGGTCACTCTCTGAGAGGGCCATGTCCACAATTTCCTTGGCCTCTTCTCTTGCCTTATTGAGCTCTGTTTCTCTCTCTCTGGTCAATTCGTTATAGAGCTTTCGAAGAGCGCGATTGAATTTGAGATTTTCTTGCTCGACCTCTTGAATGGTATCCAAGCGCTTGCGACTTTCTAAGGTCTGCGCCTCCAATTTTTCAATAATTTGATTGACATCATTATCCGTATTGGTCATCTTCATGGCATCCTGGATAATAGTCTCAGACAAGCCCAAACGGCGGGCAATTTCAAAGGCATTGGAGCGGCCAGGAACTCCTTGCATGAAGCGATAGGTCGGACGCAGACTCGCTGTGTCAAATTCCATACTGGCATTTTGCACTCCTGCAGTCTCAATTCCGTAGGCCTTGAGCTCTGGATAGTGGGTTGTCGCCATGGTCTTAATCCCGCGTAAACGCAGGTCTTCTAGGATAGCAATAGCAAGGCCAGCCCCCTCTTGAGGATCGGTTCCAGCTCCTAACTCATCCAGAAGGATCAAGGAGGCGGTATCCACTTGATTCAAGATAGATACGATATTGGTCATATGACTGGAGAAGGTCGACAAGCTCTGCTCGATCGATTGTTCATCTCCAATATCTGCAAAGACCTGTGAGAAGATGCCCACACGACTACCTGGATCCGCTAGGATGGGAAGACCAGACTGGGCCATAATTTGCGCTAGTCCCAGCGTTTTTAGCATGATGGTTTTCCCCCCTGTATTGGGACCGGTAATCACGATTTCTGTCAAGTCTTCGGTAAAATGCAGGTCATTCGCGACGGCATTTTCAATCAAGGGATGACGTAGTTGCAAGAGCTGAATAGAGCGATTGTTACTAACCTCTGGTACCACAGCCTTACAATCGCGCATAAACCGATACTTGGCCTTGATCAAGTCTAAGTGACCGATAATCCAAGCGTTGTTAGCAATCTCTGCTGCGTGAGGGCGCAGGGTGTCAGACAATTCCTCCAGAATTTGAATGATTTCATACCGTTCATCGGCTCGATGGTTGGCAATTTCTTCATTAAGATTGACGACTGCTCGAGGCTCGATATAAACGGTATTCCCGCTGGCAGAAATATCGTGGACCACCCCTGCAATCCGGTTACGATAGGTGTTTTTTACGGGTAGAACATTGCGGCCATTCCGACTAGCAATCACAGCATCCGCCAACATATCGGCCTTGCTTTTTAGCAGGTCTTGGAGAATCTCTCTGACCTGGTGTTCATTTTCCTGGATTCGGCGACGAATTTTGGCCAATTTTTCACTGGCAAAAGACTCGACAAAGCCTCCTTCGTTGATAGCTTGAAGCCCACCTTGTAGGCGAGGAAGATCCACCAAGTTGTCAAAGAGGCGATTGAGCCTTTCCAGACGGACATTTTCCAAGTTGTCGTAGAAATCCTTGAGCTCATGTGTCACCCGAAGGACAGCTTTTAACGCTAGTAATTCATCAATATTGAGGGATGCCTCCATCTCCAAACGCTTGGCCACTGGACGAACATCTTGAATGGTCGACACGGCAAAACGAGGCTCTTCCAAGAGGATCTGCTCCATATCTTCTAGCTCCATAAAGGCCGTTTCGATGCTTTCTTTTTTATCAGTTGGAGTAAGGGCTGCTAGCTCCATCTCCCCTTGTTCTGTCTGTAGATAGGGTTCAAAGAGTTGCTTGACCTTGTCAAACTCCAGAATATCTAAGATTTTTTTGTTCATGTTTCTCCTACAAAAAAAGTGAGCGTCCTTCCTTGAATCGGACTTGTCTCACTCCTTTCTTCATTTTTGCTCCTTAAGCTCCGATAATCGCAGTCACCCACAGGTTGTGGAACAGACTGGAACTGATCGGGGTATGAAGGATGATAAAGCGGATCAATCCACTTGCATTGAGTCTATTTTGGATGGAAGCCATGGGAACCGTTGAGAGGACAGTCAAGCCCATCTGGATGACCAAGAGAGTTATTACGACGGCGATCACACCCGCTCCAATTTGATACTTGCGATCCTCCAGTTTTTCTGGCTGAGGTACCAAGTGCATAAAGATCCCAATCACACGACCAATCAGGTAGACCATCGCAAAAATCAATACATATGCTAAACCTGCATAAAAGATGTCATCTAACTGAAATAGGTAGCGGTTGGCATAAAAATAATTCACCGATTGCTGGGTGGGACTCGAAAAAGGAACCCATAGAGACAACACCTTGGCCAGTCCCTTGTAGCTACCACCTGCAATCAAGAGGGCCACTAAGGTCACTAGAAAATAATAGGACTGGAGGATAATCCCTCTTGCATAGCCAATATAAAAGCTCCATGCCAAAATCAATAAGATTAAGAAAGTTAACATGTATCTCCTCTTATTTGGATGATTTATCCTTTAAGTCGTCTAAAGCCTTGCGACGAAAATCATCTAATTCTTTTTCTTTGTCATCAAACTCAATCTCGCGATTCAGTTGCATGGACAAACTGTTTACTGCCAATAAGATCGCGATGGTTTCATCATCTGCCTCTGGCATTTGTTCCTTAATTGCTTGGTATTTTTCTTTCGCAACACGTTCGACTTCTTCCATAAACAAATTATCATGGTTGGTTGTTAAAGTGAGCGCTTTGTTTCCAAATGTAAATTTATATCTATTTAAGCTCGCCATAAAAATCACCTCACGGTATTATACCAAAAAAGGCTAGCTTTGTCAGTAGCAAAGCCCCTCTTCACAGGGATTTTCCAGTGGATTCTTTCTTTCTTTTTGCTCCCTCTCTCCCTGAATTTGTGGTACAATAGTGGTTATGGAAAGTATGACACTCACTCCAACACAGGAGCAAATCCTTGATTTTGTCCATACCTATCGCAGTTCTCTCTCTCAAAGCAAGAACCCTCATATGGATTATTTCTTTCGACTAGAGGGAGCGACCGTTTCGATCTACAAGTCTGGAAAAGTCTTGCTTCAGGGCAATGACCTTACTCCTTACCTGGCCTTTTTCGGGCAAGATGCTGGGAACCCTAAAGGTTCTACTACTTCATCTGCAGGACAAGATCTAGCCATGATCGGAACCGACGAGGTCGGAAACGGCTCTTATTTTGGTGGACTTACCGTCGTTGCATCCTTTGTCACACCTGACCAGCACGACTGGCTCAAAAAGCTCGGTGTAGGGGATTCAAAGACCTTGGATGATCGAAAAATTCAGCAATTGGCTCCTCTCCTTGAGGAAAACATCCAGCACCAAGCACTCTTATTGTCTCCAAAGAAGTACAATGAAGTCATTGCTTCTGGCTACAATGCTGTTTCGGTCAAAGTGGCTCTGCACAATCAGGCCATCTATCTTCTATTAAATAAGGGAGTCCAAGCAGAGCGAATTGTGATCGATGCCTTTACGACGGCTAAAAACTACCAAAAATACGTGAAAGCTGAAAAAAATCAGGTCACCCAAGCCATTGAGTTGGAAGAAAAAGCAGAAAGCAAATATTTAGCGGTTGCAGTTAGTTCCATCATCGCCCGCAATCTCTTCCTTCAAAATCTGGAAGATCTGGGCAAGGAACTGGGCTTTAATCTCCCTAGTGGAGCAGGGGCTAAATCTGACCAAGTCGCTGCTAAATTGCTTCAGACCTACGGGATGAAAGCTCTGGATTATTGTGCCAAACTCCATTTTAAAAACACAGAAAAAGCAAAGAAATTACTAGAAAGATAAGTTATGTCAAAAAGAAGTTCAAAACAGTCATCTAGCTCACCAGTGGTGAGATTCCTTAAAGAATGGGGCCTCTTCAGCATCATCGTTGGTCTCATCATCGCCTCTCGCATCTTCCTTTGGGCTCCGGTCAAGGTGGATGGCCATTCGATGGATCCGACCCTGGCTGATAGCGAGTACCTCCTTGTGGTCAACCACCTCTCGATTGATCGTTTCGACATTGTCGTTGCCAGTGAAAAAGACGACGACGGCAAAACCAAGGACATTGTCAAGCGGGTCATCGGTCTTCCTGGAGATACCATCCAATATGATAACGATACCCTCTACATCAATGGGAAAAAGACCAATGAGCCTTATTTGAAAAACTATATCGCTCGTTTCAAAAAAGATAAATTGCAATCGACCTACACTGGAAAAGGGTTCGAAGAAAATGGAGAACTCTTCCGCCAATTGGCCAATACAGCCCAAGCTTTTACAGTAGACAAGGATGGCAATCCTAAATTTACCTTGAAGTTGCTCGACGATGAATACCTCCTACTTGGAGATGACCGGATCGTTTCAAAAGATAGCCGTCAGGTCGGAGCTTTCAAGAAAGAACAAATCAAAGGGCAAGCCGTCTTTAGACTATGGCCGATCTACCCTTTCAAAACTTATTAGTCTAGATTAACAGACTGAGGCTGAGACAAGTATGTCCCAGCCTCGCTTTATAAAAAGGAAAGAAATGATGGAATATTATTTTTCTGGTACTATTGAGCGCATTATTTTTGAAAATCCTAGCAGTTTTTTTCGAATCCTCTTGCTCGACATTAGCGATACCGATGCTGAAGACTTTGATGATTTTGAGATTATTGTGACAGGAACCATGGCAGATATCATGGAAGGCGAAGACTACACCTTCTGGGGAGAGCTGGTCCATCATCCCAAATACGGAGAGCAGCTCAAAATCAGTCGCTATGAACGTGCCAAACCCTCTAGCAAGGGCTTGGTGAAATATTTTTCCAGCGATCACTTCAAAGGAATTGGTCTCAAAACAGCCCAGAAGATCGTGGACCTCTATGGGGACGATACCATTGACAAAATTTTGGAGGCCCCTGAAAAATTAGAAGAAATCACAGGCCTCTCCAAGAAAAACCGCCTGGCTTTTGTGGAAAAACTCCGTCAGAATTACGGAACGGAGCGCATTCTCGCCCAACTAGCCAACTACGGCATTCCCAATAAATTGGCCTTTCAGATCCAGGATTTCTACAAGGAAGAAACCCTCCAGATCGTGGAGCAACAGCCCTACCGATTGGTGGAAGATATCCAAGGCATGGGCTTTAAAATCGCGGACCAACTAGCCGAAGAATTGGGGATTGCAAGTGATGCCCCTGAGCGATTCCGCGCGGGTCTGATCCACAGCCTTTTTAGCTACTCTATCGAGACTGGAAATACCTATATCGAAGCCAAGGACCTCCTGCGCTATAGCATTGACCTTTTGGAATCAGCGCGTCCAGTAGAATTGGATCCCTCCACTGTCGCCCAAGAATTAGGCCACCTTATCGAGGAAGACAAGGTCCAAAACGTGGACACCAAGATCTTTGACAACAGCCTCTTCTTTGCGGAGGAAGGGATTCGTAGTCATATCGGTCGATTGTTGGAAAAAGGAAAGTCGACTTCATTTGACCCTGAGAAAATCAACCAGGCGATTGAGGAGGTTGAAAAAGATTTGGGGATTCGCTACGATGCGATTCAAAAAGAGGCGATTCACCAAGCTATCCAAAATAAGGTCTTTATCCTCACCGGGGGACCGGGGACAGGAAAGACTACCGTTATCAATGGGATGATCAGTGTCTATGCCCAACTCCACCAGCTGGATCTTCGCAAGAAACAAGACCTGCCGATCCTCTTGGCTGCCCCAACGGGACGGGCAGCTAGACGCATGAATGAGCTGACAGGACTTCCGAGCGCCACCATTCACCGCCATTTAGGGATGACAGGAGATGATGACACCAGCCACTTAGAGGACTATCTGGACGCAGACTTTATCATTGTGGACGAATTTTCCATGGTCGACACCTGGCTGGCCAATCAATTGCTCAGCAATATCGCAATGGATACCAAACTCTTGATTGTGGGGGATGCCGACCAATTACCTTCCGTCAGTCCTGGTCAGGTCTTGGCTGATCTCTTGCAGATCCCAAGCATCCCTCAGACCAAACTGGAACATATTTTCCGTCAGAGTGAGGACTCGACCATTGTCTCACTAGCAGGAGACATTCGCCAGGGCAAGCTTCCTCAAGATTTTACAGAACGAAAAGCTGACCGCTCTTATTTCGAAGCCGGAAGCGAACACATCCCTAAGATGATTGAACAAATCACTTCTGCTGCCCTTCGCAGTCAAATCCCTGCTCGAGATATCCAAGTCTTGGCCCCCATGTATAAGGGCCAGGCCGGCATTGACAATATCAATACGCTCATGCAAGACCTTCTCAATCCAGCTGTCAAAGATCAGGTCGTCTTTGACACGCCAGACTGCCAATACCGTGATGGGGATAAGGTCATCCATCTGGTCAATGATGCAGAAAGCAATGTCTTTAATGGAGATATTGGCTACATCACCGACCTTCTATCAGGAAAATATACGGAATCCAAGCAAGATGAAATGACCATCCAATTTGATGGCAATGAAATCGTCTACCCGCGCAATGAATGGTACAAAATTCGCCTAGCTTACGCCATGAGTATTCACAAGTCTCAAGGGAGCGAGTTTCCAGTGGTGATTTTACCCATAACCAATCAAAGCCACCGGATGTTGCAGCGCAATTTGATCTATACCGCCATCACGCGCTCCAAGAGCAAACTGATCCTCTTAGGAGAATACAGCGCCTTTGATTACGCTACTAAAAATACCGGTACTGCGCGCAAGACCTACTTGGTGGAGCGCTTCAAGGACCTGGACGGATGCGAGGCGACCAAAGACTCTTCTTCAGCCGTTGCCAACGCTTCTGCTACAGTCGAGTCTACACGAAGCAAGGAAGGGACTGTTGAAAGGAAGGCTGAGCCTGATGAACCGACTGTCTATCGACTGACAGAAGACAATCTTCACACCATCTCTCCTATGATCGGACTGACTGAAGAAGAGATTGCAGCCTTTTTTGATGTCAAACAACTTAATTGATACCCCAAAAATTAAAATAATATATTTTTTAAGGCTCATTCAAATACAACTGAAACTTTCCGCCGTGAGAAAAGTGCTAGAAAAACTATTGTTTCTAGCACTCGGGAGTTTTGAAACTTTAGGTTCAAAACTAAGTCATGGAACTTCGTAGAAGTTCGCTGACGTCCGTACTCACCTAAGGAAAGTTTCTAAGATGACTTTGTCATAAATCTTAGGCGACTAGTGAACAAACTAGTCGTTTTCTTTTTCTTCCACCAAAGGCAACTCGGTATGATCGACGAAATTGGTCATGGTGACACCCAAGAGGCGGATTCCAGTATTTGTCGATTCAATTTCTTGAAAAATATGGCGAGCGGAACGATTGATCCGCTCAGCCTCTCGTGTTGGCTCCGTCAGTGTCATTCGCTTGGTCAGGGTGGTGAAGTCTCCATAGCGCACTTTTAAGACCAAGGTCTTTCCTTGCTTGCCGTGTTTTTCCAGCGATTGGGCCACCTTACTGGACAGATTGGTAATTTCTTCTAAAATATCATCTTCAGCATAAAGGAGCTTGCGGTAGGTCCGCTCTTTTCCGATCGACTTGCGGATGCGATGACTCTTGACAGGGCTATTGTGAATCCCTCGCGCCTTACGAAAGAGATCATAGCCAAAGCGCCCAAATCGATCAATCAAGGTCATCTCCGGGATAGCTAAAAGATCCGCGCCAGTATAGACACCCATCTCATGCAGGCGCTCCACTGTCTTCTTTCCTACCTCGTGAAATTTGGCAATGTCCATCTGGCTCAGGAAATCCTCAGCATCCTCCGGCAAGACCACCGTTAGGCCACGGGGTTTTTGGTAGTCACTCGCCATCTTTGCCAAAAACTTATTATAAGAAACACCCGCTGAAGCTGTGAGATGCAGCTCTTCCCAGATCGCATGCTGAATCAAGCGAGCAATCTTGACAGCTGATTTGCTCTGGATTTTATTTTCCGTCACATCTAGATAGGCTTCATCAATACTCATGGGCTCGATCACATCTGTATAACGCTTGAAAATCTCACGAACCTGCTCGCCCACTTCTCGGTATTTCTCATAATTTCCAGAGATAAAGATCGCTTGGGGACAAAGATCCAGCGCTTCTTTGGAACTCATAGCCGAATGAATGCCATATTTCCGTGCTTCATAGTTACAGGTCGAGACCACACCTCTCCCTCCTGATTGACGAGGGTCCTGGCCAATTACGACAGGCTTCCCCTTTAAACTAGGATTGTCTCTTTCTTCGACAGCAGCAAAAAATGCATCCATATCAATATGAATAATCTTGCGACTCGTATCATTCAACAATGGAAATATCAGCATTTTTCACCCTCCTTTTTTCTATTATAAGAAGAAAATTTTAGAATTGCAAAAATCGGCCCCTCCTAAAAACATGAAAATTGATGGAAATTCGTGTTCATTTTCAAAAATGTAGTACAGTATCGCAGAAGAGTTGAAACTGTATTATAAAAGAATCTGCTATTTTTCGCAATTTCTCTTTGTGTAACCGGTTTCTGTATGGTATACTACTATTGTAAGTGCAACAGATATAGTTGCTAGAAAGACAATAGAGGAAAATAAAAATGGTTGTTAAAACAGTCGTTGAAGCACAAGATATTTTTGACAAAGCCTGGGAAGGCTTCAAAGGTGAAGATTGGAAAGAAAAAGCAAGTGTTTCTCGCTTCGTTCAAGCTAACTACACACCTTATGATGGAGATGAAAGCTTCCTAGCTGGTCCAACTGAACGTTCTCTTCACATCAAGAAGATTGTTGAAGAAACAAAAGCTCATTACGAAGAAACTCGTTTCCCATACGATAACCGTCCAACATCTATCGCTGATATCGCAGCTGGATATATCGACAAAGAAAACGAAGTCATCTTCGGTATCCAAAATGATGAATTGTTCAAATTGAACTTCATGCCTCGTGGTGGTATCCGTATGGCGGAAACTACTTTGAAAGAAAATGGATACGAACCAGATCCAGCAGTTCATGAAATCTTCACAAAATACGTTACAACTGTAAACGATGGTATCTTCCGCGCTTACACTTCTAACATCCGTCGCGCTCGTCACGCTCACACTGTAACTGGTCTTCCAGATGCTTACTCTCGTGGACGTATCATCGGTGTTTATGCACGTCTTGCTCTTTACGGTGCTGACTACTTGATGGCTGAAAAAGCAAACGACTGGAACTCTATTACTGAAATCGATGAAGAATCAATCCGTCTTCGTGAAGAAGTAAACCTTCAATACCAAGCACTTCAAGAAGTTGTTAAATTGGGTGACCTTTATGGTGTAGACGTACGTCGTCCTGCCTTCGATACAAAAGAAGCGATCCAATGGACAAACATCGCCTTCATGGCTGTCTGCCGTGTGATCAACGGTGCTGCTACTTCTCTTGGACGTGTGCCAATCGTTTTGGATATCTACGCTGAACGTGACTTGGCTCGTGGTACTTACACTGAATCAGAAATCCAAGAATTCGTTGATGATTTCGTTATGAAATTGCGTACTGTTAAATTTGCTCGTACAAAAGCTTACGACGAATTGTACTCAGGTGACCCAACCTTCATCACAACATCAATGGCTGGTATGGGTAACGACGGTCGTCACCGTGTTACTAAGATGGACTACCGTTTCTTGAACACTTTGGACAACATCGGTAACTCTCCAGAACCAAACTTGACAGTTCTTTGGACTGACAAATTGCCATACAACTTCCGTCGCTACTGTATGCACATGAGCCATAAACACTCTTCTATCCAATACGAAGGTGTAACAACAATGGCGAAAGACGGATACGGTGAAATGAGCTGTATCTCATGTTGTGTATCTCCACTTGACCCAGAAAACGAAGAACAACGCCACAACATCCAATACTTCGGTGCTCGTGTTAACGTTCTTAAAGCTCTTCTTACTGGTTTGAACGGTGGTTACGACGATGTTCATAAAGACTATAAAGTATTTGACATCGATCCAATCCGTGACGAAGTTCTTGAATTCGAATCTGTTAAAGCAAACTTCGAAAAATCTCTTGACTGGTTGACGGACACTTACGTAGATGCTTTGAACATCATCCACTACATGACTGATAAGTACAACTACGAAGCTGTTCAAATGGCCTTCTTGCCAACTCACCAACGCGCTAACATGGGATTCGGTATCTGTGGATTCGCTAACACTGTTGATACTTTGTCAGCAATCAAATATGCTACTGTTAAACCAATCCGTGACGAAGATGGCTACATCTACGATTACGAAACAATCGGTGAATACCCACGTTGGGGTGAAGATGACCCACGTTCTAACGAATTGGCAGAATGGTTGATCGAAGCTTACACTACTCGTCTTCGCAGCCACAAACTTTACAAGAACGCTGAAGCAACTGTTTCACTTCTTACCATCACTTCTAACGTTGCTTACTCTAAACAAACTGGTAACTCACCAGTCCACAAAGGGGTATACCTCAACGAAGATGGTTCTGTGAACTTGTCTAAATTGGAATTCTTCTCACCAGGTGCTAACCCATCTAACAAAGCTAAAGGTGGATGGTTGCAAAACTTGAACTCACTTGCTAGCCTTGACTTTGGTTACGCAGCTGATGGTATCTCACTCACTACTCAAGTATCACCACGTGCTCTTGGTAAAACTCGTGACGAACAAGTTGATAACTTGGTAACCATCCTTGATGGATACTTCGAAAACGGTGGACAACACTGTAACTTGAACGTTATGGACTTGAACGATGTTTACGAAAAGATCATGTCAGGTGAAGACGTTATCGTTCGTATCTCTGGATACTGTGTAAACACTAAATACCTCACTCCAGAACAAAAAACTGAATTGACACAACGTGTCTTCCACGAAGTTCTTTCAATGGATGATGCCTTGAACTAAGATTCAAATAGGTCTTAAAAACCAGTCGGAAACGGCTGGTTTTTTCATCCCCATCGCAAGAGTATTCTGAATTTTGAAAGAGTTTAAGAGCCTACTATATAGAGTTTGACAGCGCTTTCTCCAAGTGTTATAGTAGAGCTGTAAATAATATAGAAGGGGTGATCCTATGTTTTTAACATTTATTTTCGCTATTATTTGGCTCTTTATCCTGATTGCACTGATCTTTTTAGCAACCCTTCTCGTCCAGGATAGCACCGTGCAGCACCACCACCCGAGTTAACGAATGATAAGCCTAAACAATAGCTATTCTAAGCGAATTCAGAAAGGATAAGAAACAAACTAGAATTGTCAGATTTTAGTTCTGTCTCTCGTCCTTTTTTGCTATAATAGAAACAGATTATTTAGTAAGAAGGAAATTATGGAAGAGTCAAAACAGATCAACCAAGTGATCGACGTCCTGATGTTAGCTGGAACCCTCCTGATAGAGAGCGGTTCTGAGATTCACCGGGTCGAAGATACCATGATCCGGATCGCCCATTCACAGGGAATCGTCGATTGTAATGTTTTAGCGATGCCAGTCGCTATTTTCTTTTCAATTGAGAATGCCAATGTCACGCGCATGAAACGGATCTTGCGGACTAATTATAATATTGAAAAGGTCTGTGATGTCAATCAGATCTCTCGTCAACTCGTCTCTGGAGAGATCGATCTCGAGCAAGCCTACCAAGCCCTGAGCGAGTTGAAAATGAAGCGCGTTCCTTATACCAATCTCCAGTTGACCATTGCGGCAACCCTCAGTGCTCCTTTCTTCTCCATCATGTTTGGAGGAAATTTCTATGATGCGATTGGAGCAGGTATTGCGACTGTCTTTGCCTTTGCTTTTTCTCTTGTCGTTGAGAAATACGTTCGCATTCCTTTTGCCACTGCCTTTGCGGCCGCCTTTGTCTTTGGCTTTTTGGCCCATATCTGGACGCGCTATAGTGGTTTTCCTTCCAATACCGATCTCATTATCGCAGGCTGTGTCATGCCCTTCGTTCCTGGAATCGCTATGACTAATGCCGTCCGAGATCTGATGAATTACCACCTCAACTCTGGGATGAGCAAACTCTTTGAGACTCTCCTCATTACTCTTGCACTTGGTGCCGGTACAACCGTTGCCCTCGTCCTTATGAAATAAAATCATGAACCTAACTGAATTTTTAATCCAAGCGGTGGCCAGTTTGATTGCCATCATCACCTTTTTAATTGTCCTAAATGTGCAGCGCTCCATGTTGATTCCTGGAGGAACCTTAGGGATGGGCATCTGGCTACTTTACTATATCCTGAAAGGGCCTACCAATGTCATCGTTGCAACCTTTATCGCCGCCATTGTCGGCTCCTGTATCAGTCAGATTTTAAGTATCATTCTCAAGACGCCTGTCGTGGTCTTTATGTTGTCCATTCTCGCACCCTTGGTTCCTGGATATATTTCCTATCGCACCACTTCCTTCTTTGTCAGTGGCCAATATCGCCAAGCAGTGACCAGCGTGACCCTAGTTGTGATTCTGGCCTTGGTCATCTCCATCGGGATGGCTAGTGGATCTGTCGTCTTGAAACTCTACCATTCCTACCAACGCCATCAAAAAAGAAAAATGACCAATGCCAACTAGCATTGGTTGTTCAATTTTTATGAGTGTCATCGCTTGCATTTTCCACATAAAAGAATACAATAAAAGTGAAAAAACAAATCCTTTAAAGTATGCGAGGTGCTGTATGATGATAAACAAGTATATCAAGTATCTTCCTTATATAATTCTAGGAGCCCTCTCCTCCTATCTATTAGCGACTGATTATGCCCGTAATTCATTTGACTTGTTCTATCTGACCTTGAACTTTATGATTGTGAACATCGCTATACTCGTCTTCTACGAAAATGTTCTAAGAGACAAATGCAAAGAACTCTTCATACGAATCATGAGCAATCCTAAAAAGATAAGCAAGGATAAGAGTTGAAAAGCCATCTGAGGATGGCTTTTTCTTATAGATTCTCTATTTTTCTTTGAAACATTGCAAAATCGGTCCCGAGAATGATTTCCTTGCTGATCTAGCTTTTTCAAAGGAGTTTTACCCTTAAATATGGTAAAATAGTAACGAAATATACTAGTAGATATCAAATAAAAAAGAGGTTAAGAATGACAATTGGGATTGATAAGATTGGTTTTGCGACGAGCCCTTATGTCTTGCGTTTAGAAGATTTGGCCGCTGCTCGTGATACTGATCCCGAAAAACTGAGCAAGGGTCTTCTCTTAAAAGAACAAAGTGTTGCACCGATCACAGAAGACATCGTCACATTGGCTGCTACTGCAGCAGATGATATTTTAACAGACGAAGATAAAGAAGCGATCGACATGGTGATTCTTGCGACAGAATCTGGAATTGACCAGAGTAAGGCTGCTGCTGTTTTTGTCCATGGCTTACTAGACATCCAGCCTTTCGCTCGCTCTTTTGAGATGAAAGAAGCCTGTTATGCTGCGACTGCTGCCTTGGATTATGCTAAACTCCATGTTGAAAAATTTCCACAGAGTAAGGTTTTGGTCATTGCCAGTGACATTGCTAAATACGGAATTGGAACTCCTGGAGAACCAACACAGGGGGCTGGAGCGGTTGCTATGCTGATCAGCCAAAATCCTCGTATTCTATCTTTTAACGATGATAATGTTGCCCAAACACGCGATGTCATGGATTTTTGGCGTCCAAATTATGCGACAACTCCCTTCGTGAATGGGATTTATTCAACGCAACAATATCTAGATTCTCTGAAAACAACTTGGGCGGAATACCAGAAACGGACTGGCCTTACCTTGACAGACTTTGCGGCCGTCTGCTTCCATTTACCTTATCCAAAATTAGCTCTCAAGGGCTTGAAAAAAATCTTGGATAAGTCATTATCAGAAGAGAAAAAAGATCAATTACAATACAACTTTGATCAATCGATTCTATACAGCCAACGCGTGGGAAATATCTACACTGGATCTCTTTTCCTAGGCTTGCTGTCACTACTGGAAAATGACCCCCAACTCAAAGCTGGGGACCGAATCGCCCTCTTTAGCTATGGAAGTGGAGCGGTTTCTGAGATCTTTAGTGCCAACCTTGTTCCTGGTTTTGAGCAACTCTTAGATCACAAACGCATGGGAAAACTGGACCAACGTATGGTTCTTAGTGTTGCTGACTACGAACGACTCTTTTATGAGGAAGTAGATCTAGATCCTAGTGGCAATCAAGTGTTTGAGCCTGCTACGCATCAAACTTTTGCTTTGACAGAGATCAAGGAACACCAACGCACTTACCAGAAAGTAGAAAAATAATGGCACGATTACCAGGTTTTGCAAAACTTTCTCCCACAGAACGCATAGAGGCCTTACTGAAGGAAGGCCTCTTAACTTGGGATGAAGCACAGATCTTAAAAGAACAAAAGGGACTTCCCCTTTCTATTGCAGATCAATTGACGGAAAATGTCTTGTCGACTTTTGACTTGCCCTTTAGCCTTGCTCCTTATTTCCTGATCAATGGTCGTGACTATGTCCTTCCCATGGTCACAGAAGAGCCTTCCGTGGTAGCAGCTGCCAGCTTTGCGGCCAAGCTCATTCAACATTCAGGCGGTTTCACCACCCAGGTGTACCAACGCCAAATGATCGGTGAGATTACTCTGACGGATGTTGAAGACATGGAAGTTGCTAGCAAGCGTATCCTAGAAGACAAGAAAACCCTTCTTCAGCTCGCTAATGAAGCCTATCCTTCTATCGTTAAGCGTGGAGGTGGAGCGAGAGATCTTTGGGTCGAAAACAAGGGGGATTTTCTTATTGTCTACTTGGCCGTCGATCCCAAAGAAGCCATGGGAGCCAATATGCTCAACACCATGCTGGAAGCTCTGACCGATCGCATCCAGGAACTCTCTGGTGGTCAGGCCTTGATGGCAATTTTATCCAACTTGGCTACTCGCTCTTTAGTGAGTGCACGGTGTGCCATCGATTTTAAAGCACTGAGTCGAAATCCTGATGAAGCCATTGAGATTGCCCACCGGATGGAGCTAGCTAGCCAACTGGCTCAAGTGGATCCTTACCGTGCGGCTACTCATAACAAGGGAATTTTTAACGGGATTGATGCCCTAGTCCTTGCGACAGGCAATGACTGGCGGGCCATCGAAGCAGGAGCCCATGCCTATGCTGCACAAAGTGGTTCTTACAAGGGTTTGAGTCACTGGACAAGTCAGCCGGAAGAGAAAAAACTCTATGGAGAGATCACCCTACCAATGCCGGTTGCGACAAAAGGAGGCTCGATTGGCCTCAACCCAACGGTTCAAGTCAGCAACCGTTTGCTAGGAGAGCCTTCTGCTATTGAATTAGCAGGTATCATTGCGTCGCTCGGTTTGGCGCAGAATTTCGCGGCCCTCAAAGCCCTAGTCACCACAGGAATTCAAGCAGGACATATGAAACTCCAAGCACGCTCCCTAGCCCTTCTAGCAGGAGCAAAGGAAGAGGAAGTTCCCCGATTGGTCAGCCAACTCCTTGAAAACAAACCCTTTAACTTAGAGAAGGCACAAACACTCTTACAAGAATTGAGAAAATAAAAGAACTAAGACAAACTAATTCTTTAGTAAATTAGGTCAAGTGATTCTGCAAAGAAATAAAAATGAGTTCTAATTTTTTAAATGAATCGAGAATATAATGAAACTTTCCGCCGTGAAAAAAGTGCTAGAAACACTTTTGTTTCTAGCACTCGGAATTATTGAGACCTTAGGCTCAATAA
>NZ_KV834648.1:114784-128932 GCF_001837905.1 Streptococcus sp. HMSC076C09
CATGGAACTTCTTCGAAGTTCGCTGACGTCCGTCTTCACCTAAGGAAAGTTTCTAAGATGATTTTATCTTCACTTTGAGAACTAAGACCCACGTCTTAGTTCTTTTGTGTTTGAAAAAATTTTCTTATTGTTTTAAAAATGGCAGATCGGGCTTTTTCTTGGTATAGAGCACCACTTCGATAAAGGTCCCTACTTGGACGGCAAAGAGCAGTCCGACGAGAAGATTAATCCGATGGTCTGTTTCATAAAACGGAGAGTTCCATAAGAAGTGATTGGCTACTGTCGAGAGAACACACCAGAGCCCAAAGAGTTTTTCCTTTTGCTGGGTCACTTGAGACAACAAGAGGAAGACACCAACTGATACAACAGCTGTATAGAGGGCATGTGAAGCTAATCCACCAGATATCCGGTTAATGGCCTCAGTAACCGCGGCTAATTGGCTGGTTTTGGTTTGGCGGGCAACGTACCCTAAATCCTCAATGATTTGAAAACCAAAGCCAGAGCCCAAGCCTGCAATTAGAATCGTTTTTAGATCTTTCTTGCCAACCATCAAGACAACCCAAAAGGCAACTAGAGCTTTAAAGAATTCCTCTGAAAATGGGGCCGTCAAGGCATCAGTCCACTTGTTAAAGACAGTGGCATCCTTGATCACATGGCTATTCATAATATCAATCAAGCTATTGCCTGAAAAGCTCAACCAGCCTGCTACGAAGGCACCTCCAAACATGGCAATCCATAAGACATAAGTTGGGACAGATAACTGCTTGGCCAATCGTTTTGAAAAGAGATAGAGCGGGATAATAATTGCAGCTAAGACAGACAAGTTTAAGACCAAATCTCTGCCGGCAGACTGACTAAATTCTTGTTGAGAAAGATGACCGAGTTCAAACTCCAAGCCAATTCCTGCAAACAGTAGAAAAAGATAGATAGAGGCTCTTTGAATTTTAGTCATCTTGTTTTCCTCCCTTTTGTTTCTTTGAGCGAATCAGATAGATCACAATCGCTAGAAGGGTTGCCCCGAACAAGCCTGCTGCTAGAATGTAATCATAGTCAAAATCAACGAGATCAATCTTCTCTTCATAAGCAGCATCTTCTTCGTCATCTAGATCCTGCAGGGCACTTTTCCCGTGTTCATCTGCCACCTTTTGTTCTGCTTCTTTTCTGATTTCTTGCAAGCGTTCGAAGGTCTTCTCAGCTCTTGCTAAGCTTTCCTCTGTTGCCTTCTTACTAGCTTCTTCAGGCTGAGAAGCAAGAGCGATTTGTTCCTGATCACTCAGATCTTGTTCGACCATCCACTGAGACTCCAATCGTTCCATTTCAGTACGAATCGCCCCATCTTCGAATAAATCTGGATACTTGGCCACAAGGTCATTGATTCTTGAAATGGTCCAATACCAAGAGCGATCATTGTAATGATCCCCTAATTCTTGGTAGGCTTGATAGGTGTTGAGAATATTGCCATAGTACGGTAGGTATGGAGCATTTCGTGGACTGCCCATCGACAGCCACATGGTACCTCCACCTGCACTCGCTGGGACCTCATCTTTCAGTTGGAAAATATGGGCCTCCATGACATTTGGATTGGAAATGGGGTATTTATAAACCGCATCAAACTCTCCTTTTTTCGGAATGCCTTTTCCATCCAGCTCCATTTGATCCTGTGGTTTATATTTGGTTCCTTCCAAACGATTGCGTTGGAGATTCATGGCATCGCGAAGGGTTAATTTTCGATCGGTTGTATGAAGAAGGTCAAAGGACGCATCGTCATATTTAACAGGAGAGCTTGGGTCTAGCGATTTGATTCCCGACCAAACCCGAGAGCGGTCTGCTTCTTGCAAAGGCGGATTATAGGATTGAGAAACGTGGAATTTTCCGTCCACTTCCTTATAGCTATTGGCTTCTTTGGCGACTTTTTCAAGATCTTTTGAGGCAATCGTGCGTTCGGTATCTGACAGATCTACATGCCCTAAGAAAAAGGTATTTGGAAAGACCGCAAACCGATCCTCTGGGAAGAGAATCGCCGCATATTGATGGCCAGATAGGATTTCCATATACCAGACGCCTTCTTTATCGGCAATGGTCACAATATTTCCTTCTGCAGCGCCTTTTTCTTCGACGATTTTAGCAATGAGTTCAACCCCTTCTCTTGCGGTTTTCACACTTGGGAGAACGATACTGGTCAAACCCGATTCTGCGAGGCCATCCTTGACATAGGGATCCACCTTTTGGATCTTGTCATTTGCTGAAGCAGATACAGTGGCAGAAATGGAAACTCCATATTCATTGAATCCTGCTTCGTCAAAAATCCCTTGATCAGGGGTGACATCCGGGACCGCTGTATACTTATAGCTAATCTCTGGCAAGGGATATTGAAAACCGTTGGCAGCATCTTCAAAAATGGCTCCTTTTTTATTGTAGACACGCTCTCTGACCACAAAATTTTTATTATGGTTGGGTTCTAAATCTTCGGTACGCCCTACCAAGGTCGAACCGTCGGCAGTCAGTTTCTTCCCGATGATGAACCCTGTACAAGCCTCAACAGGTTGAGCAATCAACAAAAGCGGAAGCAAAGCTGCTACAGCTGATCGAAAATAGTGCTTCTTCATCCTAAACTCCTTTTTAAAAATGTTTTTCCTTATTTAGTATACTCTTTTACAAGCCTGTTTTGCAAGCGATTCCAGCAACCGTAAACGATTCGTAAACTATCAGAATTTTTGAGGGAAACACTTTTTCAAAAAAGAAGAGGCTGGGACAAAAGTCCTAGCCTCTCAATTATTTTTGGATTGTCGAGCAAGACGCAGTGGTTGAGTGGGCTCTACTACGCTGATTTCATCAGCTTTTACAGCCCTACTCAACTGTGCGGAGGTGGGACGACGAAATCGAATTCTAACGAATTACCGATTTCTGTCCCACTCTCTTTCATTTTCTCCGCTGATTCGCTTGCCATAATTTTCCATAGAGGAGATAGTCGACTTCACGGAGCTCTTTCAGGTTCTGACAACCGAGCGCACAAAGGAGCAATCTGAGATCTTCTTTCCAGCCTTGGACAAGTACGATTGCTTCTTCAACGCTCTTAGTCTCTACCATCTCAAGAAAAACGCGGGATAGTCCTACGCCACGCGCTCCAAGGACCAAGGCCTTGACCATATCAAGGGGATGACGTATGCCCCCACTTGCGAGGATCTCAACCTGATCTATCTGATCCTGTAACTGTAAGAGACACTGCGCAGTTGATTGTCCCCAATCATCCAGATAAGCGCGATTGCCACCACGACGATTCTCAATATAGGCAAAACTAGTGCCACCGCGTCCAGAAATATCAACGGTTGTGATTCCAGCATCTAGCGCCGCCTGGACTGTTTTAGGATCCATGCCAAAACCGACTTCCTTCAGGACTACAGGTACAGGAAAGCCCTGCCCATAGCTCTTGAGATGGTCTTTCCAAGTGTGGAAAATACGCTCCCCTTCGGGCATGAGCAACTCTTGCATCAGATTCACATGAACTTGAAGAAAGAGGGGTTGTAGCTCTTCCACTGTTCGCAAGCCCAAATCTGGCTCTTTATCGATGCCAATGTTGGTCGCTAAAAGTAGATGAGGATGGTCTTTTTTGACCGCATACGATTGATCGCTCGAATCCTTCAGCCCTGCGCTGTAAGAACCAGTCACAAAGAGAATCCCACAGGCTTCAGCTACTGCTGCCAGCTTTTGATTGATCTCTTTGGCCCGTTTACTCCCACCTGTCATGGCATTGATGTAAAAAGGAAACTCCCAATCACGCCCTGCGAAATGGGTTGTCAAATCAATCTCCGCTAGATCCACAAGGGGGAGGGATCGGTGAATCAGCTCGATCTCATCAAAGCTATTATAGGAGGAGCTTTGCTCCAAGGCATAGCGAATATGCTGGTCTTTTCGATTTTCGCTCACGAATCTCCCATCCTTTCTTGGTAAATGACTTCAATATTCTTTTCCTTCCAGCGGTCTATCAAGGTCTGAGTCTCAACTGGGTCAAAACTAAGGGCGATTCCACAGTCGCCTCCTCCAGCACCACTAGATTTGGCACAGGCAGAAAGACCCTCTGTCGCTTCTTGCAGAACTTTCAGAGCTGGGGTATAGATCAAAGGGTTCAAAGACTTTAGGTTCTTATCGGCACGTTTGATACTGGTCTCAATTTCTTTTTGGTTCCCTTCACGGAGGCCTTTTTCAAGATTCTTCACTGCGCTCTGGCTCTCCTGAAGAAATTCTTCCTTGATCGCTCCCTTGACCTGACGGATCAAATCACTTGAAATCGCTGGTTCCTTGGTCCAACCAACCAGAAAATCATAAGCGATGGCTGGCTGGATCGAGCAGATCTGGTAGTCCCAATCCAGGTCTAAAACTTGTGACAGGGGCTGAGAAGTCAAGACTTCATGCAACCAAGCCCGATCAAAGGATTGGTAATAAATCAAGTCCTCGTAGGCAATACAAGCCAAATCGCCCATGGAACCATTGTCCCCTCTTTGCACCAAGACCACTGCTGCTAGTCGAAAGAGCAGGTCCGGATGTAGGTCTAGTTCATACAGAGCGGCCACGGCCTTGATCACGAGCAAGACCACACTTCCGCTGGAACCAATCCCATACTTTTTCCTCTCTTCGCCCAACGTCCCTCTTAGGTGAAGATCAAACGGTTTAGGGGCTATCCCCTGATCTTTCAGCCACTTTTCCATGAGCTGAATGGTCTCTTGAATCAAGGCGTAGTCCTTATTTGGGGTCAAATCCACCTGGTAACCAAAGAGATCTGAGACTAGCTGATAGCTTCTAGATTCTTGGATAGTAGCTGACAGATAAATGGGAATAAACTGAATCACGGCTCCATAGCCAGGCGTTAGCACTGCGTATTCTCCAGCTAGATAGAGCTTGCCTCCAGTCTGTACCTGATACTTAGTCTTCATCTTGAGGGTCCTTTGTCTTAGATACGATGGTCCGATAGCGGGCATCAAATAAAGGTACCAGCTGATCCAAGTCTTCTTCTAAACAGAGAACCTTAACATTCGGCCCTGCATCCATAGTAAAGTAACAAGCATGGCCTGCAGCGCGAAGCTCACGGACAAAGTCCATAGCTTTATGGCTTTCTTCTGTCAAGTAGCTAAAAGCTGGAGTGGCTGTTCTAGTCGTCGCATGCATAGCAAGGGCATTGCGCTCTGTCAGATGACCGACCCGTTCAAAATCATTGGCAACTAGATAGCCCAGCATGTCCTTATAATCTTGTCGAGACTCTTCGATCCATTCTTTGAAATTAGTCGAAGTCTCCATGCAGCGTTTCATCCCTTCGCGGCTGGAAACAGGCTTTTGCTTGTCATTGAGGACCAGCATGATCATCGCGAGTTTTAGGTCTGTTTGGACCTTATAAATTTCTCCACTTTCTTTGTCCCAGGCTGCTAAAGGGCCAAAGAAAGACCGCGAAGAAGAGCCCGAAGCAAACTTGGCTTTTTGAGCTAATTCCTCCTGGGTCAAGCCCAAATCATAGTACCGATTACAAGCCTTGACGAGAGCAGAGAGCCCGCTCGAGCTAGAGGACAAGCCTGCGGCGGTTGGCATGTTGTTGCTGGTATCCACCCGAACAAATCCTGCTTCATCTGCTGGCTTCAAGCCATCAATCACAGCTCCAATTTTGGCTTGCTCAGCTGGATTTTGGAATTCCCCATCGATGTAAAATTCATGCGCAGTCGCATCTGCTGGCAAGGGAGAGAGACTGGTCTCTGTATACATATTCTCTAAGGTCAACGAAATCGAACTGGTCGAAGGGACCATCTGTTTGGCATCTTCTTTTCCCCAGTATTTGATAATCGCGATATTGGCATAGGACTTAGCCTTTACAGGTTTTCGATCCATGTATGGTGCGCTCCTTCTTTTTCTAATGCATGGGCAATGGTTTCTGCTTCACGAGAATCCTTGACGAGGGCAATCACACAGCCTCCAAGACCGCCCCCACTCATTTTAGCCCCTAAGGCCCCATTTTCAAGGGCAACGGCGACCAGGTGATCTGCTTCTTTACAGCTGACACCAACGGCTCTCAAGTGGTCATGACAAGCTGTAAGAGCCTGCCCAAGGCCAATGAGATCTTTTTCTTTCAGAGCCGCTTCTACCTGCTGGGTCAACTGACCAATCTCATGGAAATGGGACAAAACTTCCTGCCCTTTAGCTTCAACCTTTTGAATCGCCTCACGGGTATTGCCGTGAATCCCCGTATCCGCAATCACCAAACTCGCTTTTATACCCAGCTCCAGCGGGTAAAAGCCGACATTCCGGATGAATTTAATGGCTTGATCGCTCAGACAAGTCTTGGCATCCAGACCGCTTGGATTCATATGGGCAATGGTTTCTGCTCGATTGACCAGGATTTCTAAGGTCTCATCGTCCAGCTCCTCTTGATAATAGTCAAAAACTGCACGAATAGCTGCGATACTGACCGCCGCAGAGGACCCCATCCCCCGTTTTTCCGGTACCATAGACTGAATCCGACAGCGAATCCGGGCCTCACGAATCCCGAGGTGCTCAAGAGACGCAAAAACCGCCATGGACAAGGTGTCATCTTCAAACAAAATCCATGGACTGTCTGCCGGGATGATCTGGCAGATCACTTCGATATGATGGAGTGGCAGGGCAATAGCCGGATAACCATAAACCACCGCATGCTCTCCAATTAAGATAATTTTACTATGCGCCTTTCCGACGCCTATCTCTTTATGCATATTCATCTCGCTCTACTAAGGTCATTACTATTTTAATATAAATCAGCCAAAAAAGCGATGCTTTTGAAGGAAATCCAACCTAAGACGGAGTCCAAAAATGAATCACCCAGAAGAGCTCCTTCTTATGGACAGACAAGAAAAGGCCGGGATCCGTCATCCCAGCCATCCATTTCTATTTTTCACATTCTTGTTTGATCAAGTCCATCAAAGAGTTGCGGTCTAAGATCCATTGGGCCCGTTCGTCCTTCTCATAGGTCCGGTTAGACAAAAAGATCACAGCTTCCTGCCTCTTTCGATTGTACATGATGAAGGTTCCAGTATAGCCCGTATGATCCAACCAGTCACCCTCTAGATTCCATCCGAGAGCGCGGGTCTTGCCCTCTTCACGCGCAAAATTCTGAGACAAGTCACGCGCAAAATCATCCTTCAGATAATGCTCTAAGAAGCGCTCTAGATCAGCAACAGTTGAAAAAAGTCCAGCACTTCCCGCATGACAGCCCAATACTCTCGCTTTGGGATCATGAACACTTCCAGAAGCAAGGCCACGGACCGTTGGCACCGCCTTTTCGACCGGTCCAAACCGTGTCTCTGTCATCTTCCAAGGTGTAAAGATCAGCTCTTCAAATAAACGATCCAAGGGCTGGTGAAACCTGTCTTCTAACCAAAAGCCCAGCAGAAGAAAATTGACGTCGGTGTAATGAAAACTCTTGTCTTCTTTCAACTGCAAATTTTCAAGAGCTGTTTTCAACTGTCTCGCATCCAATTGATCCCGGTTGGGGATAAAAGGATCCAGCCCAGAAGTATGGGTCAAGAGTTCCCGGATGGTCGTCTTCTCATGAGCAAAACGCGGGTAAAACTCTTTAAAGGGACGATCGAGCGGAAGCTCCCCTTTCGCATACAAAAAAGCACAGATGGTAGCGACTCCGACGACCTTGCTGACACTGGCCAAATCATAGACCAGATCAGCCTCTACTGGCTCACCTTTTTCAGGGTCCGCAAGTCCTAGATAGTGCTCACTCCACTGACCATTGCGGTAAAGCGCAAGAGAGGCACCTGGATAGATGCCTTCTTGGATTTGTTCGGTAATTTTTTCGATGATTGCCTTCACGCTCATCACTCCATTCTTATTCTTCATAAGAAATATGGACCTGATCTTGATTGGCTTCAAACCAGAGTTCGATCTGGCTTAGATCCTTGGCAATCAAGAAAGTTCCCTTACGGTGCACAAAATCGACAGCTTCTCCCAAGCGTTCTTTCAAGTCTTCCACATCAAAAGATGCCAATTCGACCTTGATCATGCTCAAATCCCAAGTCACCTTGTTCTCCACTTGGAGATCTTCTCCCTGGGCTTCCTGCAAATGGATAAAGCGGGCAAGATCTGGCAAGCGTCTGTAAAGCTCCTGAGATTGGGCCAGATCGGCCACATTGACTTCAAGAAAGTCCACATCAAAGCTGGTCAAACCCTTGAAATCTTCTGGAAGCTCAACAAGAGGCGCTTTCTCCAAAGGCTCTAGACTTTCAAGATTTTCTTCAGCATGCACGAAAACGGTATCTCCTTGAGGAGACACAACTTCAAAGGCGCGACCAATAGCTCCTTGGTAAAGGGCGCTTGTTTCTGGCTGGCGGGCTAATAAATAATCAATTTCTTGAGCTTGCGCCACTTTCACCACAATTCGACCCAATTTCTTTGGACCTTCGACCTTACGCGAACGCATACTCGGTGACTCTTCTAAGACAATTTTCTCTACTTTTGAGGCATCTCCTAAAGATAGGAGAGCTCCTTCTTCCACTAATACTTTCATTCCCAATGTCTCTTCATAAAAGCGTTGATTGACATTTCGGTTATTCACTTTCAAGACTGGGATCACTCTTACGATCTGATTTGCTGTCATACTTTCCTCCAAGCACTTTTTATTGTAAAAGATTTTCTGGCTTTTTACAAGAAATCTTGTGCAAAAAAGACAGATTTTTCAAAAATAAAAATCTGTCTTTCTTTTTTTAGTATACTGTTCGTGTATGGACCCGCCCGTTTGGAGCTTCAAATTCGTATTCTAAGTAATCCTGATAGGTCCCTGGTGCAATCACTCCACGCACATCTAATACAGCCGTTCCTGCCTGTCCCACAATGGAATCTGCTAACAGGCAGCAATTAGTAGACAGAACAAAGTAAGATTTAAAACGCGAAGAAGTAAATTTATATAGCTCAGCCCCTAAATCATATTTCAATTTGTAAGCGTAGGTCGGCTGACCGTCTTCCAGTAACCTCCTAGGTGGATCCCAAGGTTCTAACAACTGATCAATTTCAGCTAGACGCTTCTCTACTGCCTGATTCTCTTCTTCGGTAAGGGATAGGCTGTAGCCAAACAGCGTCTTTTGACTCTCTTTTTTACATAGTTCGATGTATGGTTCCTTATCCACTTTAAACAGTACGCCATCCCCAATCGTCCCAAATAGACGCTCTGAAAAGGGATCGTAACTTCCGTAAGAAATGACCTTCCCCTGATAACAAATATCTACATGCCCAATCGCTCCAAATAAGTTGCTGTCAGAAGTATGAACCAAAATTTCTAATTCCCTTGCCTCTTCTTCTTTTTTCACCAATCGATAAGGGCCTGTGTGTCCCGCCGAGCTCCCTTTTTGAAGAAACTGGTTAAACCGTTTTAACTCCTTAGCAGGGATAAAGGCTGCAAAGATAACCGGTAGGCTAATACGAAAGCGACGTTTTAACTCTTGGCCTTGTTGGTCTTTGTCAAATAAAATACCATCTCGAATATTAGAAATCCCCAACAAGACCAGATAAGCCCCCAAGAGGATAAATTGGAAGTGCCCATCTGAACCAGGTTCCAAGACAGTTGCTAGACCAAGCCCACCGTTTAAAAGCGCATCCCATAAATAGAGCCAGCCTCCTTTTACCCGATTGGCCTTATAAAGCCAAAATGTGATCCCATAGACAATGGCACTCCCCAACTGATATGCCCCTAAACAAATCACAACTAAGTTTACGGGCAGACTACTCAGTCGATTCAACCAGATCAACGCAAGTGAAAGAAAAATAAACCAAATAGAGTGGCTATAGGAAATAGACTTGCTACGTAACAAAAAGCGAAGAAGAAAGCTTCCTAGTCCATCAACTAAAAAGTAAATGGCTAATAGATCCAAGGAAAATTTGGTGAAACCAACGCCGTTTCGAAAAATGAGAATCCCAAAAATGACGGCAAGAACCCCAAACAATAAGGTCCGTCTTCTTGCAACTTGTTCAAAAGATATTTTTTTCAATATTCCTTCTCCTTATAGACGAAAGGTCTTTAGACAAATACTATTTTATCAAGTATAATATAAGAAGTAAAGAAAAAAGAAACTGATAAAAGGAGCAGTCTATGAAATACAATCAATATAGCTATCTATCTGTTGACCAAAAAGACATTCTTAAGGAACTAAAAGAAATTGGGTTTGACCTTCCCACCCACCTCCCAGAAAAAGAACTGTTTGAATGGTTTGTCCGCAAGGTTTACTTCACCTATAAAGATACAGATTATCCCCTCTCTAACCTAGTGGTGGATTCTAAAACAGACTTTTTAACGTATATCCAATCTGACTGCGAATGGTCTCCGAACATTTTTTACACAGTAGCCCTCCAATTACTCGGTTTCCGCTATTTTATTGATTTTGAAGATACGGATAGCTTCTTGAAAGAAGTCCAATTTCCGATTGAGTATGGAAACTTGGTAGAAAACCTCTATCACCTTCTCAATACTCGAACAGTAAAAGGAAATTTACTCATCGATCAGTTGGTCAGCGATGGCTTGATTCCTGAAGATAACCAGTATCACTATTTTAACGGCAAGAGCCTCGCAACCTTTACGAGCCATGATGCCATCCGCGAGGTCGTCTATGTGGAAAGTCGGGTCGATACCGACAAAGATGGTCTGCCAGACTTGGTCAAGGTCAGCATTATCCGTCCTCGCTATGAAGGCAAGATTCCAGCTGTTATGACCGCAAGTCCTTATCACCAAGGGACCAACGATAAGGCCAGCGACAAGGCCCTCTACAATATGAATGTCGACCTCGAGGTCAAAGAACCTCATACCATTCAAGTAGAAGTACCTCAATTAGAATTGGTGGATCCTGTCGGTTCAGCTGAGCTAGTCGATGAAGCTGAAGAAACTCTCACCCATATCAATTCCAGCTATACCCTCAACGACTACCTCCTTCCACGCGGCTACGCTAATCTCTACGTATCTGGAGTGGGGACAAAAGATTCGCAAGGCTTGATGACCAATGGAAATTACCAACAAATCGAAGCCTACAAGAACGTTATCGACTGGCTCAATGGCCGTTGCCGGGCCTTTACAGATCACACACGCAAACGCCAAGTCAAAGCTGATTGGTCTAATGGAAAGGTCGCAACCACCGGGATCTCTTACCTTGGAACCATGTCTAACGGCCTTGCGACCACAGGTGTGGACGGTCTTGAAGTCATCATTGCAGAGGCTGGGATCTCTTCTTGGTACAACTACTACCGCGAAAACGGCCTCGTGACAAGTCCTGGTGGCTATCCAGGTGAAGATTTCGATTCCCTTGCCGAATTGACCTACTCGCGCAACCTTCTAGGTGGAGACTATTTGCACCATAATGCAGCCCACCAAGCCGATCTAGACATCGTGAAAAAAGAGCTGGACCGCGCTTCTGGAGACTACAATCAATTCTGGCACGACCGCAATTATCTCTTACATGCTGATCAGGTGAAGGCTGAGGTGGTCTTCACTCATGGTTCGCAAGACTGGAACGTGAAACCTCTTCACGTCTTTAATATGTTCCAGGCTCTTCCAACAAGCATCAAGAAACACCTCTTCTATCACAATGGTGCCCATGTCTATCTCAACAACTGGCAATCCATTGACTTCCGCGAAAGCATGAACGCCCTCCTCTCTAAAAAATTGCTGGGCTACGATTCAAGCTATGAATTGCCTACTGTCATCTGGCAGGACAATACAGGAGAACAAAGTTGGACTTCCTTGGATGATTTTGGCAACCAAACAAATCAGCGGACCTTCTCCCTGGGAGACGACGAAAAAGTCATCCAAAACCGCTACGAGACAAAAGATTACGAGCGCTATGGCAAGGCTTATCCGACCTTCTTAACGGACCTCTACCAGGATAAGGCGCAACAGGTGACGATCGACCTTCCAATCGAAGAAGACCTACACCTCAATGGGAAAGCTCGCCTTCACCTGCGACTTTACTCCAGCACCAATAAAGGCCTGCTTTCAGCCCAACTCTTAGAGCTTGGAAGCAAGAAATACCTCCAACCCTATCCTGCTGTCTTGTCGGTCCGTACGCTGGATAACGGTCGCTACCATATGCTAGACAATTTGACTGAGTTGCCTTTCAAAGAAGCTGGCCAACGAGTCATTTCTAAAGGTTATCTCAACCTCCAAAATCGTCATGACCTCTTAGAGGTTGAGGCTGTGACGCCAGGCGAGTGGATGGAATTTGACTTTGATCTTCAACCAACCATCTACAAGCTCGAAAAAGGAGCGACCCTTCGCCTGGTCCTTTACACAACGGACTTTGAAATCACTGTGCGCGATCAAACCGATTACCAACTCACCATTGACTTAGCACAATCAAGCCTCCATCTTCCTGAAATGACAGAGGCCCACTAATCGTGGTATCAAGGCGTAGCCTTTCTTTCCTTCATTTGACAGCTTAGCCTACTTATGTTACTATCTAATAGAGTATTTCATAGAAAAAGATATTAGAGGAAGTTATGGCGATTGAAAAAACTGTCAGCGAAATTGCTGAAATTTTAGGAGTCAGCCGCCAGGCGGTCAATAACCGTGTCAAGGCGCTGGCTCCAGAAGATACCCAAAAAAACGAAAAAGGGGTTACCGTTGTAACCCGTAGTGGCTTGATCAAGCTCGAAGAAATCTACAAAAAAACTATTTTTGAAGATGAGCCAGTCAGCGATGATGTGAAGCAACGCGAATTGATGGAAATTTTGGTGGATGAAAAAAATGCTGAAATCGTCCGTCTCTACGAGCAACTCAAAGCCAAAGACGAGCAACTCGCTAAGAAAGATGAACAGTTGCGCGTGAAAGACGTTCAAATTGCTGAAAAAGACAAGCAATTGGACCAACAACAACAATTGACTTTACAAGCAATGAACGATCGCGATACCTTGAAACTTGAACTCGAACAAGCCAACGAAAAAGTTCAAGAGCAAGAAAGCAAAGGTTTCTGGGCACGCGTTTTCCGTCGATAATCCGGGGCTGGATCCTACCAGTCCCTTTTCTTTTCTACCACAGGAGATTTCCCATGAAAGCATTAGAAGATTATATCGCCTTCGATCTCGAATTTAACCAATACGAAGGGGCCTATCAGATTATCCAGGTGTCTGCCGTGCGTTTTACGGACGGTAAAGAAGTCGATCACTACGACTCCTACGTCTACACCGATAAGCCCCTAAAAAGCTTTATTAACGGCCTGACTGGCATTACCCAGGACAAGATCCAAAATGCCCCACAACTCGAACAGGTCCTCAGCGAATTCAAGGCCTTCGTTGGAGATCGACCCTTGATCGGATACAATGCCCTGAAGAGCGACCTTCCCATCCTGCTTGAAAATGGCTTAGATTTAGAAGACCAGTACGCCGTTGATGTCTTTGACCAAGCTTTCGAGCGTCGTCCATCTGACCTCCACGGCATTAAAAATCTCCAACTCCACACCGTTGCAGAATTTTTGGGAGTCGCAGGAAAATCACACGATAGCTTAGAGGACGCCCGCATGACAGCTCTTGTCTACGAACAATTCCTCGAATTTGATCAAGGCCGCACCCTCCTTGACGAGCAAGAGAACTTCTCCACCAACCCCTTCGGAGGCTTGGACTTATCCGGATTTTTTGATGAATAAAAAGAGAGAGTGGGACAGAAATCGGTAATTCGTTAGAATTCGATTTCGTCGTCCCACCTCCGCACAGTTGAGTAGGGCTGTAAAAGCTGAAGAAATCAGCGTAGTAGAGCCCACTCAACCACTGCGTCTTGCTCGACAATCCAAAGAAAATTAAGAGGCTAGGACTTTTGTCCCAGCCTCTTTTGAGTTAATGAAAACTTCCTTTGCTTAAAATGGTAATTTCCCTGCGAAAGCACCGAGTTTTTTCTTGGTTGCAGCATCAATTTCTTCAATGGCAGCATTGATGGCTTGAACCGTCATATCAGAAAGAGTTTCTGTATCTTCAGGATCGACCACTGCAACATTGAAATCAATGGAGACGACCTTCTTATCACCTGTAAGAGTCGCGACAACCAAATCTTGAGCAGATTTTCCGACAAATTGAGTTGCAGCTAGCTCCGCTTGGCTTTGCTCCATTTGCTTTTGCAATTTTTGAGCTTGCTTCATCATATTTTGCATATTCATCATA
>NZ_KV834648.1:129032-154453 GCF_001837905.1 Streptococcus sp. HMSC076C09
TTTTGCATATTCATCATAATGTTTTCTAGATTCCTTTCGTATCAAGGGTTTAGACCCTATTGCTTAATTTTTACTGCCCACTTCTGCCCATTTTTCTAAAAATCGTCAAATGCGTTAGCGACTTCTTTTTGTTGTGATGGGAACAAATGTGAGTAGATATTTATTGTTGTATTGATAGAACTATGTCCTAGTCGTTTCATCAGAGTGAAAAAGATATAATCCTTTCCTTCTCCTCTCCTCAATCCCTGATTAATTAAAAAGGCCACATGCGAATGCCTAAAATCATGGTTTCGAATCAATTTGAAGTCTTTTGGCAATCGTTTCTTGAATGATGCTCTAAAGTTAGAGACATTCGGAGCAGTCATAGGCTCCCCTGAAAATTGGAAAATCTGTAAATCATCAGTTGAATCAGTTAGCTTAGACAACTTCTGACTTTGTACTGACTTCCAAGTTTTCAACTCATCCACAAAAGCTTTATGGATGTAGATTTCTCTATTTGATTGAGTTGTCTTTACAGATCCAATATGTGTTTTCCCATTGCGATAATAGGCTGACTTACGGATCTTAATATATCCCTCGTCAAGAAAAACATCTCTCCAAGTCAAGGCAAGTGCCTCTCCCATACGAATTCCCGTAAACATGAGTACACGATATAGAAGTTTAAAAGGATATTCACTTTCTTCGAAATAGGACTCAAACTCCTTGAATTGTTCAGGAGTATAGTAAGACATTTCTTTATGCTTTTCTGGAAGTTTCCGAATAGCATCACATGGATTATCCTGTCTAAAACCTTTTGAAATAGCGATATCAAACAACTTATGAACAAAAATCATTTGTTGGTTAATATGCGTTGCTGTAAGTGTGCCACCTTTTACACTAGGCTGTTCAATTAACCAATCTCTATATTTTTTTACATCTTGAATGGTAACTGAAGACATATCAGCATTTTCAAAGAATCGCGATACATATTGGGTATAGTATGAGTTCTGGGTATCTACTGTACCTCTTTTATTTCCACGAAGCTCATCTTCTTCTTTTAACATTACATAAAGAGAGGAAATGGTGAGTTTTTGTGTATTCTGTATCTGATTTAACTTATGGATACGGTAATAAGCCTCATATTCCTCTGCTTCTTTTTTTGTTAAAAAATTAGATTTGCGATGTCGTATACGTTTGCCAGTTAAGGAACTTTTACCATCACTAATATCAACTAGCCACAGTCCATCGTCCTGTTTTATTACCGCCATGCTATTTTTCTCCTTCAGTCATGACAGCGCTTTGAAGGTTCTCCTCAATTATATCATTTTTTAATTGTATTTGAAAACCAAGAATGGATTCAACTGTAATAATCGGTACACGTCCAATACGTTTATTCTTATACCATTCAAATCCTTCTTGTACAAGCTGGCTTTTAGCCTTTCGTATTAATTTACTAGCTTGTGTTTCAGAATATCCAATCAATTCCATTAAATCATTTTTATCTACAACTTGAATCATCTATATCTATTCCTTTCTAATGTCCAATAACATAGGTAAATTGTTTGGCAGTTTCTGCGTCAAAAGTACGGTAACTAATAATCCCCAATCCTTTCACATTACATTCTGATACGAGAATTGAACCATCTGATTTGACCTGTTCCACAAATGAAATATGTCCGTATATTGGATCAGCTCCAGCTTGTCCAGGGCTAAATGATAGTGCAGAGTGTTCTGTTGGCGTATGGGTTATTGTGAATCCTGGCTTATTCATCCATTGACCACCATTTCCCATAAATGGATCAAAGTTGACTCCGACTTGTTTTCCACGGTTGAAGACATACCAGGTACATTGTCCCCAAGGATATGTACTAGTGATATATCCTGTGGTATCAATAGCTGTTGTCAGACTGTAACCTACTGGTATATCATTTGAAGTGATGCCACCACCATCTCTAGTTTTTCCTGTAGTTTGTTCAGGAGCTTTTGGTGTTCCTCCATGTTCATCAATGAAGGCATCCAGTTTTTGCATGGTTTCTGCACGTCTTTTTCCTGATCCGGTGGTATCTGTGAAATAGACCCCACCATCAGTTGCTGGATTGAGTGTTCCATTCGCAAACTTTTTAGCTTTGTCATCTTGAATTTTGAAGGTTTGGTTTTTATTCCCAATAATAGTTTGTTGGGTTAGTCCGACAACCGCGACTTCATCATTAAAGTTATTGGCGTATCCTGGATTGGTGTCGTAAGCCCCAAAACCAAACATATTGGCTCCAGGATTAGTGGCTACCCCAGCAGTTCCAAGGGAACTTTCATTCAGTGCGATCGCAACGATTCCACGGACATCAAGATTAGATTTAGCTTCCCATTCGAGGAGCTTTTTCCCATTAATTCGGTTCTTATCATAGGAGATTCCTAACGTATCTAAAAAGCCATCTAATTGCTCTGCTGTGATCCCGAAGCGATGAACCAGTAGGTTATGAGTATAAGGGTCCCCATCTGACCAGTGATCCGCATAAGTCACTCCATTTTGAGATTGGGGCGAGCCGTTTGTTCCACCACCTCCGACAGCCCCCATAAGGATAATGATAATGAGGACTGGTAGAAAGAGAGGAATGAGGCCGGCTAATAGAAACCATTTTAGTTTTTTCATCGAATCTCCTTTCTAGTTAATGTCTTATATAAGCAGTGAACAAAACAGTCCCAAAACGCCATTTTGCATCTAAAACGACTGAATAGGACTTAGCCTGTAAGATAATTTGGTCTCGCTCTTGTTCTGTGACTGGAAATAAAAGAAGGAAATCGACTGAGCGTTTTCCTTCTTGGTAGGCCTGATAAAGAGTTTCTTCAAGAACTCTTGGAAAAGAAGTTCTTGAGCGTATTTTGGTATTCATATCATTCTCCTCTGAGTTGTTTTAAGCGTTCTGTTAATCGGTCTCTTCGTTCAATATTGGCTCTCAATTTATCGTCTCGTGTCATAGTCTTTCTATAAGCACGAGTGAAAGCATTCGATCCTTGAGCTTTGTACATGGCTTGATGATCTTTATATTCCTCTAATTTGCGCTCAATACTATTAATGCGGAGTTGTTTAAATGGAGAAATCCATTCTTCTTTAAGGGTTTGGAATTCCTCGTTTGAACTTGATGTTGGCTCCGCTGTGATTGGGGATTCCATTGAGGGAGTTGGTGTTTTTTCCTTAACTGGTTTAACCTTCTCAGGAATTGCCTTTGTTTTCGGAATGTTTGGTTCTGGAGTATCTGGACTTATTGGAGTCTCAAGTGTTTCTACTGGGAGCACTTCATCAGGTTGGTGCTCTGATTCCTTATTGGTAAAGAAAGAACCAACATTTTGGAAGTGACTCTTGGCATTCATCATCATCCCAGCTCCCAAACCAGCACCTGCTAAGGCAAAGTTTCCAAGGTGTTGAGCAGATGAAAGGCTTCTCGATGGTACTTGTGAAGCTACCTCTCTGGTCTTTGTGACTCCTTTTTCAACTTTGTTTCCAATATCACTTGCCACCATTCGAGCTTTAGATCCAAGAATGAATTGGATCAGCTCAGCTTTGTATTTCCATAGAAGGAAATATACAAGTCCTTTTGAGACAACTGAGATGAGTAGTTTAAAGACAAGGCCGAAGATGATCAAGGATGGAAGAGTTTTAAGGATGCTATCAAAGCCAGTAATGACGATATTTTCAATCATTTTCTCAATGTAGAAAACTAACAAAGTCAGTAGACTAGTGATAGCTGGGAAAAGTAGCCCACCAAACATGACTTTCAAGACTCCAAAAATCAGATCCTGCATTCTTGGTACAAAAGACATCAATAGCACAATCGGAAAGAGCAGGATCATCATCAAGACGAGTGTTTGCGCGATGACGTTTAACATCTGAATCAAAATAACCGGTATCGCTAATACGAAGGCTTCACAGATTTTGAAGATGACATAAAACATGCGGGTAAAGATGAAGTCAGGCATAGCTGAAACCCAACGGTTCTTTTCACCATCATCATTGGCTCCATTTCCTAGTTCATCCAGATATTTATTACGATCTTTCGATTTGACCGCTTTAAAGTTTCCATTCTTATCGCCTGTTCCTAGTACCTTACTATCATCAAAAGTTTCTTGTTTCCCATCTTGGCTGTTCTTATATTTCCCGTTTTCTTGACCTGTATTGACAAAGACATAGGCTTTATAAGAGGTTTCTGCAATATAGCTATCTGCCATGGAATCGCCAATTTTAATCGATTTATTATTGCCATACTCAACCTTGATATTCGTGATATTTTTGGTGACATCTTGAGAGACATGGTTGATAGTATCAAGTAGATATAGACCACCTGATGTTCCAGCAATTGTTCCAAAATAACCAAAACCAAGGATGAGAACTAGAAAGACATGAAGGAGAGTTCTTGAAAAAGCTCCCTTAGAAAAGAAAAATTGATAAAAGAGATAAAACGCTAGAATCAGAAGCAACATTGAGACGAGTGATTGTTTTGCGACTCCACCAGAGCTTGAACCGATGAATCCTTTCCAGATATTCATCGCTCCATTAAAGACATAGTTCTTGTAGTTGGAGTAAAGATCAATCTTTTCAAGAATCCGAATCAGCAAAGAAAAGAAGCCCACCACTGCATTTAGAATGAAAAAGAAGAAGTTGACGAAAAGCTCATTAATCAGTACCCAAGCACCATTAAAGGAAGCGAACCCAGTTGGCTCCATGTAGGACTTAAGAGAAAATATATCGACTCCCCTTAGTTTGTCAAAAGCTTCTTGCATGGATTCACCTCCTAACTAGCGTATTTATTTTCAAGGCTTGATGATACTGTTGCTTTCATTGGTTTTAGAAGCATATCAATATCTTCAAAGATGTTGTGTACGGAAATCATATTGAGATTGCCATACACGTCATAGTATAGGCATTGACCAGAGATCATATTGTCAATCCATTCAAGATTACTTTCAGTGACTTCTAGATTGACATGTTTTAAAATATCTTCTCGTTCTGACTTTTCATAAAAAGCAAAGATAGTTCCGAATCCAGTAGTATCATCGTCATTTTCTGCATCATGTACAGACTGAGTGATCAGTGCCAAGGTATTATTTTTGGAGCGTCCAATCCGACGCATATTTTTGATAACGGCTTTTCCTTCTGCGGACTTCATAAGAATCCACGCTTCGTCAAAGAACTCAATGGTATCTTCATTTTCATTTCGTTCTCCAAAGTGAGTACAGAAGGCACCAAGCGCAAACATGAGAGCAATAGAGTTGCGTTCATGATCTGAAATTTTTGTGGAATCGTCTTTTGGTAGTTTGAGGTTATTGACCTCTAGGATGGTCACTCGTGACTCGTAGTTAAGTCCTTGAGTGGTTCCATCTGAAAAGGCTAATTCCAAGATAGAGTTTGTGACAATTGAAGTCAGATAACGACCAACCGAAGCAATTTCAGAGGAAGTGGATTCTCTAAGTACTTTTAGGACGTGTTTAAATCCGACCTTCTCACCAGCGACTCGTTTCTCCACAATCGCATTAATAGCTTCTGTGATAGCTGTTTTTTGATCCATCGTGACATCATCTACAGCTTGTAGTAAAAACTCAAGCATGTTTTTTGCGACCTCTACAGCTTGTTCTTTATCTAGAACAACAATAGGATCTAAGACTCCGTGGTTTGATGGAAGTGAGCTATCTAGTGTCACAAAGTTAAAGTTCTCTATCTGTTTCTTGCGTTCAGGATAGAGTCGTGCGAATTCAGGTGAGTTGATCACTTCTTGGTAGTGATTTCTAAGTTCACGTTTAGGGTCAATATAAAGTGTCTTGACATTCTGTAAAGCCACACTTAAAAAGATGATCTGAGCAAGGAAGGATTTTCCTTGACCTGTTGCCCCCGTAATAATGATGTGTGGGTTCTTAGTAATTTTTCCAGCTATATCTTCTTTATTTCCTACTGTCGCATTGTAGAGGACAATGTTCTTTGAGGAATCAATAGCTTTAGCGATATTGTCCCAACGTCCTGTCCAGTTATCTACTCGGCCAATATACCAACCGATACGGTTCCCAGAAGAGGTATTGGTGAAGGGCATGAGTTCTGAAAATCCACGAGCTGTGACCATATGTGTCCAGGTGCGAGTTTTCTTTTGGAGGTTTTCTCCATAGAGCAACGCTTGAAAGAGATAAGGTCCGTCTTGAGAGGCCTCACTGATTTCAACGCCCATATCATCAAAATAGTTTAAAACCACTTGTCGTCTTTGACGGAGTTGGTTCACACTAGAAGCAGAGACAATGAGATAGGCTCCATATTCAATGATATCTTCCTTGTTTCCAACTTTCTTCATTAAGTCCTTTAGGGAGATGGAACCCATGATAATCTCGTCTTGTTGGACAGTATCTGTATTTTCTGCCTCTTCCATGATGTTTCTGTAACGCGTATTCGAGCGTCCCATTCGACCCTTGATTTTACCTGTATCAATGAATTCTGCCTTGATTCGTAGCTCAACGGGAAAGTTTAAGCGTTGGATAAATTCGCCCAGGTGAAAACCATTGAATTGAACAGGAAATTTACCAACCGGAAGAATCGTCACAAAGGAAGATCCATAAGGGCTTTCTAGCTTGAGAAATCCACCTTTTAGGACTTTGATCAAGGTGTCTGTGATATTGAATTGAGCACGATTAGCGAGTACCTCTTTCTTGTAGTGAGGGATATAGCGAAGGTACTGCATCCGCTGGTAATAAAAGAGTTCTTCATTGGATAACCGTTTTGCCCGAAGGACAGAGAAGGCTTGGAAAATAGTGAATTCATCACTTTTATAGTCTTCATACCAAGTGGGACTTAATTCATATTCATAGCCAAGACCCTTAGCTATTTTTTCGGTGAACTCATTAAAGCTCTCATAGGCCAAGTCTTTGACGGTAGCTCCATGATTTTGTTTGCGTAAGGTCACACCCACGACCCAGTCAAACTGATAAGGAATCTCCATTTCATCTGTTAGACGTTCAACGGTGTAAAGAAGTAGTTCTTCTCCTAGTTCACGACTGTCATCTGCTAGAGCGTCTGAGAAGTCCCGCATTTTCTCTTCTAAGAGATAGTCTTTAGGGATCAGAGATATTTCAAAGAACTTGTTTTTCTGGAGCTTCTTCATCATTTGAGCAACCGTAATTTTGTGTTTGCCCTTTTTTTCATCATCTGTAATGGTGATGGGAGTGTTTGGAATACGATAATAAGCAACGACTGTTTGATCTTTTTTGAGAGCTAGATTTTCATGTGTTTCCCAAATAGGATAGGTTAATGTAATACTCATAGGTCCTCCTTTTCTATAGATTTGTTTTTTCAAAGACAATTTCTTCTACAGGTTCTATTCGATCTTCATGGTAGATAGCTTTTTTGTTTAGCTTAAAATCCCAGAAGTAAATCAGGTAATCTCCGATAAAGACGTGCATCTTTTTACCGTGAGGCTCGTATTCAGTATAGAATTTAGCCAATTTGTAAGGGAGATACCAATAGAGTAAGAGAGAAATTGAGTGAGTGATTTTTGCGAGTGGCACAAAGATAAATCCTCCAAAGAGTAACATGGCCACAAAGACGATGATAAAGACAATGAAAAAGGACAACTGCATCGGTGTCGCAAAGTACCATAGTCGAGTGCCCTTTTTTGTCTTGATTTCTTGGATCCAATAAGGAGCATTTAGGCCCTTACTGTAATCATAAAGTCTTTCTTCATTCATGCTTAAAGTCCTGATTCAATACCGAAGAGTCGTAGGAACCAGCCGACTGCTTTGAGGATATCTTGTCCTTTCGCAATTGAAACAATAACGGCATAGAAACCAACGACTGAGAAGAGTTGAAGCCAGGAGCTATTTCGCCAAGCCTTGATCGCTAAGAGCACGGCAATAGCTGTCAGGATCCAAATTCCGTCGCCCTGGAGGAAGGTTCGTAGATTGTCTGTATTCATAGAGTTCTCCTATTCTTTATCATTTGTATAATTTAGTGGAATGGTGTGTTCTAGTTTTGTGACATAGTAGGTCTTTTCTTTTTCTGAGAGGGTAAAGGTGAAGTTTTCTGAATGAGTGGTCCCTCCGACCTCAAAGGTTGCTTGAACATAAGCGATTAGATTCTGACCGTCTTTTTTTAGATAGGTATAATCAATCGTTTTGAAGGTGGTATTGGCTATAATATCCACATCCTTAGCAATCAGATTGAGATTGTCTTGGTTAGTAGTATAGTTGGTAAAGAAGACTTTGAGGAATTTTTCAACTTTTTTACGCTGAGTATCTGAAAAGTGATCGTTAGCGGTTAGTTGAAGCTGATCGTCTTCGCTAAAGTGTCCAGCTTGTGAGGATTCAATAGCAGAAAACCAAGGAAGGCCGGAGATATAATATTTCCCTTCTTTTTCATCAAATGGAATATTGAAACCCGTCACGATTTCTTTTTCTTCCGTGTTATTGTCCCTACGGATAGTTTCCTTGTATTTGATCTTATAGGTCGCAACCTTCCCTTCTACAGTCACTAACTGAGAATAGAGGAGTTCACTAGGATTTCGAACTTGACCTTGAGCTTTCACATCAGGAATGAAGTTGTAAAAGCTGTTTAAGTAGTCCACTTGAGCTTGTTGTTTATCGCCTTCTTGTGGAAGGGTGAAATAGGCGTAGACATAGTCGTTCAAGTAGTACTGGAGTTTATAGTCGTATTTTCTACTAGACTCTATAGGCTGTGCTTTTTGTTTTTTAGCAGCCTCTACTTGAACTTGTAGTGTACCTACCTTATTTGATAGTGTGATAGCACGAACAGATCCCAAGAGGCCAACAAAAAGGAGGAAAGCAATTCCTCCTATGACTGCAATATTGACGGTCTTTTTATTGGTGACTTTTAGTTTTGGTGGTCCTCCTTTTTTCTCCACCTTTTTAAAGTGTGAGAGATATTCTTTTGCTTGAAGCAAGTAGCGTTTGGCTTTATCCATAGATCCTCCTTTAGAGACCAGCAAGTTCAATGAGTTTTGAGCCTTTTGCATAGAGGCGCTTATTGGCTTTTTCGATCTCGCCATTAATGTAATAGTAGCCTCGTAGCTCAGTTTGGAGTTGTTCAATCAGGTCAGGTTTTAGGTCTTTGGCTTCTTCTTTTTTAAGGAGACTATTTAATTCTCCAGCCTTGGTCCAAGCCTCTCTATGATCTTTCTTTTTAAGTAATTCTCCCAGTTCATTCGTGACTTGAGAGACTTTCTTTTCAAAAATAGTTTTAGTAGCCATTTCAATTTCCTTTCTAAATGTTTCTTGATTGTCTTTGATGGTCTTTTGGATATAAGTAATGAGTGAGGGGCGCATTTTTTTATTTACGCTCAACACTTGACCATCTAGCGTAAAACAGGCATGTTCATAGTCATAAAAACCTTTCGCATCCGGTAGCTTCTCGGTATATCTTCCAGCACATTCATAGTAGAAGTCCTTGCCTTTTCGTAAGAGAATGTACATATGCCAGAATTCTTGTTCGGGCAAAAGGAAGAAGTCCGTCTGATAGATCTTCTTAAGCATCTTAAGAAGCCTCAAGCAGGTCATCGTAGCCTAAAGCTTGATAGATAAAATCTGAATCAAACCAGAGCCAGTCATTGATTTGTCCTTCTGTTGGTGTATTCCCAGAGAAGATATCTTCACAAATGACGGTTAGAGTATCTACTCCACCACGTTCACGGACAGTGTTCAAGGTGGTTAGTCCACCAGACCAGGCTTTAAAGTTATCTAGTGAATTGATTTGAACTTTGTATTCCATATTGTTTTTCCTTTCTAGTGTTCATAGTGTTTGTTGGCTTTGAGAAGTCGTAACATGGCTTTTCCTCGATCTGTGATTTCTCCGCTGTTCTGAATCATCTTCATGTATTCTGTTTGGAGGATCTTGTCTGCTTCAGTGACTAGTGCCAGGGAGTTTGCGACTTGGTAGGTTAGCCAGCGAATGGTTCGCTCAATACTGTATGGTTGTGGGTTGGTTGAGAGCTTTAAGGGTTCGACGCCTCCAAAGAGCTGTTGCCATTTTTCATCAGGTTTATAGGCTCCAAAACGAGTAACTCCATCATAGACTTGGATTTCTTTATTGATGATGCCTCGTGCAATTTCTCCGAGATCTACACCATTGATGTATTCCTCCACAATGCCTTGAGCTTTCTGATCTGAAAAGCGGAGTTCATAGCGATTCCAGATACCAAAAATCTCCAAGGATTCGTCCAAGGAGATGTTTTCCATTCGAGCAATTTCATAGCGCTTTTCATAAAAGTTGAAGTAGAGTTGACTTTGACGGCTCCCAAAATAAATGGATAAGCCGTGATTCGCTTCCATATTTTCATTATCTGTAAAAGATCCACCACCCGTGATATTCCATTTCTTGATCGTGTCTAGGACAATCTCTTTGGAATAGAGTTTATCAATCAATTTAGGGATTTGAATTTGTTCGTCCTCGTGACCGTAACCCTTATAGAGTTCATCTAGAGCAATATCGAGTCGCTTCACCCGAACATCTTCATAGGAATAAAGAATGTTTTGAAGAAAGATCTGCCAAGTGATTCCCTTGTCTTCTAGAAGCAATTCCAACTCACGGCATCCTTGACCGGATAGTTGAAGACAAGTTTGGTAATCATTGGTCACAGACTTATCAAAGAAATCAAAAATCCAGATGTTTCCTCGTTGCCATAAGTGAGTATAATTCATGAGACGGGTTTCTTGGTCTGTAAATTCACTTAGGTGACAATGAAGAAAGTTTTCACAGAAAGCATCTAAATCCTTTAATCTGGGAAAGGTCAATCGGAGATAGTCGATCTGAGCCCGAAGACTGTTTTTATCGCAATCTTGATAGTAACCGAGTCTTTCTTTCAATTCTCTAAACTTATCAATCGTCAGTCCTCTTTCGCCTGTTTCATAAGAGCGATAGGTTCTTGTAGGGAGATCAACAGCTTGTGCAAATGCTTTTTGACTAAGTCCTGTTTGTTTTCTGAAATTCTTAATATGAAAAGGACTAATTTTGTCCATTCATCGCAACACCTCTTTCTAACGAAGTGACACACTTTTTTGACGAAAGTGACACACTTCATAAAAATTGAAAACCCAACTCCCATAAGGAATGAGGAGGGGTGGACTTGGCGTTTTTGCCAAATGTAACCCCCCTATTAGAAAACGGGGGTTCGTTGTCATCATGAGCCAGGAACGGCGGGCTTCGGTCTTCGCCTGACCTGCGGTCAGGCTTGCCCTTGCCCTTGTCCTAGCCCATGATGACTGACAATCGCTTCAATAGCTTTTGGATAGGACTTCCGTCCATCCTCCTCAAATCGAGTAATTGTTTCAAGAAGTAACTTTTCTTGGAAAGGTTCAATGAGAATGGCGGAGTCGGTCCGTTCAAATGAGATCCCGTATTCTTCCATATAAGGGATGATTTTTCGAAGAGTTTGCATTTTTAAATCGTGCTCATCCGCAAATTCCTTGAGTGGTCGCTTGTTTGGTTCGTTTTCTATAGACTCCTCTTCCTCTATAGGATCAACTGCTTCAACTGATGGTTTGTATTCTTCAAATACTGAGAACTCTCCTCCTTCAAACTCCATGATGGGAATTTTAGAGTAGGCATCATAGAAGGAGAAACCTTGATCAAGCGGTACATAAGGAGAGAAAAACTCACCAGCAAGCTCGCCGTTGTTTGCGATATAGCCCCGTCCTTTGACCTTAACTCCATTAATTTCATCCAGCTTTTTAAACTCTTTGGTTTTATTGGCATCCCCAAACATCATGTCATATCCTGTTGATTCTAAATGACCGACGGAGAGACGCTTCATAAAGTTATCCCGAAGAGCTGTTTTAATAAATTCACCATCGGGCCGTTGCATAGCAAAGATGATAAAGACACCAGCCTGACGGCCTTCTAGAACTAACTGGGAGAGATATTCCATGAGTTCTGACTGTTGGCTATAGTCACGATCAATCTTTGCCATAAGAGCTGCCCACTCATCCACCAGAATGAATTTTGGTTTCATGTCATAGTGAGTAAAGTTCTTTCCAGCTTGGAATTTTGGCGAAGTAGACATCAATTCATAGCGTTTTTCCATGAACTCTACATTGTCTTTAAAACAGTTGATGATATCTTCCTTACTTGTGTAGACTCGGCCATGAAAGACTGGAATTTTCCTTAATCCAGCCAGGTCCGAATTCTTTGGATCACAGATATCGACAAAGCCAATTTTAGCTAGAGCGTAGATAATAGTCATGAGAACAACGGTTTTTCCTCCACCTGTTCCACCACCAATGAGAAGATGAGGTTCTTCGATATAATCCCAAGATACATCTTTCATGAGCTGGAGTTTGGATCCTTTGACCTTTACTTCATCTATGGTGATTCGGCTATCAATTCGGTTAATAGCAATTTCATATTTGATAAAGCGGTTATCAAAGGTTTTATTTCGAAAATCTCCATTAAACATGACTTCAAGCGTAGCTCCAAGGTTGAGGAAGCGATCTTGAAATTTATTACCTTCTAGAATGAAACTCACTTCAATCTTGTAGCGAGACTGTTTGATATACACTTGAGGTAAGGTGATTTTTTCAATGATCTTGTTTTCACGTCTGACCTTTTTAACTAGATAGAGGTTATTCTCTAGCAAAAAGCGAGAAAGAATTCGAAGGCTATTGAGCTTTTGAAAAAAGAGCATCTTCCTGTAGCAAACACGATTAATAAACCAAGAGAGAAGCAAAGAAAAGAGAAGCCCAGCTCCTAGAAAATATCCTTGAGGTAAGGGATGGACTTTTAATTCTTCTAGATGTAAGTAGCTGTAATAACTAATAGCCAACAAAAAAGGAAACCACCAGATAAACCATGTGATTCCCTTTAGTTTACGATGAAAAACTCGAACTCTTTTTCCCCGATAGGTAAAGAGTTTCATCCTGCATCACCCCCTAGTTTTCCTTCTTATTTTCTACCGGTTTGTTTTCTTTAGTTGGTGTGCCTCCAGTTTTTTTCTTGATTTTAGAAGCAAAGAGCTTATAGATATCATTACGATTGACGTGGGTATGCGTGATAACAATATCTTCTAGTTCAACCTCTTCTCGGTATTTAATACCTAGGTCTTCAATTTCAGAATCTGACATGTCTGCGATCGTGAAAAAGAGGGTTTCGTGCTGGACAGAAGAGTGAATCCCTACGACAATTCCACGGATCTCACCTGTATTGACTTGGACAAATGATCCATCAGGATTACGTTGTGAGCGATCCACTTCAAAGATGATATCAGGACCTTCAATGCCTCGGAAAGACAGTTTTCCAAGGACAGCTGGGACATCTAGTCCATCTGTAATGACACGATAAGTCTTGTCAGCAATTTGTAGTTTTTCTCCGTAGTTTAATCCAATTTTAGCCATGTAATTTTCTCCTTTAAATTCTTATTTTTTAAGTACCAATTTTTCCGCAAAGACATTGAGATAAGGTGCAACATTATTGCCATTTAGCGCAGTGTCTGGGAAAAAGATTGGGTTAACTGCTTCTACTAGAGCATCTTCTGGAAAGACCGTTGTAGAGGCTGGTGTAATGACATGAAAGGCACCGTGCTCTGCGCTGTTTAAAATGTGACGTTGGTATTTACCTTCTTTTCCAAAAATAAATTTAGGAGCATTTCCCAAGCGTTCATAGTAAGCAGGGCCAATAAATTCTGGTTTCATTTTAAGTGTTTCTGAGATCATAATATTTTCCTTTCTGAGTGTAAAATTAAAAGAGTTAAGCTAGTTGCTTCACTCTTGAGTAATAGTGGGTAAATAGTTTGCGTTTAAACATGCGACTATAGAATTGAATATCCCCAGGAGCATAGCCATTTCTGCGAGCATCATCTGCGAGATGATCTAGATCTACTTGAGCTTGAGCATAAAGTTTAGCCTGTAGTTTATCAGATTCACTAAACATGCCATAGGTAAATTCATAGTTATCGTAGAGTCGTTTACATTGTAGTGCGAAAAAAGTTTGTCATATCATTCTCCTTTATTGTAATAAGTAAAAAAGCTACTAAGTGAAAAAAGGAAAGAACTTAGTAGCTTGAGAGTAAGTCTATCTTAGTAGATAGACAGCAGTAAAGAAAAGTTATTTGGTTGGAAAGATCCCTCTTTCCACGGTGGCAACGTTTAGCAAGGTGCTTTGCGTCAATTACCATCGCTTTCCCAGCCAATCTCTTTAGGTAGTCTTGATCATACCCAAGGGATTCTCTTACGCCCTTTGGCGAAGCCAGTTCACTTTACTATTCGGAAAAGTGCGAAAGTCCGAAATGCGTGGAAGCCCACAAATAAATGTTTTCTATCTTCACTTCAACCATAAAACGGACTTGACTTTTAGTATCAAAACATTTACAATAAAGGTACGAAGTTTAGTGTAGTTTGATAGTCAGTCCTCTGGTTGTCAGACGCACTTTTTATTTAATTGTCAATGATCAAAACCTTCTAAAATAAGGTTATTATTTTTAGAAGAAATATACTCTTTCGAATATATTTATATTATATACTCGGTTGAGTATATTGTCAAGAGGTTATTGCAAAATATTTTAAAAATTTTTGAGGAATTAGAAATGGGATTTCCAGAACGATTAAAAGAACTACGTTTACAAAAAGGATTAACACAAAAAGAAATTGCGGAAGAATTTGGAATTAAACAACCTAATTATCAGCAATGGGAAAGTGGTAAAAGAAAACCATCATCTGAAACTTTAGAGAAGTTTGCGAATTTCTTTGGAGTTACGATGGATTATCTTGCCGGCAATGATGAAGAATTAGATAACGTAGAAGTTCTTTTTCGAATGAATTCAAAAGGTTTAACTGCGGAAGAAAAGAAAATTTTCAAAAAGGAGTTAATTGAATTTATGGAAGAGAGGAAAAAATTATTTAATGAAAAATAAAAAACTTACTATTAAACGTGGATTTAGTTATAATAACACGTTTTTAGCTTTGGATGAGAATACAAGAAAAAAAATCATACAAATAGAGGTTAGATTAGTTCGTTTAATAGAACAATTTAAGTTAAAGACTGAGAAAGTAAAGCTTAATAAAGAAGCCGAAAAAAATATATTTCAGGATGAAAAGATTCTCAGAAAATATAAGCAAATAATAGACAAACAAGAAATTACTCGTTTTTATGATAGCCAAAAAATATTATTAGAGTTTTTTTATGATAGAAAGAACGATAAATTATATCTAAATAATATTTATATTTTTGATAAAAAGTTATCAAAAAGTAACGATAATAAACTAATCAATTTACATTTTTTTGTTTTTTTACTACCTTTATTTATGATAGGATATAGATATTGTATATATAAGGACAATCTGTTTAATAGTGAAAGATTCGGACTAAAATTTTTTTATGGATTATGTATCTACATTTTCTTAGGGGCTCTATTCTTTTATTTTAAAAAAAAGTTACTTTTAGAAAATGAATATAAGCTAAAAAAAATTAGTTTTTTTGACAGTTTGAATATATATAAATATACTTCAAATTATAGAAGAAAAACAGCACTCATAGCTTTATTGTTTTTTTCTACTCAATTTATAATTGTGAATATTATACCTAGGGCAGAGTACTCATATATTGATAGTATAATTATTTTATTATTAACTCTTTTTATAGATTTGTACTATATTATTAATCTTTTTATTTCATTCTTTAGTGTCACCGGAGCAAATATTACATTTTTGGCACTTTGTTTGACTTTAACATTTTTTTTAGGGATAATCAAAAAGGACAATTGGGTGTTGGTCACTCTGTCTCTGGCTCTTATTTCTTTAATTATTTCAAAAGATATTTGGAGAATATCTGAGGATAAAGTAAATCCGTTAAATGGGGTACATGATACCAAAGATAATGAGGATATTGTTGATAGAAATATATATATATTAAAATTAATTATAGGATCATCTTCAATGATTCTATATTCCATTATCTCAATGTTTGGAGATAATACAATATTTCTAGATCTATTTAACAAAATTTCAATTCCTACAAATAGAGTTTGTAAAAATTCATTCACTGGTATTATTTTTATAGGTTTGGATAGAGTGTTTGTTATATTTATTAGTTATTTAGCTTTACAAATAATAAATGCTATATTTAAGAAAGTTAGAAAACATAGTTTAATCGATGTATTAAAAGGTAGGATGAATTCTGTTATAAATAAAATATCATCATTGGTATACAGAGGTATAAAATAAACAAATATAATCTAACGATTTTATATGCTAAAAGTAGATAAAGTGGACTTTAATCCACTTTTTTGAAAAAAGAAAACTAAACCAAAAAAGTTTAGTTCAGATATAAAGGAGGTAGTATTGCTTGGATCCGTTATATATAAAAGTAAGTAACAAGACAAAACAAGTACTATATAAGTTTATGCAGGATAAGTCCATATCCATATTAAACTATCATTTTAAATATTTCTTCCAACACTGCATAGATAAACATATAATCAAGGTAACCAGTCACCACTTCTCAAATCACAAGATTGAAGGATTAACCGTTATCGATGACTTAGGTATTAGTTTTTCTTATGAAAAGGATAATCCAATTGTAAAGCAGAATTTTACTCTGTGTCATGAACTAGGGCATTTCATACTTAAGCATGAAGGCACTTATTTTGCTGAATCTATTGATAATCAGGAGAACCTACTAGAGCGAGAAGCGAATATTTTCTCTGCTGTAGTATTAATGCCGGACATTGTTTTGTTGTCAAAGATTTATTATGGTTGCAACACCTTTCAACATATTCAAAATAGTCTGGATGTTTCAAAACAGGCACTGTTTTTTCGCCTCTTAGATCTTTTACGAGAATATTATCCTGGGAAAGAAGGCTTCATTAAGCAAGCTATTGAGGAATATATAGAAGGACAAAATGCTACACTCCTCCTTTTGTTTCACAGTATCAAAGAACAGATTATAAAGGAGTTTAACAACTACCAGACTTCTCTAATCAATAAGATAGAGCGATCTTTGAACAAAAGAGGCTTCGTAACCAGTCAAGAGTATCCAGAACTTCTAGATCAAAAGAATTGGAAAACAATAAAGACTTGCCGAAAAAATTTAAAAGTATGGCTCATTTATGATAGAGGAAAATCTATAGCTTATGTTTGGGATAAAAATAAGCTAACAGACAAAGAGGCAAAACAAAAAGCTGAATTGAAATTACTATTAATGTGAGGAAAACGATGTATCAACCAGAAAAACTAAAAGCTCGTAGAAAAGAGCTAAAAATGACTCAAAAAGATATTGCGGATCGTTTAGGTATTAGTTATCAAGCTTATTCAGCATGGGAGCGTGGAGTAAAACAACCATCTAGAGAAAAAGTAAAGCTTTTGGAGCAGATTCTAAATGCTCCAAAAGGCTATTTTACGGAGATAGAAATCGTCAGGATATACAATGCTTTATCAGATGAAGGAAAAGATCAAGCACTTAGTTATGTTAGAAGTCTAGTTCAAAAAGAACAATGTAAGAAAGTTATTTCGATATCAGAAAAACTATACGAATATCATGTTTATGAAAAAATGTCTGCTGGTATCGGTTCATCAGTTTATAACGATCAAAACTATGATACCGTCTATTTTAATGAAGAGCTAGCCCACGATTTCGCCTCATGGATTTCTGGCGACTCAATGGAGCCCAAATATCAAAATGGCTCTGTGGCTCTCATTCGTGAGACAGGATTTGATTATGATGGAGCAGTTTATGCCGTAATCTGCAATAGCCAGACTTATATTAAACGAGTTTATCGAGAGGAGCATGGCTTAAGGCTGGTTTCTATCAATCCAAACTATAAAGATATTTTTCTTTCTTATGATGAAGATCCTAGAATTGTAGGAATTATTGTTGGTAATTTTGTACCAATGAAACTCTAACAGTAGTTTTTTTACGTTGATTTTCTATTTCTGATGACTATGTAATAAAGAATATAGAAATCTTTTACTTTGTAACCCTATGCGCCAAATCCTTAAATATTTAGACAAATTACAAGTGTTACAAAAATATTTCAAAAACGCTTGACATTCTGTAACATTGTAATATAATAGCTAATATAAATTTAGGTGAGGTATCATAATTATGAAAAAATGGACAAGTTTAGCACTTTTAGGCTTGACTTCTGCAACTCTACTAGTAGCTTGTGGTTCTAAAAAAGAGGAGAACAGTTCTTCTGTAAAAGAAACACAGACTTCTATGAAATCTAGTCAGAATAAAACAAATCAGTCTTCTAAAAAGAAAAATACAAAAGCAACTGAATCTAGTTCAGAAGAAACAACACAATCAAGTAAAACAACCACAGCGTCTAATACAACAAGTGGTGACAAAGCTACAGATTCATCTCAAATGGTTCCTGCAGAGCTGGTAGGGACTTGGACAGGTACAACTGAAATTGCGAAAGATGTCCAAATGACAGTGGCTGCGGACGGAACGGTCACTACGACAGCAAACTTTTATCAAGCAGATGTGAACCCAATTCGTACAGCAACGACTAGAGCAAAAGCTGTTCAAGCTTCTGGTAATATCTATTACTGGGATACGGATGAACCAGGGGCTTTTGAGGCACTCCTTCCTGGTATTGCGGGACTTGGGGGAGCCAATGCCAAGGTAAAAGCCGGTTTTATTTTAGAAGAGGGCCATTATACACCAATTGTATTTGTAACAGGTCTCAATGAAGATTTTGATTACAGCAAATACAATGATTTCCGTGTCTCACTCACAAAATAAAGACATATTCAACGCTCTTAAAATTGACAACACCCCAAAAGTTAGATTTCCCTCTTTCTTTTGGGGTGTTTTCTTATAACCTAATATAAATAAGAAATCAAAACTTCATCGCTCTATTTCTACTTATTATATTGTTGAAGTGCTTTATTATATGCTTTACTGCCTTTTTGGTAATATTCATGTTCTATTCCAGATATATCGACTGTAATGGTGCCATCCTTAACTTTATATTTTACTGTTGAATCAGCTCTACCTTCTCCTGATAAAAGGAAGGTGTTACTTTCTTGATCAATTGTAAAACTATCAGCTTCTCCGTGTTTTATTGAACCTCTATTCCCTTTTATAGTAAATGCCAATTCATTTCTTTCACTTGATATCCAATAGTATTCGCCATCCAGAGATTGTTGCTTATTTTTAGTGCAAGCAATTAGCGTAATTATTGATAATGACAACAATAATATGCTAACAAATTTTCTCATATTTCTCGCCTCCTTTTATAATATTACTATACCAAAATAATGTTACAAAACTGTATCAATGTCTGTTATAATGGAAATTTTAAATAATGTCCATTATAACAGACATTAGTAAATTACAGAAAAAGATCTATATTTGCCTATAGTTTTACTAAATCTCTACGACTATAGATTAAAAATGTATACACTTCTATTTTACAAGTTCAACTTAAGAAAATCCCAATTACAACCATTTAACAAGTAATATAAAAAGGCTCTATAATTTCTGTAGTGAGTAAAACTACCGTAGGAATTATGGAGTCTATTTTCTTGTAGAAAAAGCCACTTTTATTCGTCACATAATGATGAACTTGATGCGATTTTCCTTTACACTTTCACGATTTTTCTTTGATTTATTTTATAAACTTGAGTAACAATTTCTGAAGCATAATGATGTTCTACTAAAATGATAATAGCATCAGGTAAATAGCTTGAAATATTTTCAAGTATCATGCTTGAATCGTTTTTACTAATATGAGAAAACATTTCATCTAATAGTAAAACTTTAGGTTTTTTGTTCAGAGCTCGGGCAATTTTTAATTTTTGTAATTCTCCTGAACTAAATTCATTAACAATATTCTCCATGGCAAAATCAAATAAATTTTCAATTTTCTTTAATCTTGATGACAAATTAACAATTTCAAAGATATGCTTGATCTCTTCAGTTTCAGGTATATTTTCAATTAGTTTTCCTCCAACAAATCCAAGTTCATTAGAGACATAAACAATTTCATTACTTAGTTGTTCTATCGTTTTTTCCTTTATATCAATACCATTGAAAATAATATCACCCGAAAATTCATTTAGATTAATCATAGACTTTAGAAATAACGATTTTCCACTTCCGTTATCTCCTTTAACCTGTATGATATCTCCAGATTTTAATTCTAAATTAATTGATTCTACTATTTTTTGATCATCAACAAATAGATTCACATTTTTCATAATCAACGTATTAATTGTAGATTTTGTTGAAAAACTAGTATTAATATATCCATCGCCAGATAAAAACTCAGTAATTCGTGTATGATAAACCGAATTCAATTTTATAGTAGTTATTGTCGAGATAATAGCTGTTATAGGAGAAAATAACATCCCTATATAAGCATTAAAAGCAATTAAATCACCAACTGTCAAAATATTATTTTTAACTAAATTAATACCAATAAAGATGGGTAAAAACGTTGCTGATGTAATTATCAAATTAGATATAATAGACACAATATTAGAGTATATTTTAATACGTTTAAGAGTAGTTGCATTCTCATTTACAACTAGTTTAAATGATGTATATACCAATTGAAATAAATTATATATTTTTACCGTTAGATGGTTGTATAATATATTCACAGTAGTATGAATTAGATTATCTCGATTATTTTTTGCTATATAAGTAAGGTTTTTTAATTTATTACTAATAAAAATTGTCCAAAAAACATACACTGGTACAAAAACAAGACACACCACACCTAACCAGAAGTTAATCTGTAGAATAATAGTTACACATCCTATGATTTTTAATAGATTTGATAGAAGGGCATAAAATATGGTGAGTATATTTGAAACATATGTTTCTATATCATTCAAAATTATCTCTTGCGCTCTACTTTTATCATCATCAGATATGAATCTTTTGCTTAGAATAGATATTATAATTTTTTGTCTAATAAATTTTATTAAGTCTACTTCTATTTTAGCAGTTACTCTAGTCAAAAAGTTGCTTGATGTAAATTGAAGGAATAAAAATATCAAAAAAACAATAAAAACTAGCTCAGTTTTTTCATAGTTTCCTTTACCAATTACATCATCAATTAGAAATTTAGATATATATGGTAAGGGAATTGCTAAGAGCGACTCTAGAATTATCAATATAGATAATAAAATTAAAAGCATTTTTTTTGTTTTAAATAAGACTGTCTTCATATTACCACTCAAATTGCTTTAGATTAGCTTCTATTTCTTTTATCTTCTTTGGATCTAGTTGGTTTTTTTTTAAAATCTCACTATCTAAACTTGATAAATATCCAATATAGTAATCAATCAGTATTGTATACTCGTGGAAATTTAGTACCTTCATTTTAGATTTTATGAAAGAATTGACTTCTAAAAATCTTTCAGATTTTAAAAGATTTTCTAAATATATTTCTCCTTTAATTAAATTTCCCTCCTCATCCTCTACAATACCTAAATCAAGTTGACTAACTTTTAAATTCAAGATAGTTCCAATCATATTAGAAACACCTTTAAATTGGCGCATCAACCAGTCATCGTCATTCATAATATCACACCACCACTATAAGTTTTTGCTAATTGAGATAGACTCTCAACCTCAAACATTTTATTACTTTTCCAATAGTCCAATTCATTTGCATAGCCTTTACCATTACTATACAGTTTTTGGTATTTTTTAAAATTATATTCTTGATCGTGGCTGAATTCCAGAGTTCCTGATTCAATTTTTTTAATTACAAGTGCAGATTGAACATCTAAAATATTTTTTATAGCTTCCTTTGTATAAGTATTCGTGATAAAACTTTCTTTGCAAACAATTGATAGTCCCATAGTTCCCATGATATCGTTTAAATAGTTTAACGTATCTTCTGCTCCACTATTACTAGAAATTGAAAATAACGCTCCATACTTACCACACAATCTAAAAAGATGTGTCCAGTGAGCAATCCTGTCTATAAATGTCTTAATAGACCCTGAGACAGTATTTGCATAAACCGGCGAAGCTATAACAATCAAATCTGACGATAACATTTCTTTTTCTAAAAAAACCATATCATCACTTGACTGAGTTTTCCCGGTTATAAAAGGCTGTATAGACCCATCGCAAAATTCAATATGATAATTCAATAAATTTGCATAAAACACAGTCACATCTTCATTACCATGTTTTATTAATCCTTTTATGAACTCTTCAACAACAAAATTTGTTGTTGAAAAATCATGTCCAATCGCTCCAGTACAAACGAATACTTTCATTTCCCTCTCCTTTGCTACTATACTTCCATCAAATGTATTAATGGTCCACCACCTTTACGAATTAATTCCATTGCATAAATACTACCAGACATTCCCAACATAAAGGATTCCAGATAATGACTTGAGCCCCTTGTCCATTTAATCAAGAAGGGATCTGAGATAGAGTTCGATACAACATCCATACAATAATCTCTCACGTTTTTATTGAACAAATTACAAATTCTATTTAATATCAAAATATTTCCAACGTTACCATGACATAATGAAATACTATTTAAACTTAATAAGTTCTTCACATCGTCAATAGTTAATCGGCCAAGTTCCAATTTACAGTTTTCTGAAAAGGCGAAATTTTCTTCAGCAATTCTATAGAGAAATAAATAGTAACCCATCATACCTCTACACCATGAATTACTTTCCTTTAGTAAATCAATATTAGCTTTTACTGATTTAAGAATCTCTTCTATTCTGTTTAAAATATGCACTGAAGGATGTATTTTGTATAATGATAACAATGAAATGCCTTCTCCTATTATTCCATGAGAATAAGAAAGATCATTTGTTTCTAAAAACGACTCTTTTACTATCTCATATAGAGTATCCATGAGTTCTGAATCTACCAAGTCACTTTCCTTTTGATAGATATTAGATAGGAGAGTTAGTAAACCAACTTCACCATTAATAAAATCATTAAATTTATCTACTTTTATTTGCTCATATTTTTTCTTAATTAGAGACTGTAGTTCCATTAAAGTATTAAGATATTCTTGACTTCTTGTCTTATTATAGAATTGATATGTAAGATAAACCAATCCTCCCAAACCTGTAAAAACTCCTATATTTATCTCATTTTGCGGATTTCTTAAATATGATAAAGCTTTTTCTTTTATTGTGTCATACAATTTTTTTGCAGTTTCTTGAGACTTACTATTATCTAAATTAATCAGAGTAAGCACTATTCCTCCAGAATTATATAAGCCAGATTCTATACCTTCAATAAACATTTTCTCTTCACCATTTAATGAATTGACTTGAAGTGTATAAAGCTCTAATCTATCTGGTGCATATTCAACACTTACATCAGAAATATAATCAATGAACTCATTCGTGATTTCCTCAATTTTTCTCTCTCTTTTTCCACTCTCATTAATTGGATGAAAAAAATCAGTTAGGGGATAATAGGCTGCAAGAGATAACTCAATATACCTAATTTGTTTTTCAAGGTCTGGATAATCTAGCAAGTCCAATCTCTCAAACAAAGCACTTTGATAGTCTTTTGAGTAATAATCTTCGATAATAATGTCGTTATTATTATAAAGATTCTTTGAGTTAGAATACATATAGAAACAAGGTACATCATCATTCTTTAATTGCCTTATCTCATCCTGTACCCTAAAATATCCTAAATTACCTGGCTTGAAGTTTTCTAGTAAAACATTAAATAAATTATCTCTAGCATCAGATGAAGTCAAGTATTTATAAGAATTAGACACTTCCAAAAATTTACTATAAACAACCGTTGGTCGCAATACTTGTCGAATTTTTATAACTTGCTTAAAGCCATCATTCAATATAGACCTAATTATATCTTTATTTTTAAGAATAATATCAAGACCTGTTGTAAAACCCGCTTTTATTTCTTTTTCGACTTGTTCCGGTAAAACCTTCTTTCCATTGTAGGATAGTTTTTCAATCAAATGAGTTGCTCTGATTTCTCTTTGAACAAATTTCCATTCATTTACTTCAGAGATTTCTAACTCATTGATTATGGTTGTTTTTGAATTTTTTGTATCTGGAAATAAACCACTTGCATTAAATAACATTATATCTTTATTAGAAGGTATAGGTAAGAGATAGCTGTTTAAAACACTTGTTTGCGGTAAATCAAATTTAAATATAGGAAAACCTTCTGAAGCCTCTCCCAATCCAAGAACTTCTAAGTCAATAAATACTGGTGATTGATTTTTCACATGGATATTCTCGTAATGTAAATCACAAGTGCCAAATAATAAAAATACAGACAAATAGATACCAGACAGATAATAAAATTCTGAAACTGATTCCCAACTGTTTAATGGACTATCTTCAATAAATTCCTGCCATGAATGATCATCAAAGCTAATACTCCATGGAATATAAAATTTTAAACTACTATCTACTTCCTTTAGGAAATTTATCACAGAGTGTAGCATATTATCTGTGGCTAAAGAACGAGGTTTGTAGACTACTTTCTCACCATTTAATAACTCGACAATTCGGACTGAAGCACCATTATGAGTGTCTCCTTCTGTATCAGAAATTGAACTAATAGTAAAATCTTCAATTTCAGTTACTTCACTTATTGCCTGTTTATCTTTTTCTAAATTAGTTATAATTTCGATAGAATAACTAAAAAAATTATTTATTTTTATATTAATTTTATCTTTTAGAATAGGATACTTCTCAAGGAAAGAAGATATACCACTATATTCACTTAACTTTGATAAAAAATCTTCCGTTCTATCAACATAGTTGTCACCATGTAAGATATGATTTTTCTTGTAAAATTGGTATTCTTCAGCTAAAGCATTTGAAATTAAATAAAAAATACTATCGTCTAGCTGTTTTTTTAAACGAGAATACAACTCTACCGTTCCAACTTTATTACATATTTCAATAAGTTTTGATTCGTGATAATCCAAGTCAAAAATACTGTAAATTGCTTCCAATAATGAACTCTTATCAACTATCTCATATTCTCTCATAATAACCCCTATCTATGCTTTAATATAAAAAATGGAGAGTAGCACTACTTTAATTAAATTATAATTTACTTAGAAACAACGCTTTTTGAAAGTTACAGTAATTATGGTAACAGGAGCACATAGGTGCGCTGTTAAAATAAGTGTAAGAGGAATTGTTGTAATAGTAGCTTGTGGTTCAACATCCCCAATTCTTTGATTACTATTACCAATTCTTGATAGCTCAGCTAAATTTGCTGTATCAACTTGATATCCATTCATAATTTGCCTCCAATCTTGCTACTCTCCACTTTGTATACTAGATACAATTTTATTATACGCCTTATCAAATGAAGGCGCAATCATTGCTAATTTTTAAAAAATTTAGTATATCTCCTTATAATTCCGATGTTATTCTCGGTTTCAACCAAAAACGATTTCCATAACAAGTTTTTTTATTATACCTTTCATTCAAGCTTTATTTATCACCAGTTTTAGATGGCTTTA
>NZ_KV834649.1:0-23328 GCF_001837905.1 Streptococcus sp. HMSC076C09
ATTCTAATCCAAGGTACTTACAAATTTGTGAAAGCTCTTCTCGATACCAGTAGTATCTGTTAAATTCTTCAAATGATTTAATATCTCTAAAATCAGGTCTATGTCCTTCCAAATGCTCACCTCTACAACTCCAAATTTATCTCATTATACCATAGATAATAAAAGTTATATCAATTTATACCCATGCCACATAAAGCTATAACAGAAAATATTAGAATCTTGTAATTACTGTATTTCTATTAAGCTTAACTTTCTTATAAAATAGATAAGAAAAACAAACGATATAGTCCATCACTAGTAACAAAAAATACTAGGAGTTGAAAGATATAAAAACATTGAAATGGAAAGCATAGCAATAAACAAAACAGTCAGTAAAACGATGGTTTTGTTGTGTTGTTTCACTTGCTTTCTAAATTCCTATTTTGACTTTGTCCGCTGACGTCCTTTGTATCTTGATTTAGTCATGGAACTTCTAAGAAGTTCGCTGACGTCCGTACTCACTTAAGGAAAGTTTTTATATGACTTTATCTTCAATCTGAGACCGTTAAAACCTCTTTGTTTTAATCTTTCTAACTGAATTGGATACAAAAAATCCACTCACACAGGGTGAAATGGATTATTTCTTTATTAACGGTTCAATAAGAAATTGAACAATTTTTCGACAATTTTTACGACTAACCAGCATAAGAATCCGATATAGCTGAAATAGAAAATGAGTGACAAAATCGTAATAATCATAGTTTCCTCCTTCGTCGATTGCAAGTCCTTGTCTTATTATACCTTTTTATGCAATCGAACTCAATAGAATTTTAAAAATTGTCTGATTATTCTTTTTCTTTCTTGTCTTCTTTTGCGTCATGATCAGCTTCTTCACTGCCTTTATTGACAGCTGTCTTAAATTCAGCAAACATTTTGCCGATGGACTGGCCCAATTCAGGCAGGCGTTTTGGTCCAAAAATCAAGAGGGCACCCAAGATGATGATGATCAAACCTGGTGCTCCAATATCACGTAAAATTCCCATTAGTTTCTCCTTTTTCTTGAATAGATGACTTTACTGATGGCGACACTGACTTCAAATAAGAGGATCAAAGGGAGTGTCATGGCCAAGTCACTAATAAAGTCCGCTGGCGTCAACACGACGGCTAAGACCAGCAGGACAAAGTATGCGTAACGTCGGTAAGTTATTAAAAACTGTGGTGTCAAGAGCCCAATCGAGGTCAGAAAAGCAACCAAAACTGGTAACTCGAACAAGACCCCTAAAGGCAAGGTGGTGTGCCATAAGAAGGTTAAATAATTTTGTGCCGTCAATTGGGTATCAAACAGTCCTTCTCCCAAGCGCATCAAGACCTCTAAAATAGCTGGACTGACAAAGAAATAACCAAATGCAAGCCCCAGCACAAAGCAAATAAAGCTAGCTGGGATGTAGGCAAAGACTGCACGCGCCTCCTTCTCCTTCAAAGCCGGCCTTACAAATTGCCAAATCTGGTAGACAATAAAGGGCAAGGTCAGGCTAAAGGCTGTGAGATTGGCCAGCGATACATAGATCCAGAGGATATCATTCGGTCCCAGTACCAGCAGTTTTTGATGGAGGCTAGCGGTCAAGATCTGGTAGAGTTCTCCTCCAAATACAAAGGCTACGATGAAGACGATAATATAACACAAGACCACTGCGATCAATCGTTTTCGAAATTCGACCAAGTGCTCGACAATGGTCATTTTATCTGCTCTACTCTTTGCCATGTTGTCTCACCGTGATAAGGGCGATCAGGGCCACAAAGAGTAGTTGGGGAAGAAGAACTTCCCAGCTTGGATAGATCCCTGCCCAATCAATGGTAGGAAATCCATTGACCAAATGACTCGGTAGGATATTGGTCAACTGAAGGGCATGGATGCTAACACCGAGCATCTTGAAGGCCAAGGCGTAGATTAACCACGTCAGAATGAAAAAGATTCGATGAGGTTGGATGGCTTGACTGGCCTTGGTCATGGCCACTGCAATAAGGATGAGAACAGCTATGGCAAGCCCGATTCCTAATAAGAAATTCGTGGTTGTAATCCGTGGAATGATTCCAACATAGAAGAGAATAGTCTCAGCCCCTTCACGAAAGACTGCTAAGAAACTGAGGGCAAACATAGAGACAAAACTTCCTGTAGCCGTTACCGTCTTCATCTGACGGTCCATGAAGGCATTCCACTGTTTGACAGAGGACTTGCTGTGGAGCCAAATTCCGATGAGGATCATCATGACCACAGCGAAAATCCCAACGCCACCTTCAATAATTTCCCGGTTAGAGCCCGAAGTAACGGCTGGAAAAGCGACTTGCAGAACAAGAGCGATCGCTGCGCTGGCAAGAACCCCCGCAGCAGCTCCACCGTAGACCCATTTGAGGCCTTTCCTCATCTTAGCGGCCTTAAGGGTCGTCACAAGGGCCATGACGATCAGAAGCGCTTCTACTCCTTCACGTAGAAGAATCAACATAGCATCAAAAGCGTTGTAAGAAGCTGTCGTATCGATCGCAGAAAGGTCCCTGATCAAGGCTTGTAATTTCTCTTGATAGGTCTTTTCTTTCCCCTTAACCATAATGACCGGGGATTCACTCTCTACGCGCGTGTAGAGGCTTGGATTGGTCGTGCTGACATCCCCCTCAATGGTTGGCCAGATGGTGATGAACTGCTTCATAGTTGCTGCAGCAGATTTATCGTCGCCAGATTGGAATTGGCTTTGCGCCTTCTCCAAAAGCTTGATCCCATCTTTCAGTGTCAAATCCGTACTAGCACTGCTAATCGCTTCTCCTTTTACAAAGGCATCAATCCCATTTTTGAGGTCATCATAGGAGGACTGGATGCTGGTGAAGTCAGTAGGCTCTGTTTCAATGCTACTACGTAAGAGCGAAATGGCCGTCTCGATTTTGCCATAGTAGGCTGTGCTATGATCCCTTACCACTGCTTCGTTTCGTGTCCAGGTATTATTGAGATCTGCATAGGTTTGACGGGTTTTATCCAGATCCTTAGCTGTAATGGCATCTTGTAGGTTCTTAAAGTAAGGAGCGAGGCGACTCACGAGTTTGTCTTTTTCCGCCTCTAAATCGACCGGATTTTGTTCTTTTTCAAAAGCTAGCAGGGCTGATGAGATCTTGGTGAGATCCTCTTTGGTTACCTCCCCTTTTATAGCTAGAGCTTGGCTAACTTTTTTTCCTGCCTTGGAATCATGGTGATCTTTGGATTCAAAATCATCCTGAATCTCAGCGATCAATTCCTTGGCCTTATCCTGGTTCTTATTTTCTACAGCGGTTGTTGCATCTGTGATCTTGATAAAGAGATCGCTATAAGATTCCGCAGCCACTGGATGAGTCCAGAACAAGGCAAGAAGGCCTAACAAGATCAAAAGTTTATTCAAAGAGTGCTTGACCAAGGTAGCCTCCTTTCTCAACACCTGCAAAGCAAGCAAAGAGTCCACTTCCGATATGGGTGATGTACTCGTTCATTTTATCCTCTGCACCTAGATTGGTTTGGATTTTAACAAAACTGTTTGGATCTTTTTGAAAGGCGATAAAGATCAAGCCAGCATCAAATTGCCCAGTCTGTTCATTGATGCCATCCGAATAAGAATAAGAACGCCGTAAAATCGGTCGATCCACTTCTTTGGCCAAACGAACATGTGAATCAACTGGTAGTTTAGATAAATCTACTTCATCAAATTCGTTGGTTTTACCAAAGGGAGCACCGGATTCCTTGTAGCGACCAAAGGTGTTTTCTTGCTCCTGCAAATTGGTTCGGTCCCAAGTTTCCAAGTGCATTTGCACTAGGCGAAGAGCCATATAGGAACCACCCTTCATCCAATCCTTGCTATCAGTCCAGACGACCTTGTCAAAATCCTTCTCCGTCGTGACATTTGCTGTTCCATCCTTGAAACCAAAGAGGTTGCGGGGCGTTTCTTTTCGGTCACCAATAGCTGCAAATCCTGATTTGCTCCACTTCATGGTAATGGTATTGCGACCCTTACGAATCAGATTTCGCACCGCATGAAAGGCTACTTGCTCATCGTCTGCACAGGCTTGAATGACGATATCGCCACCTGTATATTTGTCCTGCAACTGCTCCTTTGGAAATGGAGGCAAATCACGAAAGAGCTTGGGACGTTTAGCTTCCAAGCCCAGTTTCTTGAGAAAGGTAGCCGAAACCCCAAACGTCAAGCTCAAGCGATAGGGGTTGAGTCCCACTGTTTCACCTGTATCTGTTGGTGGCAAGAGGGCATTCGAACCATCTTTTTTGACCAATTCTCCTTCGACTAATTTACTACTGTAATCAGTCCAGTCTTTAAAGAGCTGGATGACTTCTTTTTTGTCCATCGTGTGAAGGTCTAACACCACCACGTAGCAAGCCTTCTGCATGGGAGTCGTAATCCCTGCTTGGTGCTTGCCATAAAAGGAGATGTCTTCATCCCCATCATAAGCTTTTTTGCTGGAACTGTCTTGATTAGCGAAAAAAGCAGATGCACCAGAGAGACCCAGCGCTAGACCAGCCCCTCCGATACCTGCTTTTTTAAGAAATTCACGACGGTCCATTTTTTTATCTAAAAATTTTTCGTCAGCCATTTTTCTTATTTCCCATCTAAAATCACACCCATTTGAGACAAAGGTTCACCAAGTTTGGTCACAGCTTCTGCCAATTCCTTGGTATCTTCCTTGGATAAATCTGTGTAAGACTTATAGTTTGAATCATCTGTCATGTGTTTGTCCAATAAAGCATTCACATTCTTAAATTCTGCTTCCAAGGTTTTAACCAATTTGGCATCTTTTTTCTCAATCAAAGGTTTAAAGAGAGAGAAGATCTTTTCAGCCCCTTCAATATTGGCACGAAAGTCGTAAAGATCTGTATGAGAGAAGACTTCTTCTTCACCTGTAATCTTTTGCGTTGCCACTTCATTGAGCAAATCGACAGCTCCAGTCAACATGATATCCGGTGTGACTTCTACTGTAGCAATTTTAGCTTTCAACTCCTTTATATCGTTCACCAGTTGGTCAGCATATTTGTCTGTTCCATCTGTAGTATTGTTTTCCCAAAGGATACGCTCAATCCGGTGGAAACCTGACCAGCCATCTTCTGATTTATTTTCATCCACATAATCCACCAAGCGGTAGTCGATCTTGACATCCGATTCTCCGAAGGTTTCAGCAATCGGTTCAGACCGTTCATAGGCCATGCGGATCAAGGGATATTGCTTTTTAGCTTCTTCCAAATTTCCCGCCTTTAGCGTAGCTCGGAATCCTTCTGTATCCTTGAGCAATTGGTCGATTTGCATTTCGACAAAGTCTTTGTATTCAGCTGTCGCATTGTCCAAGGTCTTCTGGTCAGCCTTTGACAACTGCACCGTTGAGCTGGTTTGCGTCTTTTGACTCGACTGTTTGCTACTAGAATTCGCACACCCTGCTAAAAGAGCAACACTCAATAAGAGTAGACTATATTTTTTCATGAAAGACTTCTCCTCTTTTGTTCTTGGACTTATTTTACCAGAAGTTTTCTCATTTTTCAACAATTGTCTGAAAATTTAATAATAGAAAGACTTTTCTAAGAAACTGTCTTTTACAAAAGAATATCCTTGACTCGTCCAATTTCTGATTCTTTCACCACCACAAAGATGCTATCACCTAGATACAAGCGGGTCGCACCATTGACCGTATAGCTCTTACCACTTCGCATTTGCGTAGTAATCAAAATATCTTGGGGGAGTTCGAGTTCATGAACTTGTTTTCCTGCAATCTTTTCGGATACGGGAATCTCAATCAAGGTCAACTCTCCTTCTTCTTGCGCCTTATCAGGTAAGAGTTGCTCCAGCATGGCTTCATAGACTGGCGCACCATGGAAGAGATCCATAATCATATAAGCCAGCAAGGTGACCATACCCAGTGGCATTAAACTACGAATATCACCGACCATCTCTGTTACCAAAATCATAGCGGTTAAAGGAGCTTTCGAAATAGCCCCAAAATACCCACTCATTCCTAAAATAATGAAGAGAGGTAATTGATTTTGGGAGATAAAGCCAATGTTTTGGAGGAAAGTTCCAACGATCGCGCCTAAAAGAGATCCTAAAGCTAGAATGGGCAAGAAAATTCCGCCAGGTAGACCACTACCATAGCTCAACATACTCCAGATAAAACGGATCATAAAATAGAGAAGGATCGATAGAACTGGATACGGTACTCGAGCTAAATCCAAAACCAATTGGTTCCCGCCACCAAGAATTTGTGGAAGGAAATAGCCGATTGGAATAATCGAGACAAAGGCAAATAAGGAAGAGTAATGAGAGGGAACATGAAAAATCTTTTCAAGTAAACGATACAATCGACCGATATTCAGCACCACTACTTCATAGACATAACCTGCTACCCCCAAAAAGACTCCGAGAAAAAGGTAAATCCAGTACTGAGACAAATGGAGCGGCGGAATATTTTGCGGCATATGAAGTACGGGTGTTTGACCAAAGACATTGAGTGAAATAAAATTAGCAGTCAGACTAGCGGCCAAGGTCGAAATCCAAAAGAATCGAGAAAAATGATGGTAGACTTCTTCCACGACAAATAAAAGTCCTGCTATAGGTGCATTAAAGGCGGCTGCAAGGCCAGCAGCAGCCCCACTTGCAATCAAAGACCGCTCCTCAACTGGGCTGACCTTCAAATGACGGGCCACTCCTTTTCCACCCATAGCCCCTAATTGAATACTAGGACCTTCACGACCAAGCATCAAGCCACTTCCGATGGCCAAGACACCTAGAATATACTTCTTCCACAAGGTATCCCACCAGCTCACCGCCAAAAGACCCTTGAGCTCTGCTTCGACTTGCGGAATTCCCGATCCCTTGATATCCCGATTGGTGCTTATTAGACGACCAGCAATCAGTACGATCACCCCATACCCCAACAGCATCGCCAGCAAATAAAGTGGTTGACCAGACATCTCCTTGTAGACGCCTTGAACAAAATGAAAAATATGTTCGATTAAAAAGCGAAAACTCGAGACGACACAGCCCACAACGATCCCAACCAGAACACCTCTGACAATATGTGCTACAATTGAACTAGAGGCAAAACGAAATTCATTTTTAAAGGCTTCTTCTTTTTCAGACATTCCCTAACTCCTTCAAACTCTTATCCTATTCATTATACCTTATTTCACTGACTCTGAATACTTGGAAAGACAAAAAAAACAAAACTAGCACCGCTAGCTTTGTTTTTTCTTTATTCATTATTCAGCAGTTAAAGCTGCCATTGTGATGTAGTTGTATGGTTTGTTGAAGTGTGGCAAGAAGAACAAGTCAGTCAAGGCCAATTTATCAATCGTCACGTGTTCTTGAATCGCAAGTGAGAACATATGAATTCCCATTGAGATGGCGTTATCACGTGATACCATTTGAGCACCAAGGATTTGACGGTTGTCTTTATTGTAGACAATCTTGATACCAACTTCATGGTTATCATGTTTGATAAATTCAGGTTTTTGAAGATCGTTGAATCCTGTTTCAGCAGCATTGAAACCAGCAGCTTTTGCTTTTTCAAGTGTCAAACCAGTTGAAACCATGTGAAGGCCGTAGATAGAGATACCGTTAGAACCTTGAACACCGATTCCCTCTAATTCATGACCAGTCGCATTGTAGGCACCAACAATACCTGAACGAACCGCATTAGATGCAAGAGCGATGTAGCTCATTTCGTTACGAGCGTTATCGAAAATCGTCGCACAGTCACCAACTGCGTATACACCTGGAAGTGACGTTTCTTGTTTCTTATCAACAAGGAAGGCACCGTTGCGGAAGAGTTCGATCTTACCATCAGCAAGAGCTGTATTAGGACGGAAACCAACAGCCAAGATAACCATATCTACATCGAAGGTTTCTTTATCGGTTACAAGGCGTTCTACCTTACCATCTCCTTCAACCGCTTGAACAGTTTGTCCAAGTGCCAAACGGATGTTGTGGTCTTCCAAGTTTTTCGCCATGATGTCTGTAAAGTCTTTGTCATAGTATCCGTTCAAGACGGTATCCACGATATCCACCAAGACAACGTCTTTGCCAAGACGTTCGAAAGCTTCAGCAAGTTCAACACCGATGTACCCACCACCAACTACGGCGATACGGTTCAAGTGTTTGCTGTTGTCTTTCAATTTTTCGATCACTTCTTCAGCGTTTTGGTACAATTTAACGAATTGAAGATTCTCAAGAGTTGCTTTGAATTCGCGGTTACCAGGAACAATTTCAACTCCTTTAATTGGAGGAATGATTGGTGTTGATCCGGTCGCAAAGATTAATTTTTCATAAGATTCTTTGTGTTCTTTTCCATCAACTTCTGCAGTTACCACTTTGTTGTCATAGTCAATTGAAAGAACAGGAGAGTTCATGTAGACTTTTGCACCTTTTGCTTCCAATTTTTCTTTATCAGAGTAGAAGAGACCTTCTGGACCATCGATTTGCTCACCGATCCAAAGTGCCATCCCACATCCAAGGAATGAAATGTTTGAGTTTTGGTCAAAAACCACAATTTCATTTTCATTTCCAAAATTATCTAACATAGTGTTGATACAAGCTGTTCCGGCATGGTTTGCCCCTACAACAACGATTTTACTCATAGAATAAATCCTACCTTTAATTAAAATTTACTTCTTGAGTATATCATAAAAATGATATCGGTTACAAGATATTTGCTCAATATTTGTGATCTTTTCTTCAAACCTTCTGAAAGCTTCCTCTCACAGCTTTCATAAAATGTCAAATAATTTGTCCGAAAGGATTGTGAAAACGGTCTCTATTTGGTATACTGTAACTAAGTGAAAATTGGAAAGGATAGATTTTTAGTGGACCTAAGTAGTCGATCCGAACGTCTGATGGGAACCACCATCACCGTTTCGATCTGTGACCCACAAGCGGATGAACTCCTTACGCATTGCTTTGAACTTCTTCGCTCCTACGAACATCGCTTCAGTGCTAATGATGCAAGTTCTGAACTCATGGAAATCAATCACCAAGCTGGTATTGCTCCTGTTCAAGTTCATCCAGATCTTTTTGAACTGATCGCATTAGGTACCTTGCATAGTCAAGCTAAAAATAGCCATTTAAACATTGCTATCGGCCCTCTTGTGCAAACCTGGCGGATCGGATTTTCAGATGCTAGACGGCCTGCACCAGAAGAAATCGAACAAGCGCTTTTAAAGATCGATCCCCAGCAGATTCAACTAGACCAAGAAAACTATACAGTCTTTTTGAAACGTCCTGGAATGAAGATCGACTTGGGAGCTTTAGCAAAAGGCTATAGCGCAGATCTAATTGCTACCTATCTGAGAGGTAAGGGAATCAAGGATGCCTTGATTGATCTTGGAGGAAATATCCTAACCGTCGGTCAACACCCCGTTAAACAACAGTCTTGGCGGATTGGTATTCAAAATCCAGTTGAAAAAAGAGGCCAGCACCTACTGGTCCTCTCGGTCAAGGATAAGTCTGTTGTCACCTCTGGCATCTACGAACGTCATTTAGAAGTCGACGACCAGTCGTTTCACCATATCTTTGATAGCGCGACAGGCTATCCGGTTGAGACAGACTTAGCCAGTATCACCATTATATCTGATCGATCCGTAGACGGGGAGATATGGACTACCCGCCTGTTCGGGGACTCTCCTACTTCTATCCTCAACACTGTTGAATCACTTCCTGGTATAGAGACCTTATTGGTTTCACAATCAGGCAAGATCGCCTATACAAATGGGCTTCAATCTTATTTATAATTCTGTTATCAGAAAGGAAATTTCCATGGTAAAACTTATTGCGATTGTGGGGACTAACTCCAAACGTTCTACAAACCGTCAACTGCTTCAATACATGCAAAAACATTTTGCTGATAAAGCTGAGATTGAATTAGTTGAAATCAAAGATATTCCTGTCTTTAATAAACCAGCTGACAAACAAGTGCCTGAAGCTGTTTTGGAAATTGTTGCCAAAATCGAGGAGGCTGATGGAGTCATTATTGGGACTCCAGAATATGACCACTCTATTCCAGCAGTCTTGATGAGTGCTCTAGCATGGCTTTCTTACGGAGTCTTTCCATTGTTAAACAAACCGGTTATGATCACTGGTGCATCATATGGTACTTTAGGATCATCACGCGCCCAACTACAACTTCGTCAAATCTTAAATGCTCCAGAAATTAAAGCAAACGTCCTTCCTGACGAATTCTTACTTTCACATTCTTTGCAAGCATTTGACAACTATGGGGATTTGGTAGATTTGGATGTTATTCAACAATTGGATGCCATCTTCGATGACTTCCGTATTTTTGTCAAGATTACAGACAAATTACGTAATGCTCATGAGTTAATTCGCAAATCTGCTGAAAAATTTAACTGGGAAAACTTGTAAGATAGGAGACAGAAAAGAATGAAATTTGTTGGACTTGTAGGATCAAACTATGATCAATCTTATAACCGTAAACTCTTGGAATTCATTCAACGCAAATTTAAACTCAAATTTGAATTGGAAGTTCTAGAAATCGATGAAGTTCCAATGTTTAACCAAGATGAAAAATGGGACGAAAGTTTCCAATTGCGTCTCTTATACAATAAAATTAATCGTGCAGACGGGGTTATTATTGCAACTCCTGAGCATAACCATACGATTTCTGCAGCTCTCAAGTCTGTCCTTGAATGGCTCTCTTTCGAGGTACATCCATTTGAAAACAAACCGGTTATGATCGTCGGTGCTTCTTACTATGATCAAGGGACTTCACGTGCTCAGGTTCACCTCCGCAAGATCCTTGATGCTCCAGGCGTCAATGCTTATACTCTTCCAGGTAATGAATTCCTTCTTGGAAAAGCAAAAGAAGCTTTTGACGAAGATGGCAATATCATCAACGAAGGAACCGTTAAATTCCTCGAAACCTGCTTGGATAATTTTATGAAATACGTTGAGGTTGTATCCAAATTGAAAAAACCAAAACCAATTGAACCAGAAGATTTAGATTGTAATCATCCAATTGCTACAACTGTTACTGAGGTCGATCCGGATGATCCAGATTGGGTTGAAAAAGTTGCTGAACTTACAGGTGCTGTTTCTGGAGATACGTATGTCAAACTTGACCACGGTATCCTAACCGTTGACCAAATTAATATGTTCTTGAAGGCCATGCCATTTGAGTTGACATATGCCGATGATAACAACCAATTCCTCTACTACAACAATGCTCATCAAGATCCAGATACTATGTTTGCTAAACGCGTGCCACCTCAATCTGGTAGCCGAATGTCAACCGTTCACGGATCCCTTCCACCAGCACGTATGAAAAACGTTGAATGGGTAATCGGCACTCTTCGCAACGGAAACCAAGAATATGTTCGAACTATTGTTCCAGGATCTCCTGAAGGTGTGATCAACACCCACAACTACCAAGCTATGTATTATGAAGATGGTTCTTACGCTGGTATCAATGAGATTGTCTTCAACTTCAAACCATGGTTAGACTGGTACCTGCAAACAACAGGACAACGCCTTGTAGGTGGTAGCGGACCATTTGCTCCTGCTGGTGGTCATGGTGATGCAGATGCAACTTCTGGTGCTTCTGATGCTGGAGGACATGGTGACGGAGGCCACGGAGATGCTGATGCCACTTCTGGTGCAAGCAACTAATAAAAAAATGAAGCTACGTGCTTCATTTTTTTATTTTAACTCCTTGATAATCTTCTTAGCATCTTCGTTTGAAATTGCCCCTAGCTGCACATGACCAATCTTCCCTTGGCTATCAATGAAGACTTCTGTAGGAATGGAACGTACTTGATAGTTCGCAAAGGCAGAGCCATCTGGATTATACAAGACGGGCACTGATGGATAATCTTGTTGGGCAAACCATTCGACGAACTCTTCTTCTGTTTTTTCCCCTTGCATTCCCGGTGCCATAACCGTGAGAATCTCAAAATCTCTATCCTTTTCTTCAACCAATTTATTAAGTTCAGGCATGCTTTGACGACAAGGACCACACCAGGTAGCCCAAAATTTCAAGTAAACCTTTTTTCCTTTATAATGTGAAAGCTTAACTGTGTTCCCCTTCATGTCTTTTAGTTCGAAGTCACTTGCTTCTTTTCCTACTAAGGGATGTTTACTTGAGGTTGTGTTGGTCATGGTTTGATTGCTCATATTGTTCATACCACTCTCACTTGATTGCTCCATCGAACAAGCAGACAGTAAAGCGATTGAGAGGATTGAAAAACACGTATATTTGATAAATTTCATAGGTATAATACCTCCATTTGATTTATGAAAAGATTGAAGACAAGCTATTTAATTGTCCCAAGAGTAATAGAATCCCCATAATAATGATGATGGCTCCACCGATTTTCTTCAGCAACAAGAGATGGGGTTTGAGACGATTGAAATAAGGCAATACAAGGCCTGATGCCAGTGCTAAGAGCAAGAATGGGATGGCCATCCCTAATGTATAGATAAAGAGATAGAGAGCACCCACGAGGGCATCTTGTCCATTGGATGCTGCTAATGCTAGAACCGATCCTAATACAGGGCCAATGCAAGGCGTCCAACCAAAACTAAATCCAAGACCAAGAAGAAAGGCTGAAAACAACTCATTCTTCTGTTTGTTGGCTCCAAAATCTACTGATTTTTGCTTCTCAAGGAAATGAAAATGAAAGACTTCCATCTGATGAAGACCAAGGATAATGATCAGCGCTCCCATCACGTAGCGGAACCAGTTGGTATACATAACCTGCCCCAATAAGCCAGCTCCGAAACCTATGATAAGGAAAATAACAGAAATACCTGCGATAAAACACAAGGTCTTAACGATGCCATGCCAGCGTATCTTTTTCCCAAAAATCTGAACGGATTTTTCCTGATCACTTCCTAGCAAAACGCCTATGTAGACCGGGAGCAAAGGAAAGACACAGGGAGAGAAAAAGGAGAGAATCCCTGCCAGAAAGACAGTGAAAGAGAAAACGATTTGATTCATAAAATGCTCCGTATATTGATATGTTAGAAATAGTATAACATGCCCTTCCTTAAATTAAAAATTTCTGCTACGTTTTGGTTTTAAAGAATCCATTTCGTTACTAGTTTCAAAATCAAAAAAACTCTAAAGCAGGTAACTTTAGAGTTTCTAGTAAATCTTATTATTCTGCACTTTGTTTATTAGGCAAGAACAGAGCAAGGACAATACCAACGACTGCTGGTAATAACCATGGGAGGGATTGGGCAGCAAACGGCAAGTGCTTAATGATATTAGCGAGTCCTGCAAGTTTAAAGGTACTTGCCAGAACATCTGCAATCGCAACCAAGCTAACTAGGAAAATAGTCAGCTGCATTCCTGGTTTTGATAGTTGAGTAAATTTATTCACAATGACAATCAATACAATGGTAATGGTGATTGGGTAAAGAATCATCAAAACAGGCAATGAATAGGCAATAATGGCACTCAAACCAAGATTAGCAATGGAGAATCCAATCAAGGTAAAGAGAGTTGCATAGATTTTGTAGGAAATTTTAGGGAAAGTGTTATGGAAGAATTCCCCTGTCGATACGATCAAACCGGCTGTTGTGGTAAAGCAAGTCACCGTCACCATACCTGCAAGGAAAATTTGAGCAACTGGGCCAAAGATAGCCTTGGTTGCTTCTGAGAGGACATAAACACCCTTATTGGCATCGGAAGCCATCACTTCTGCTGGAATTGGGAAGTGATTTCCAAGATAACCCAATCCAATATACAAAATACTAAAGCCAATGGCTACGACGATCCCAACGATCCAGATGGTTTTAATGTATTCTTTCTTGCTGGTGAAACCAAGTTGATTGAGGGTGGTCACCGCAATCACACTAAAAGCCACTGAAGCAAGGGCATCCAAGGTATTGTACCCTTCGAGGAAACCTTGCCCAAAGGCAGATGCTTGGTAGGCTTCTGTTGCCACTTGAGGCGCGTGTCCGCTGTAGTTGAGAGCACCAAGGACAACGAGTACAACAATCAAGATAGCAAAGACAGGTGTTAAAATCCGACCAATACTATCTAAGATTTTAGAAGGATACAAGGCAATCAAATAGGCCAAACAGAAATAAATCAAGGTAAAAATGAAGAGACCAAGTCCTCCATTGGCATTTCCTAACAAGGGGGCGATTCCAACTTCGTAAGAAACAGTAGCTGTTCTTGGAATAGCAAAGAAGGGACCAATAGACAGATACAAGGCTACCAGATAAACGATGGCAAACCAAGGGGCAATTTTTCGTGAAATCTCATGGATATACCCTTTAGGATTGAGTGTACCAACAATCAAGGTAATAATCGCAATCCCTACTCCTGATAAGACAAATCCAGCAATAGCTGGCCAAAAATGGCTACCCGACTGGGCACCTAGCGCAGGTGGAAAGATCAAATTCCCTGCACCGAAGAAAATACCAAATAACAGCAAACCTGTTAAGGAACCTTTTCGTAACATGTGTTCTCCTTTACATTTTTCAATCTTTTCTAGTATAACAGCTTTTATCCACCACGGCAATTCTTTTTTTCTGAATTTATTGCTCTTCTCAAATGACAGTTGAGGTTTCAACAATATTGAACGATTGTGGAGTTAATGAGCACATTTTAGTCAATTGTGCTACAATATAACTACTACTACATCTAGGAGTCATCATGTTTCTAAATATATTCTGGTTGATTCCAGCTACCATTTTTTTATTTTTCTTTTTGAACGACCGCAGAAGACTGATCAATGCTTATCTCTTTTCAATAAGTTTCGGCATTTTTCTCCTGATTTCTGCCCTTCTACTAGTTGTTCGTACCGAGCTTTGGTTTAACCAAAAGGTTGCCATCATTATCTTTTCAGTACTTGCTATCCTTGTTTTACTCAGTATTATTTTCTCAACTGTTTTTCTTCTTTTTAACGGCCATCAAATGATATCTTTTGAAGGCAAAAGGTTGGCTAATCTCCTCTCGCTCCTATATGGGATCTTTATTATCGGCGCCTTGGCGCTTCATTTCCTTCCTTATTTCCCAGGGAAAGATCTCTTGATTTATCCAATAGACTTTGCCCTCTTTTACTCGACTTTTCTTTATCTTTCTTATGTTTTATATGGGACTTTTTGCAATTACTTCCCCGTTCGTAAAGAGCCTGATGCTATCATCGTCCTTGGCTCCGGTCTAATTGGGGATAAAGTACCACCACTTTTGGCCCAGCGTCTAACTAAAGCAAAGACCATCTATGAGCAGTTTGAGGGACGACCAAAACTAATTGTTTCTGGTGGACAAGGTGCTGATGAATTAATCTCAGAGGCGGAAGCTATGGCAAACTACCTGATGGAACAGGGTGTACCACAGGAAGACATTTTGATTGAGAATCGTTCTCGAACGACTTTTGAGAATCTGACCTTTAGCAAGGCTATTCTTGAAGATCAGGGACAAGGAAAGAGTGTCCTGGTGGTGACCAATTCCTTTCACGCTCTTCGGGCTGGTGTCTTTATGAGACGATTAAAAATCCCTGGACGCAGTGTCGGTTCAAAAACAGCTTTTTATTATCTCCCATCAGCTTGGATCCGAGAAACGGTTGGGCTAGTTTCTCTCTATTGGAAATGGCATGCTGCTTTCTTAGCTTTTCTATTTCTGCCTTGGTTCTTTTCACAAATCATGAGTATCGTGAACTATTTCTTTATTTACTAACCAAAAAAAGTTCTCTGCAAATTAGCTGAGAACTTTTTTATATGATGTCTAATGATCACTAAAGCGTCGGTATTCAATACGGAAATCAAAGTAATTCTCTGCCTGCAGTTTATGGAAGATGTCCCGATAAGCAACTTCATCGAATTGATCGCCACGATAGAGAATTTCAAAGCTCAGTCCGTCGTATTCTAAAAAGGCATTAGCAGTTTTAAATCCATTTCGCTTATAGAAATCCATCCGAGACTGACGTTGCTCTAGATTGTCACATTCTTCATCTAAACGTTCCACTTCAAGAATCATGGTTCTTTGGTAAAATTCTACCAATTTTTCAATGATTTCTTGACCATAACCGTGGCTACGTAGGTGGGGCATAATGGCAAAGAAGCTAACATAAAAAGCTTTCTGATTGTAGATAGAGAAAGCAAATCCGACAAATTCTTCTTCGTTATAAAAAGCAAAGAAATTGGTATCGTCATTATCCGTATAGCGTAAGTATTCTGATAAAGGAATCCGTTCCTCTTCAGGGAAAGCCTCGATATTTAACCTCTCGACCTTATCTAGATCAGGGAACGATTCAGTGATTAATTGGCTGGTTAAGCGCATAAAGCCTCCATTTCTGCACTGATTATACCAAAAAATGTAAGGGTATTCAACTAAAGACGCTTGTCCCTGTTTTGTGAAGTTGGTATAATGGCACTATGAAAAAAATTCAACGTGTGGATCTCATAGATGGCCCTATTTTACCAGCTCTTTTGAGTTTTGCCTTTCCTATTCTCTTATCCAATATTTTCCAACAAGTCTACAATATATCGGATGTTATGATTGTTGGGCGTTTTTTAGGTCAAAAATCATTGGCAGCCGTTGGGGCGACCTCTGCTATCTTTGATCTGATTGTCGGATTTGCTGTCGGTGTTGGAAATGGGATGGGCATCATTATTGCGAGAAATTATGGAGCAAAAAACGAAGACCAATTACGAAAATCAGTCGCCGCAACTGCTGTTATTGGCGGCGTCCTCAGTCTCTTCGTGATCTTCTTTGGTGCTGTGGGGCTTTATCCCCTACTCCAATTTTTAGGGACTCCATCAGCTATTGTGTCTCAATCTTATCTCTATATCTCCACCATTGTCAATGGTGTGGCTGTGACCTTTGCCTATAATCTTTGTGCTGGACTTCTTAGAGCGGTTGGCGATAGTTTAGCGGCACTCTACTTCCTGATTATCGCTGCTATTCTCAATATTCTTCTCGATCTATATTTTATTACCCAACTGCATCTCGGAGTCCAATCTGCTGGGGTTGCGACCATTATTGCGCAAAGTTTTTCCGCCCTTCTTTGTTTCTTTTATATCCGCAAAAAAGTACCTTTTCTCCTGCCAAATCGCACCGATTTTGTGTGGGATCAAAGGCTCTATCAGGACTTGATCAGTCAAGGACTGACCATGGGTCTCATGTCTTCGATCGTCTCTATCGGAACCGTCATCTTACAATCGGCTATCAATAAGCTTGGAATGACCATCATTAGTGCCCAAATCTCAGCTCGTCGGATCATGTCCTTTGCTCTTCTACCAATGACTGCTATTTCCTCTAGTATGACAACGTTCACCTCTCAAAACTTTGGTGCCAAGCAATTCCGACGGATTCAACAAGGCGTCAAACAAGCTTGTCTCCTCTCCCTCCTTTGGTCTGTCTTTGTTGCCATCCTCCTCTTCTTTACAAGCCCCTTCTTGACGAGCCTGATTTCTGGATCCACCAATCCTAACTTGATCGCAAATGCCAGTCTCTATCTGCAAATCAGCTCCTGCTTCTATCCGGTCTTAGGATGTCTCTTGATTCTAGGGAATTCCCTTCAAGGCATCGGCCGAAAATTAACCCCTTTGATTTCTAGCTTTATCGAGTTAACTGGAAAAATTCTCTTTGTTCTCTTGATTATTCCCCATACAGGCTATATAGGAGTCATTCTGTGCGAACCCTTGATTTGGGTTCCAATGACCCTTCAACTATGGTTTACCTATCATAAAGCCAGTCATCAGCTTCTTGCATCATCAACCTCAACGAGTCCATAACAAAAGAACTTCTGTTCAAATGAGCAGAAGTTCTTTTGTTTTTCTGATTAGAACAAACCGATGGCTGTTCCATCAGCAGCTACATCCATATTCAAAGCAGCTGGACGTTTTGGTAAACCAGGCATGGTCATCACATCCCCAGTCAAAGCGACAATAAAGCCTGCACCCAATTTTGGAACAACTTCACGAATAGTGATTTCAAAGTTTTCAGGAGCTCCCAAGGCATTTGGATTATCAGAGAAACTATATTGTGTTTTGGCCATACAGATTGGCAACTTATCCCATCCATTTTTCACGATTTGGGCAATTTGTGTCTTGGCTTTCTTCTCAAAATTCACCTTCGTACCGCGGTAAATCTCTGTAACAATCTTTTCAATTTTTTCTTCAACAGAAAGGTTGTTATCATACAAGCGTGTGTAGTTAGCTGGACTTGTTTCAATAGTCTTGACCAGCGTTTCAGCAAGTTCAACTCCACCGTCAGCACCATTCGCCCATACACTCGCAAGTTCAACTGGCACATCAATTTCAGCACACAATTCTTTCAAAGCAGCAATTTCTGCTTCTGTATCGGTGATAAATTCATTGATGGCAACCACTGCAGGAATGCCAAACTTACGGATATTTTCAACGTGACGTTTCAAGTTGGCAAAACCAGCACGAACAGCCTCTACATTTTCTTCAGTCAAAGCATCCTTGGTCACTCCACCGTTCATCTTAAGAGCACGGAGAGTCGCAACGATCACGACTGCATCTGGTGAAGTAGGCAAGTTCGGCGTTTTAATATCGAGGAATTTTTCAGCGCCAAGGTCAGCACCAAAACCTGCTTCTGTAATCGTATAATCTGCTAAATGAAGAGCTGTCGTCGTTGCTAATACAGAGTTACATCCATGGGCGATATTGGCAAATGGACCACCGTGAACAAAGGCAGGCGTTCCATAGATGGTTTGAACCAAGTTTGGCTTAATCGCATCTTTAAGGATCAAGGCAAGAGCCCCTTCTACTTCCAAATCACGGACATAAACTGGACTACGATCATAGCGGTAACCAATTACAATGTTGGCCAAACGACGTTTCAAATCTTCAATATCTGTCGCCAAGCAAAGGATGGCCATGATCTCAGAAGCAACCGTAATATCAAAACCGTCTTCACGCGGAATCCCATTTAAAGGACCGCCAAGACCGACAGAAACATGACGAAGAGCGCGGTCATTCAAGTCCACTACCCGTTTCCAGATAATCCGACGTTGGTCAATTCCTAGCTCATTTCCTTGGTGCAAATGATTATCAATCAATGCTGAGAGAGCGTTATTAGCCGTTGTGATCGCATGCATATCCCCTGTGAAATGAAGGTTGATGTCTTCCATCGGTAGAACTTGGGCATAACCACCACCAGCAGCACCACCTTTAATCCCCATAACTGGACCTAAAGAAGGTTCGCGAATGGCAATCATGGTTTTTTTACCGATTTTATTCAAAGCATCTGCTAGACCAATGGTGATGGTTGATTTCCCTTCTCCAGCTGGAGTTGGGTTGATCGCAGTGACTAAGATAAGTTTTCCTACTGGATTTTTCTCAACTTCACGAATCTTATCAAAGCTCAATTTCGCCTTGTATTTTCCATACAATTCAAGATCATCGTCTACCAAACCAATCTTCTTAACAACGTCCACAATCGGTTGGAGTTCAATGCTTTGAGCAATTTCGATATCTGTTTTCATAAGGGACTCCTTTATATTTGATAGATCTATTATACCGAAAATTCGCGTAAATAACATGGTTTTACCACCTTTTGAATCGAACGTTCGTTTTTAATCTAAATTTTATGGCTACACATAGTTAATCCTAATAGCTTCAGAACTTTACTTACGTATCTTTTTTGTGTAAAATAAGCATATGCATATTTTAATTACATCAGGCGGAACGAGCGAAGCCATTGATAGTGTTCGTTCGATCACCAATCATTCCACCGGGAAATTAGGGAAAATCCTTGCAGAAACAGCTCTTGCTATGGGACATCAGGTGACCTTGATCACAACGCCTACCGCTCTTAAACCCGATCCTCACCCACAGCTTCGACTTCTATTGATCCAGAATGTCGAAGAACTTCTCGCACAAATGAAAACGGAAGTCCCTCATCATCAGGTTTTGATTCACGCTATGGCTGTTTCAGACTACACACCTGTTTACATGACAGGCCTTGATGAAGTTGAGAAAGCTCAAGACCTTCATAGCTTTATCCATCGCGAAAATCAGGAAGCGAAAATTTCTTCCAAAGAAGAATACCAGGTACTCTTTCTAAAGAAAAATCCCAAGATTATCTCGCTCGTCAAAGAATGGAACCCTGCTATTCAACTGATTGGCTTTAAGCTATTAGTCGACGTTTCTTCTGAAGAGTTGATCCAGGTAGCGCGTGAAAGCCTCGTTAAAAATCATGCCAGCATGATCGTTGCCAATGATCTGACCAAGATTCAGAACGGTCAGCATCAAGCCTATCTAGTGACAGACGATCAGGTCCTAGAAGCTTCTACGAAAACAGAAATCGCAGAGGCTATCCTACGTTATATCAAATAAAAAGGAACATATGACACACATTACTTTAGCGGTTACCGGTAGTATTTCCGCCTATAAGGCTGCTGATATTACCAGCCAACTAACCAAATTGGGCTTTGAAGTGAAGGTCCTCATGACTCCTTCAGCCCAAAAATTTATCACCCCTTTAACCTTGCAAGTTCTTTCAAAAAATCAAGTCGGGCTAGATGTTATGATGGAAGACGATCCACAGCGGATCGAGCACATCAACATTGGGAAAGAAACTGACCTCTTTCTTGTCGCGCCAGCCAGTGCCAATACCATTGCTAAATTGGCTATGGGACTGGCAGATAATATGGTCACAAGCACAGCTCTAGCCTTGCCACAAAGAACTAAAAAATTACTGGCCCCTGCTATGAATACAAAAATGCTAGAACATCCCGCTACCCAACGAAATCTAAAGCTCTTACAAGACTATGGTTACCAGATCATCCAACCTCGTGATGCTGTTCTTGCTTGTGGGGATCAAGGTTCTGGAGCTCTAGCCACTGTCGACACTATCATCCAAGCTGTTAAGGAGAATTGTTTATGAGAAAATCAGCCTCTATTTCACGAATTGCCATCTTTTTTGCCGTGATGATCACCATTCACTTTGTGACGTCCTTCATTTTGCAATTTGTCCCATCAGGAATTCAACCAACCTTGGTTCATATTCCTGTCGTGATCGCTTCTATTATCTACGGACCTCGAACTGGAGCAATTCTAGGACTCCTCATGGGACTCTTTAGCCTCACCATGAATACCCTGGTTATAACACCAGCCAGCTATCTCTTTAGTCCCTTTGTCCCTCACGGGAATCTCTACTCCCTTATCATTGCCATAGTCCCTCGGATTCTCATTGGGGTAACCCCTTACTTCGTCTATCGCTGGATTCGCAATCGTACAGGACTTATGATCGCTGGAATTGTCGGCTCTATGACCAATACTGTTTTCGTTCTAAGTGGGATTTATTTCTTCTTTGGAAATAGCTTCGGTGGTGGAATTCAACATTTCCTAGCCTTGATTATATCTACCAACTCTCTCATCGAAGTCATTGCTACAGTCCTCATTACCAGTGCCGTCGTTCCATCTCTTGAAAAATTAAAATAACCTTTCAAGCCAAGACCAATTTATCTTGGCTTTATTTGATGGTGAATTAGCTCTATTTTTTTGAAAAGATTTACATTTATCGCTAGAATTTTCAGAAAAAATTTGCTATAATGTAAGCGATTAAATTATAAGCAAAAAGGAGACGCTTGCATGACCTATCAAGAAAACTACCAAAAATGGCTCGACTTTGCTGAATTACCAGCTTACCTTCGTGATGAGTTGGTCGCAATGGATGAAAAAACAAAAGAAGATGCCTTCTATACCAACCTTGAATTCGGTACAGCTGGTATGCGTGGATTAATCGGTGCTGGTACCAACCGTATTAATATCTATGTTGTTCGCCAAGCAACTGAAGGGTTGGCCCAATTGATCGACTCAAAAGGTGAGGAAGCGAAGAAACGCGGCGTTGCGATCGCCTACGACAGCCGTCACTTCTCTCCAGAGTTTGCTTTTGAATCTGCTCAAGTTTTAGCTGCACACGGAATCAAATCTTATGTATTTGAAAGCCTACGTCCAACACCGGAATTGTCATTTGCTGTTCGTCATCTTCACACATTTGCTGGTATCATGGTAACCGCTAGCCACAACCCTGCTCCATTTAACGGATATAAGGTATACGGTGAAGACGGTGGACAAATGCCTCCAGCAGATGCTGATGCATTGACAGATTACATCCGTGCTATCGAAAATCCTTTCACTGTACAATTAGCTGACCTTGAGGAAAGCAAGGCTAGCGGTCTCATCGAAGTTATCGGTGAAAATGTCGACGCTGAATACTTGAAAGAAGTGAAAGGCGTAAACATCAACCAAGACTTGATTAATGAATACGGACGCGACATGAAGATTGTCTACACTCCACTTCATGGTACTGGTGAAATGTTGGCTCGTCGTGCTCTTGCCCAAGCTGGATTTGAAGCTGTTCAAGTTGTTGAAGCTCAAGCTGTTCCAGATGCTGACTTCTCAACTGTTAAATCTCCAAACCCTGAAAACCAAGCTGCCTTTGCTCTTGCTGAAGAGCTTGGTCGCAAAGTAGACGCTGATGTATTGGTTGCAACTGACCCAGATGCTGACCGCCTTGGTGTTGAAATCCGCCAACCAGACGGTTCTTACCTAAACCTTTCTGGTAACCAAATCGGAGCGATCATTGCTAAATACATTCTTGAAGCTCACAAAACAGCTGGTACACTTCCTGCCAATGCTGCCCTCTGTAAATCCATCGTATCAACTGAGTTGGTGACTAAGATTGCAGAAAGCTACGGCGCAACGATGTTTAACGTCTTGACTGGTTTCAAATTTATCGGTGAAAAAATCCATGAATTTGAAACACAACACAACCACACTTACATGCTTGGTTTCGAAGAAAGCTTCGGTTACCTCATCAAACCATTCGTACGTGACAAAGACGCTATCCAAGCTGTTCTTATCGTTGCTGAAATCGCAGCATACTACCGCTCACGTGGTATGACTTTGGCAGATGGTATCGAAGAAATCTACAAACAATACGGCTACTTCGCAGAAAAAACCATCTCTGTTACCCTTTCTGGTGTTGACGGGGCTGCTGAAATCAAGAAAATCATGGATAAATTCCGTGGCAATGCTCCTAAACAATTCAACAACACAGACATTGCTAAGACAGAAGACTTCTTCGAACAAACAGCTACTACTGCTGACGGCGTTGAAAAATTGACAACTCCTCCAAGCAACGTTCTTAAATACATCTTGGCTGATGATTCATGGTTTGCCGTTCGTCCTTCAGGTACAGAACCAAAAATCAAATTCTACATCGCTACAGTTGGTGAATCTGAAGCAGATGCTAAAGAAAAAATTGCAAATATCGAAGCAGAAATCAATGCTTTTGTAGGCTAAAACACGAGGCTGGGACAAAAATCCTAGCCTCTCAATT
>NZ_KV834649.1:23428-32890 GCF_001837905.1 Streptococcus sp. HMSC076C09
AACGAATTACCGATTTCTGTCCCACTCTCTCTTTCTTTCGTAGCAAATACCAGCGATTTTATAGAAAATATGGCATACTAGACTTAGAAGAAAGCGAGGTAATCTCATGGAACAATTTTTAGAAGATATTAAAGATCTTGAAGTCACAACTGTCGCGCGTGCGCAAGAAGCGATCGATCAAAAAGAAACAGCAACCTTCTTTATCGGACGCAAGACTTGTCCTTACTGCCGGAAGTTCGCTGCTAAATTAGCAACTGTCGTAGCTGAAACAAAAGCTCATATCTATTTTATTAATAGTGAAGAACCAAGTCAGCTAGACGCATTACAACCCTTCCGCTCAACTTACGGCATCCCAACTGTCCCAGGATTTTTACATGTCGAATCTGGTGAAGTCACTGTTCGTTGCGACTCATCCATGTCTGAAGAAGAAATCAAAGCATTCGCTCATCTATAAAAAAATAGCTAGAGAATAATCTCTAGCTATTTTTCATTTTCCGAAAAAGTCGTCCAAATCTTCTGCTGAGCTTTAGCAAAAGGATAATTGGAAAATTCTTCTGGTGTTAACCAAACAGTCGATTCGCTTGCTGGTTGCTCTCCTTCTTTTACTAGACCGAATCGAATCTGAACCTGCCACTTGCGATGTGAAAAGACATGCTGGACGATAGGATAAGATCTGTCCTGCCAATCAATGGCCAAATCATAGTCCTGTTCAAAAGAAAGAATTTCTGGGTTACGCTCTGCTTCCCCCTTCCCATCCAATAGAGATAATTGGCCTAGGTTCCCAGATAGGCTTTCCACTTCGATCAAGGGGAAATGCCAGAAACCTGATAAAAGCCCTTCTCGCTCATTTTTCTCCAGCAAGTAGCGACCTTGACTATCCTTGATAATAAAAGCTGTTAGATAGACAGGTACCGGTTTCTTCTTGGGAGTCTTAATGGGATAACGATCCATGGTCCCATGTTGGTAGGCCGCGCTAAACTCCTTAACAGGACTCTCTTCTGGCCGTGGGTTGACTGGGGATTCAATATCTGATCCCAAATCCATCAAAGCCTGATTGAAATCACCAGGTCGGGCCGGATCGATCAAGATTTCCATCATGGCTTGAAAAATCTTGCGATTGGTCTGTACACCAATATCGTAGTCCACCTCAAACAAACGGGCTAGAACACGCATGACATTGCCATCCACTGCTGGCTCTGGTAAACCAAAGGCAATACTAGCAATGGCACCAGCTGTATAAGGCCCAATTCCCTTGAGTTTAGATATTTCCTCATAACTTGATGGAAACACTCCTCCGTGATTTTCCATTATCTGCTGGGCAGCTTTCTGCATATTGCGGACACGTGAGTAATATCCCAAGCCTTCCCAAGCTTTTAAGAGTTTTTCTTCAGGAGCTTGAGCCAAATCAGCGACCGTCGGAAACCAGTCTAAAAAACGCTCATAATAAGGAATCACCGTATCGACACGTGTCTGCTGGAGCATAATTTCTGAGATCCAAATTTTATAAGGATCCTGGGTCCTTCTCCAGGGAAGATCCCGTTTATGGGCATCATACCAGACTAATAACTTTTCTCTGAAGGAAGCAATTTTTTCCTCCTCCCACATGGTAATCCCGTAATCGTTTAAATCTAACATATTCCTAGTATACCATAGAATGAGTTAGAGTTTAGAAATTCTGATTTTATAAAGAAAAAGAGGCTGGGACAAAAGTCCTAGCCTCTCAATTATTTTTGGATTGTCGAGCAAGACGCAGTGGTTGAGTGGGCTCTACTACGCTGATTTCATCAGCTTTTACAGCCCTACTCAACTGTGCGGAGGTGGGACGACGAAATCGAATTTTAACAAATTACCGATTTCTGTCCCAATCTCTAAATGCATTTCTTATTGCTCTACAGCTTGAGCAGCCGTAATCAAGGTTAATTTATAGACGTCATCTGCATTACATCCACGAGAGAGGTCATTGACTGGTTTGTTCAACCCTTGCAATACTGGACCTACCGCTGCAAAGCCACCAAGACGTTCAGCCATCTTGTATCCAATGTTACCTGCCTCAATACCTGGGAAGATAAAGACATTGGCTTGACCTGCTACCTTGCTTCCTGGAGCCTTCAAGGCTGCAGTTGCAGGGACAAAAGCTGCGTCAAATTGCAATTCCCCGTCAATTTCAAGGTCTGGACGAAGTTCATGAGCAAGCTTAGTCGCTTCGACAACCTTATCAACACTTTCGCCGAAACCAGATCCTTTTGTTGAATAGCTCAACATAGCAATTTTTGGATCAATTCCAAACATCTTGGCTGTGATAGCTGAGTTGATGGCAATTTCGGCTAATCCTTCAGCATCTGGATTGATGTTGATAGCACAGTCCCCAAACAAGTAGCGTTCAGATCCACGAACCATAAGGAAAGCTCCTGAAGTCCGTTTTACATTTGGACGAGTTTTGATAATTTGAAGAGCCGGACGAACAGTGGCAGCTGTTGAGTGAATCGCACCAGATACCATCCCATCAACAATTCCCATGTGCACTAACATGACACCAAAATAGTTAACGTCATCTTTCAAGACTTGACGCGCTTCTTCTTCTGTCATTTTGCCCTTACGACGTTCTACTAAGGAAGCTACCATTTCTTCAAAACCTGGATAAGAATGAGGATCGATGACTTCATATCCATCCAAAACCCCTTCGATCTCAAGATAAATCCGAATTTTATCCGGATTACCAAGCAAGACAGGGGTTACTTCTGTCTCGTTCACAATGCGTTTTGTCGCTTGGAGGATACGAGGTTCTTCACCTTCTGGTAATACAATACGTGCATTCTTACCAACGAGGTTGGCTTTGAGATTTTCGAAAACTTCCATGAGTTTTACTCCTTTTAATAATTAATAACTAGTTTGAAGCTGTGTTAATACAGCTTGGAAATCTGGAGGCAGTGGACTTTCTATGACCAACTCTTCCTCTAGAAATGGATGATAATAGGATAGGCGATGACAATGAAGGGCTTGGCGCTCAATGCCGTCTTCTAAACTGCCGCCATAGAGATCATCTCCCAAAAGCGGAAAGCCAATATGGGAAAAATGAACGCGGATCTGATGGGTTCGACCTGTGTGTAACTGAATATCCACTAGGTGAATATCACCAAAAGATTGAACAACCTGGTAGCTTGTATGAGCATACTTGCCACCTTTAGCTACCTTTCGGGTGATAATTGAATCTTCATCACGCGCAATCGGAGCAATAATCTCTTCGACAGGATCAAGCTTCCCAGATCCCTTGACCAAGGCATAATAGCGTTTCTGAATCGTTTTAGACTGCAATTGCTTATCCAAGCGAGCATGGGCATAGCCATGTTTGGCAAAGAGCATAACGCCACTTGTATCCTTGTCCAAACGAGTAACAATGTGAACCTGCTGGTTCTCGTAGCCCTGCTTCACATAGTAGCCCTTTACAAAATTTGCTAAGGTATTGGAATGAATCGCACTTGGAATCGATGCAATGCCAAAGGGTTTGTTTAAGACCAAAAAATGATCATCTTCAAACAAAATATCCAAAGGCCGATCCATGGGTTTTAGGGTTTCGAACCCTTCTTCTGCTGGAATATCAATGACCAAGCGATCTCCAATATCCAACAAATAAATCGCATTCTCCGGACGTCCATTGACAAGGATCTGGCCACCACGAAACTTAATCTTTGCTAAGAGCCCCTTAGAAACCTCATGCTTTTTCAGGAAGGTCTTGACCTTGACATGCTCATCGACAATGAATTCAAATCTCATTCTCTATCATCTCCGATAAAGGCATCCTTGACCCGATTCCAGAAGCTGGTGTGACTGGAGCTTGCCACAAAATTAATCTTATGGTTGTCAATCTGGTATTCTACCTTTGCAATATTGCGATAAGAATAGGTTGAATTGTCAACAGAGATAATGTGGAAGCCAGGTCTTGTCGGTGTAATCTCGATCTTATCCTTTTTAGGGACAATGACAGAAGAACCCAAGGTACGATAAACACGGTTGTTGAGACTGGCGATCTCAGCGATCTGTAGCGCTTCAATAGTTGGGTGAAGGACTGCTCCTCCCAAGGATTTGTTGTAAGCCGTACTTCCTGTAGGAGTCGAAACGGTAATCCCGTCTCCTCTGAAGCGCTCAAAATCCACTCCATTAATCGTGAGATCAGCAACCATGGTCCGGTCGCTTCTCTTAATCGTCGCTTCGTTCAAGGCTCTCATGGTACGGGTTTCCCCATTTTCGAAAGTAATCTTGACATTCAAAATAGGGTAAGAAACCTTAGCTCCAGTATCATATTTTAAGTTCTCAACCAGCTTATCGATTTCACTGTCTAAGTAATCTGTATAAAATCCTAAGTGTCCGGTATGGACGCCAACAAATCGCACCCGATCCAACTGGTGTTCATACTTGTGAAAAGCCGATAGCAACATCCCATCGCCACCAATTGAAATCACAATATCCGGGTGCTTCTCCGTCAAAATAAAATTATTTTTCCGAAGCTTGTAGCGCAACTGCTGAAAAACCTCTTCACTTTGACGCTTGCGATTGCGAATAATGGATACTTTTTTACCTGTAGTCTTCATCTGTGTCATCACTATTTCCAACGCCATCATTTAACTTACGATGAAGTGGATCAAACAGGGCTTGAGCCTCCTGAATCGCATCCCGAATTGCCCCCATCTCTTCATCCAAGAGATAGGCCAGGTTTGCTGTCGTCTCTAAGCGTTTTTTGATCTCGTCTGGAAAGTCTCCTTTATATTTATAATTAAGCGAGTGTTCAATGGTTGCCCAAAAATTCATGGACAAGGTCCGAATTTGAATCTCTGCTAAGATCGTTTCATTTCCATCAATGGTATCGACCGGATACTCGACCACGACGTGGTAACTCCGGTAGCCACTTGATTTCTTGTGGCGGATGTAATCTCGCTCTTGGACCACGCGCATATCCTGCCGTTGTCTCAGAACCTCTAGGATCTCTTCGACGTCATCCACAAACTGGACCATGATGCGAAGACCAGCAATATCTTGCATATCCTGAGCCAGATTTTCTTCAGAAATATTTCTTCGGATCATCTTTTCGCGAATGCTCTCAATCGGCTTGACCCGTCCTGTAACAAACTCAATTGGAGAATGCTTTTGTTGCTTACGATATTGCTTACGAATCCCACGCAGTTTGATTTTTAATTCCCCAACTGCTTGGATATACGGATCTAAGAAGTTTTCCCAATCAATTGCCATCCTACCACCTTGTAATCTGAACCATTTTTGTATACAATAAACACATCTCTTATTATATCATGAATCGCTTTTGAAAAAAAGCAAAGGACCACAAAATGAACCATTTAGAAATTGAATACAAAACCATGCTAGACAAGGAGGAATACCAATCCCTCCTTCCACTTTTTGCTGATACAGAATTGGTTGTCCAAACCAATCACTATATCGATACACCCGACCAGCTCATCCGTAAGGAAAAAATGGCCTTGCGGGTGCGTACTTTCACAGATCAGGCTGAATTGACTCTCAAAGTCCCTGAAGATGTTGGCCATTTCGAGTACAATCAAGACCTCAACCCAGAAGAAACCAAGGAGATTCTTCAACACCAACAGTTTCCTGACGGAGAAATCAAAAACCTCTTGATCTCTAAAGAAATCCCCGTTGAACACCTCGCGGTCTGGGGAAGCCTTACAACAGAACGATTCGAAAAAGAAACTGATGCAGGCTTAGTAGCACTAGACCACAGTCTCTATCTAGACACTGAAGATTATGAGTTGGAAATCGAGGTCGAAACTGCTGAGCAGGAAGAAAATTTCCATCAGTTCATCAAAGAGCATGGAATCGTCTACAAAGCTGCTAAAAATAAAATCGCCAGATTGGCGGAAAGATTGTAAAATAGCTGAAATTATCGCAAATTTTTGCTAAAATAGTGCTAAGATCAAAAATCTAAATGAGGTTGGAATCACATGTCAGATAAAAAAAATATGAAGCTCTTCTCTCTCAATTCAAATCCAGAGATTGCGCAAAAGATTGCGGATCACGCTGGGGTTCCACTTGGGAAAATTTCATCCCGTCAATTCTCAGATGGTGAAATCCAAGTCAATATTGAGGAAAGTGTTCGTGGATATGATATTTATATCATTCAATCAACCAGTTTCCCTGTCAACAATCACTTGATGGAACTCTTAATTATGGTAGATGCTTGCCAACGGGCCAGCGCAAATACTGTCAATGTGGTCATGCCTTACTTCGGTTATGCTCGCCAAGACCGGACTGCTGCTCCTCGTGAACCAATCACTGCTAAACTCGTCGCAAACATGTTGGTCAAAGCTGGGGTGGATCGTGTCGTCACACTGGATCTCCATGCAGTGCAGGTTCAAGGTTTCTTCGATATTGCCGTGGATAACCTCTTTACCATTCCACTTTTTGCAGAGCACTACATCAACAAAGGTCTAACTGGTCCTGATGTTGTAGTCGTCAGTCCTAAAAATTCAGGTGTCAAACGAGCTCGTAGTTTAGCAGAATATCTTGATGCACCGATTGCCATCATTGATTACGAGCAAGATGATGCGAACCGTGATTATGGCTATATTATCGGGGATGTCAAAGATAAAAAAGCGATCTTGATTGACGATATCCTCAATACTGGGAAGACATTCTCAGAAGCTGCGAAAATCGTCGAACGCGAAGGTGCTACTGAAATTTATGCTGTTTCAAGCCATGGTTTATTTGTGAAAGGAGCTGTCGAGTTATTAGACCAAGCTCCAATCAAAGAAATCTTGGTAACTGATTCTGTTGCCCCAAACGGATCAACTCCAAAAAATATTAACTATCTGACAGCTAGCGAACTGATCGCTGAAGCTATTGTTCGCATTCAAGAAAGAAAACCTGTTAGTCCTCTATTTGCCTACCACAAGAAATAAGGTCTTAATGTGATATATTTTGATAATGCCGCAACAACTCCCCTTCTACCTGAAGTCATTGATAAAATGTCTGCAACTATGAAGACCACTTTTGGAAATCCATCGAGTCTTCATGCTCATGGGCGGATGGCTAGTAAACTCCTTCGAGAGTCTCGCGAGCAGATTGCTCAGTCCCTCCATACTCTTCCAAATCGGATTTTTTTCACCTCAGGTGGATCAGAAAGTAATAATACCGTTATAAAAGGCTACTGCTTGAAACACCAAGCAGATGGCAAACACATCATTACTACCGCTTTGGAACACCATGCGGTTCTAGAACCCATCGAATATCTTGTAGAACGTTTCGGATTTGAAGTTACGATCGTCCAACCAAGAGATGGACGCATTCAGGCTAGTGATATCAAGGCGGCTCTTAGACCGGATACCATTCTTGTCTCTACCATGTTTGCCAATAACGAGACAGGCGATCTTCTACCGATTAAAGAAATTGGAGAACTCTTAAAAAATCATCCAGCTGCCTTTCATGTTGATGCTGTCCAAGCAATTGGAAAGGTCCCTGTCTATCCCGAAGAGTTGGGAATTGATTTTCTCAGTGCTTCTGCCCACAAATTCCATGGACCAAAGGGCGTCGGTTTCCTTTATGCAACCTCCCCAGATTTTGATAATCTTTTACATGGTGGGGATCAGGAAAGTAAGATGAGAGCCAGTACGGAAAATCTCATTTCTATTGTCGGGATGGCAACCGCGCTTCAGCAAGCTACACTTCATCAAGAAGAAAATTTCCACCAGGTTCAAAAACTCGGCCAAGAGCTAGTCAATGGTTTAGCAGCCTACGACTACTACGTAAATGCGAATGAGAATCATCTTCCATTTGTTTGGAACCTTGGCTTTCCGGGTGTCCAAAATGACGTTTTACTGATGCGACTCGATCTTGCTGGAATTTCTGTCTCTACAGGTTCTGCTTGTACCGCTGGTACAGTTCAACCCAGCCATGTCCTTGAGGCGCTCTATGGAAAAGATAGCTCACGCCTAAAAGAATCCCTTCGAATTAGTTTTTCAGAACTCAATAGCGTAGAGGAGGTTCAAGACTTCCTCTCAAAACTTAAAGAAATTTTATCATAGGAGAACAATATGGCTTTTGAAACAAGTGTTTCATTGAAAGACTGCAAATATACCTATAGTCTACACCCAAATGTTAAAAAATATACCTTACGTGACAATACATTTGCTGTTACAAAAGTTGGAAATTACGAGTTAAATCGTTTGCTCGAAGCTGTTCCAAATAGCGGTGAAGGCTTCTTGCTTAAAATTATCTTCAACAAAGACCTCACAGGTTTTAAAATCAATATTACAGATAAGTCTGGACTTCGTCTGGTGAATATCTTTAAAAATCCAGAAAATGACATTATCCAACAAAAATTTTATTTCCTAATGGATAGTCTTGTCGAAAGAGAAATTTTCAACAAAACAGAGGTCTAATATGGTAACCCTAACTTATATCGACGCTTACCAAGTAGAACGAATGACTACTTATCCCGACCTTGCAGCCTGCATCCTAGCATTTTCAGGCTGTGTAACCCTGCCTGACTCTTACTCAATTGTTTCCATTGAATACAAGGGTGAAAAACTCCCCTATAAGGGGAGAGTCGATGGGCTCTATGCTTTTTTGAAAAAGTTAGAGCAAGCTGAAAACTAAGCTGATGCTGATGGAACTCTCCCATCACCATCAGCTTTTTCTTTAGACAAAAATATTTTTGAAAAACCGTTCAAGATAGTTGATTTTTTCACAATCTTCCTATACAATAAGAGGGAAAGGTTGTGATATTGTGAAACATGATAAAAATACTCCAATTCCACGCGCAACAGCAAAACGCTTATCGCTCTACTACCGCATTTTTAAACGCTTTAACTCTGAAAAAATAGAGCGCGCCAATTCCAAGCAAATTGCGGATGCAATTGGGATTGACTCTGCTACTGTTCGCAGAGATTTTTCTTATTTTGGTGAATTGGGAAGACGTGGATTTGGTTATGATGTAAAAAAACTGATGAACTTCTTTGCAGATCTTTTAAATGACAATGCTATTACTAATGTCGCTATTGTTGGGATCGGAAATATGGGAAGCGCCCTTCTTAATTACCGTTTCCATGAGCGAAATAAAATGAAAATTGTCATGGCTTTTGATGTAGATGATCATGAACTGATTAATACCAAAAGTAAGGATGGGATCCCCATTTATGGGATTTCTACGATCAAAGAGAATCTCAAAAAAGAAGGCATTCAAACAGCCATTCTAACTGTTCCAAGTGTTAAGGCTCAAGAAGTTGCTAGTCTTTTAGTAGATGCTGGTGTCAAAGGAATTCTAAGCTTTTCTCCAGTCCATCTGACAGTTCCTAAAGAGGTTGTTGTCCAATATGTCGATCTTACTAGTGAATTGCAAACACTTCTTTATTTTATGCGTAAAAACGAAGAATAAAGACTTATACATTAACAAGAAAAGAGGCTGAGACAAAAATCCTAGCCTCTCAATTATTTTTGGAT
>NZ_KV834649.1:32990-62793 GCF_001837905.1 Streptococcus sp. HMSC076C09
TTTACAGCCCTACTCAACTGTGCGGAGGTGGGACTACGAAATCGAATTCTAACGAATTACTGATTTCTGTCCCACTCTCTTTTTTATACCAAATAATCAGTTTCTTCTCGGTAACTATAATAGTTTTCTTCAGATACAATCAAGTGATCCAATAGGGTTAAGCCCATCACTTCACAGGCCTCTAAAACTCGTTGCGTTACTTCATCATCATTTTTACTGGGAAATACGGCACCAGATGGATGATTGTGAGCCAAGATGATAGAGGTTGCCATGTGCTTCAGTGCATAATGCAGGATTTCACGCGGCTCCGCAATACTTCGATTCACCGTTCCAATAAAAATGGTCTGTTGATGGATAATTTCATTCTGCGTATTTAAATAGAGGGCAACCAGGTGTTCCTGTTTCTTATGGCCGATTTCCTGTTGAATTTTATGGGCCAATTTCTGACTGCTCATGATCTGTTCAGAACTCATTAATTCATCTTTATGAATCCTTCGTCCAAACTCAATCACAGCCTGAAGTTCGATGGCCTTCACCCGGCCAATGCCAGAGATTTCCTGTAGCTCCTCTAGGGTTAATTGACTTAACTCCTTTAAACTATTAACCGAACTCAAAAGCCCTTGTGCAATCTCATAAACGCTTTTTTGCTTATTGCCTGTCCGTAAGAGAATGGATAACAATTCTTGATGACTCAGCTTATCCACCCCTTCAGAAACCAAACGTTCTCTAGGAAGCAAAGATGGTTCAATAAATGATATGTCGTACATAATTTCCTCCTCACTTATTAATTCGTAATAAATGGAGAAAACGACAACCTTTCATTATTTACAGGCGATTTCCTGCTTCAAATCATCTAACACTAAGACTTCATCTTTATTAAAGCGGATCTGGTAACCTGTTTGAACTTGTTCAAGCTCCTTTAAAAACTGTTGAATTTCACAGCGAATCAAGTACTCCTGGCTCTGAGGTATGGCCTCTAAAGCTTGGTAGACCTGCTCTACTTCGTAGATTCCTTTCGTAATTAAACCATTTCGTGGAAAATCATTTACTAAGAGATTGTAGAAATGATGCAAGAGATGATAAATTCGCTCTTTCGTCACTATTCTACCTCCTTATCATACTCTTTCTCCTCTTATTATATACTGATTTTCCCTTAATATTATGACAAGTTCCTTACATTATATTACCAATCTCTTACAATTTTACAAGAATTTCTCCCAGCCTCCTACATAGAAAAGGCCCAGACATTTCTGTCTCGGGCTTTATTTTCTTAAAGTTGCATTTGATTATAAGACTTGCTGAATGAATCCAGGATGTCTTTTGGAGCCTTGTCATAGTCAACAGAGGTTTCCAAATTTCCTTTTACAATCGTACGGTAAGTCGCTGCAGCATCCTCACAGGTCACTAAAGTGATCTCATTAACGCCTTCACGATCTTGAATGACATCTACACGATCTGGAGTCACTGTCTCAACTGACGAGATGACATAAGTATAGATTTTTTCTTTGTCCGTGATGTAGATCTTCATTCCCGCCTTGGCTTTCTCTAATGGTGAGAATAACATGGCATTTGCTCCAGTTAGGCCAAATACATGGTGACTAGCAAGAGAATAATTGCCTTGCCCCATGACTTGGTTTTCCTTCATGGTCCCTGCTCCGTAGTAGAGGGCTACATTTTCAAGCCCCTTAAAGATCGGAAGGTTCATGTTTAATTCAGGAATCGAAATCCCCCCAATTACTGGTAGCTTTTGAGCTTGCCATTGGGCATTGATGACGGCTTCCGTCGAGAGTGACTGGACATGTTGGAAATCAAAGCTCGTCTTCACTTCTTTATTCTTGTCAATGGTTTTTTTATCGACCTTGCTAACCTGATATTGGTTGGTATGCCAAACCATAATCATGTTTCGGATCGGAGCATTGAAAATCAAGAGAAGCGAGAGAATAATCAAAAGTGTTGCAACGATGTTGATAAGAGTATTGCGTAAACTCTTTTTCTTTTTTCTTTTGCGTGACATGCTGTCCCCTTATCTATTCGTTTTCTTCCACTACTTCTTCATCTTTTTCATCGGGCTGGACTGTTGTAAAGGTCACAATTTTCGCATCCTGATCCAGTCTCATGACTTTCACACCCTGAGTTGAACGACCCGTTTGAGAGATATTACCAACACTTGTGCGGATCATGACTCCGGTATCGGTAATGATCATCAGATCTTCATCCCCTTTAACGGTTAAAAGACCAGCTAAGGGACCATTTTTCTCTGTAATATTGGCGGTTTTGATACCTTTACCACCACGGCCTTTTGTTGGGTATTCGCTAGCCAATGTCCGCTTACCATATCCTTTTTCCGTGATGATCAATACTTCATCTTGGTCCGTAACGACACTAGCCCCAACAACCTTGTCTCCTTCACGGAGATTCACACCACGTACACCTGTGGCAGAACGACCCATATTCCGGACTACAGCCTCATTAAAGCGGACAGAATAACCATACTTGGTACCGATAATGACGTCAGTATTGCCGTCTGTAAGAAAGACATTGATCAATTCATCCTCATCACGCAGATTCAAAGCTTTGAGACCGTTCTGACGAATATTTGAAAATTCAGCTACATTGGTCCTCTTGACCAAACCTTGTCGCGTCGTAAAGAAAAGATAGGCTTCGTCACTGCGATCTTGCTCCACATTAATAATGGTTTGAATCGATTCACCTTCGTCCAATTTTAAGAGGTTGACGATTGGCAATCCTTTGGCTGTCCGGCCATATTCTGGAATCTCATAACCTTTCAGACGATAGACACGCCCCTTATTGGTAAAGAAGAGCAAATGATCATGAGTGCTCGTAGATACTAGTTCACGGACAAAATCATCATCTTTGACACCAGTTCCTTGAACCCCACGTCCACCACGTTTTTGAGCAGTGAATTCTGCTTGGTCCAAACGTTTGATGTAACCTTTATTAGAAAGGGTGATCAAGACATCTGTTTCTTCGATCAAGTCCTCATCTTCAAGAGAAAGGACTTCTCCGATCATCAACTCAGTTCGGCGAGCATCGCCAAACTTGCGTTTGACTTCTTCCAATTCTTCCTTGATGATGGTAGCCACACGTTCTGGTTTCGCCAAAATATCAGCCAAATCAGCAATCAAGGCAACCAAATCATCGTATTCACTTTGGATCTTGTCTCGTTCCAAACCGGTCAAACGACGAAGACGCATGTCCAAAATAGCTTGGCTTTGACGTTCAGAAAGCTTGAATTTAGCCATCAATTCAGCTTGTGCTTCAGCGTCTGTCTGGCTATTGCGGATAATCCGTATCACTTCATCGATGTGATCCAAGGCAATGAGCAAACCTTCTAAGATATGGGCACGTGCTTCCGCTTTTTCTTTATCAAAGATGGTCCGTCGAGTCACCACTTCTTTCTGGTGCTCAATATAAGCACCTAAAATTTGGCGAAGAGAAAGAATCTTTGGAACTCCATTTTGGATCGCCAACATATTGAATCCAAAATTGGTTTGCATTTGTGTCATCTTAAAGAGGTTGTTCAAAATAACGTTAGCCGAAGCATCTCGGCGGACCTCAATCACAAAACGAACCCCTTCACGGTTTGATTCATCACGTACAGCTGTAATCCCTTCGATCCGTTTTTCTTGCACCAAGCGAACGATGTGCTCGTGAACCTTGGTTTTATTGACCATATAAGGGAACTCAGTGACAACAATCCGTTCACGGCCACTCTTAGTTACTTCAATTTCTGTACGAGAACGAAGAACAATTGAGCCTTTTCCTGTTTCATAGGCTTTGTGGATACCTGATTTCCCCATGACCAAAGCACCTGTCGGAAAATCTGGACCAGGAAGAACTTCCATAAGTTCACGGGTCGTTACCTCAGGATTATCCATCATCAGCTTCACTGCATCAATGGTTTCTCCCAAATTGTGAGGAGGAATATTGGTTGCCATCCCAACGGCAATACCAGTAGCACCATTGACGAGAAGGTTAGGGAAACGTGCAGGTAAGACCAAAGGTTCGCGCTCGCTGGCATCATAGTTATCTGCGAAATCTACTGTATTTTTATTGATATCCCGCAACATTTCAAGAGCAATCTTACTCATACGGGCTTCTGTATACCGTTGTGCAGCGGCGCCATCACCGTCCATAGAACCAAAGTTTCCATGACCATCCACTAACATGTAGCGATAACTCCACCATTGCGCCATCCGAACCATGGCTTCATAAATAGAGTAATCTCCGTGTGGGTGGTATTTACCCATAACATCCCCTGTAATACGGGCTGATTTCTTGTGTGGTTTATCTGGGGTAACACCCAATTCATTCATTCCGTACAAAATACGACGGTGAACAGGTTTCAAACCATCACGAACATCAGGGAGGGCACGAGCAACGATAACACTCATGGCATAATCGATAAAACTCGTCTTCATTTCTGATGTTAAATTCACATCAATTAGATTCTTATCCTGCATTCAAAAAATGCCTCTCTTTACTTAATTCACCATACTATTATAACACATTTTAGCCTTTTTTTCTTCTTAGGAACACAAACATAAAAACGTTTACATCGCTGTTTCATACTGTATTAGATGACAAAGACTTTCAAAAGTGGTAGAATGAAAACGTATGAGAATCTATCTCAAAAAAATATGAAGGAGACGTTTAGACTCATGAATTTGACTAAACAACACAAAAAAGTTATCCTTGTCGGTGACGGTGCCGTAGGTTCATCTTATGCTTTTGCACTTGTCAACCAAGGAATTGCACAAGAGCTTGGAATTATCGAAATTCCTCAATTGCACGAAAAAGCAGTCGGAGATGCGCTTGACCTTAGCCACGCCCTTGCCTTCACTTCACCTAAGAAGATTTATGCGGCTGAGTACGCTGACTGTGCAGACGCTGACCTTGTTGTGATTACTGCAGGTGCTCCTCAAAAACCAGGTGAAACTCGCCTTGACCTTGTTGGTAAAAACCTTGCGATCAACAAATCAATCGTTACAGAAGTAGTGAAATCTGGATTTAACGGTATCTTCCTTGTAGCTGCTAACCCAGTTGACGTATTGACATACTCTACATGGAAATTCTCTGGATTCCCTAAAGAACGTGTTATCGGATCAGGTACTTCTCTTGACTCAGCTCGTTTCCGTCAAGCTTTGGCTGAAAAATTGGATGTGGACGCTCGTTCAGTACACGCCTACATCATGGGTGAACACGGCGACTCAGAATTCGCAGTATGGTCACACGCTAACATCGCTGGTGTAAACCTTGAAGAATTCCTTAAAGACACTCAAAACGTTCAAGAAACTGAATTGATTGAATTGTTCGAAGGTGTTCGTGACGCTGCTTACACTATCATCAACAAAAAAGGAGCTACATACTACGGTATCGCTGTTGCCCTTGCTCGTATCACTAAAGCAATCCTTGATGATGAAAATGCAGTACTTCCACTTTCTGTATTCCAAGAAGGTCAATATGGTGTTAGCAACGTCTTTATCGGTCAACCTGCTATCGTAGGTGCACACGGTATTGTTCGTCCAGTGAACATCCCATTGAACGATGCGGAACAACAAAAAATGAAAGCTTCTGCTGATGAATTGCAAGCAATCATTGATGAAGCATGGAAAAACCCTGAATTCCAAGAAGCATCTATCAACTAATTCAATTAAAAAAGACTCTCAAATTTGAGAGTCTTTTTTTGAGCTATGAACATAAGATAAAAAGGCTGAGAGACTTCTCAACCTTTTCTTCTTTCCACCCTGAGGGAATCGAACCCCCATCTCAAGAACCGGAATCTTACGTGATATCCATTACACTAAGGGTGGCAACTGTTATAGTATATCAAATTCTTGAGAATTTTACAAGTAAAAAAGAGAGTGGGACAGAAATCGGTAATTCGTTAGAATTCGATTTCGTCGTCCCACCTCCGCACAGTTGAGTAGGGCTGTAAAAGCTGATGAGATCAGCGTAGTAGAGCCCACTCAACCCCTGCGTCTTGCTCGACAATCCAAAAACAATTGAGAGGCTAGGATTTTTGTCCCAGCCTCTTTTAAATATTACAATTCGATATCGCCAAACAAGTCAGCCATTGAGAATCCAGTTTGAGTTTCTGGAAGATCAAAGTCACGTTTTTCTTGTTTTGGACGACGTGGGCGAGATTGACGTTTTTCTTGTTTTTCGCCTTCTTCTTGAGCTGGACGTTCTTCAAGAGCTTTGATAGAAAGTGATACACGTTCATCTGCAGCATTTACTTCAAGAACTTTAACAGTTACTTCTTGTCCAACTTTAAGAACATCTTTTGGATTTTCAACACGTTTGTGTGAAATTTGTGAGATGTGTACAAGTCCGTCGATACCTGGCAATACTTCAACGAATGCACCGAAGTCAGTCAAACGTTTAACAGTTCCTTCGATAACATCACCAGCAGCCAATTTTTGTTCTACGCCATCCCAAGGTCCAGGTGTTGTAGCTTTCAATGAAAGTGATACACGACCTTCTTCTTCGTTCAAGTCAAGAACTTTCACTTGGATTTCTTCACCGACAGTTACTACTGATTTAGGTGATACGTTGCGTTCGTGTGACAATTCTGTCAAGTGAACCAATCCATCAACACCACCAAGGTCGATGAAAGCACCGAAGCTTGTGATACGTGCAACTTTACCAGTTACAACGTCACCAACGTTCAATTTACCAAATACTTCTGCGCGTGCTGCAGCTGATTCAGCTTCAACAACTTCACGACGAGAAAGGATGAAGCGGTTTTCTTTCGGATCTACTTCTTTGATTTTAGCATCAAATTCTTGACCTACGAAACGTTCAGTGTTACGTACAAAACGAGTATCAAGCATTGAAGCTGGAATAAATCCACGAAGTCCTTCAAATTCTACTGAAAGTCCGCCCTTAACAGCGCGAGTTCCTTTAACAGTAACAACTTCTTCTTCACGTCCGACCAATTTGTCCCATGCTTTGCGAGCTTCCAAACGTTTTTTAGATACAAGGTAAGTTACTGTATCAGTATCTTTCCCAACTACTTGACGAAGAACAAGCAATTCAAGTGTTTCACCTGGTTTTACCAAGTCGTTGATATCAGCATCACGATCGTTTGTCAATTCGCGAAGAGTCAAGACACCTTCGACACCAGTTCCAGAGATTGCAACGTTAGCTTGGTTCGCGTCAACTGTCAATACTTCAGCAGTAACAACGTCACCTGGTTCAACTTGGCTAACACTGTTTAGCAAATCTTCAAATTCATTCATCTAAAAAATCCTCCAACAATCAAGTTTTCTAAAACTTGACATACTTATAATTATTTTTCCTAAGCAAGCACTCGCAATGAGATCAACTACAATCTTTAACGACTCATCCTATAAAGAAATAAAATACCTGGATAGATATTTTATCACTTATCTGATATTACCTAAGAACTGGGGTAGCTGGATTCGAACCAACGCATGAGGGAGTCAAAGTCCCTTGCCTTACCGCTTGGCTATACCCCAAAAAGAGCGCTGACATCTGTCACTTTATCATCGTCACAATGAACGCTAATGGAGAGAGAGGGATTCGAACCCCCGAACCCGAAGGAGCGGATTTACAGTCCGCCGCGTTTAGCCTCTTCGCTATCTCTCCATATAAATCAACAGGATCTATTATACCATTGATTTACTATGATTGCAAGCCCTTATTTATTCAAATTATAATTTTCTATTAAAATTTCAACGGCTTTTTCAAGCTTTTTGTAAAGTGAATCCACATTTCCATTTTTGATAATGGCAAATTGACCTGCCATGTCTGCAATTTCACCAATCGTTTTCTTACCGATGGACAAAGTGAACCCATCAAAAGTGTCTTTTCCGACGATTACTTTACTATCAACGATTTGAATCTCAATTTTCTTATCTTTTTTACTCATTTCAACCCTCTTTTCACTTTTTCTATTTTACAAAAATTCTCTTGATGACGCAAGAGAAAAGGGAGTGGGTCAGAAAGAATTTAGTTAGAAATTCCTTCTTTATCCCACCCCCGAAAAGGTCATTCGGCACTCTTTTGAGCCTAAAAGCGAATGAAGAGAAACATTAGCTGCTGTGTTCTTTCGTTAAGACTCGTTCTCATTGAAGCTTGGACACTTTTGTCTCAGATGCTTTCGTTTTAATTGACTTTGACAATCCATCCTTCTGGCGCTTCGACATCGCCAAATTGGATACCGGTCAACTCGTCATAGAGTTTCCGTGTGACAGGACCTACCTCTGTTTCAGAATAGAAGACATGGAAGTCATCTCCGTGTTGAACGCCTCCGATTGGAGAGATGACAGCTGCGGTACCACAAGCTCCTGCTTCTACAAAGCGATCCAAATCATTGATAAAGACATCCCCTTCAATTGGTGTCATACCAAGACGGTGTTCTGCCAAATAAAGTAAAGAGTACTTGGTGATCGATGGCAAGATAGAAGGACTCAATGGGGTCACAAATTCTTTATTAGCAGTGATACCAAAGAAGTTTGCAGAACCAACTTCTTCAATCTTGGTGTGCGTCGCTGGATCAAGGTAAATCACGTCAGAGAAGTTACGATCATGCGCAATCTTACCTGGCAACATACTCGCTGCGTAGTTCCCACCAACTTTTGCAGCCCCTGTACCATGTGGTGCAGCACGGTCATACTCATCTTGAATCAAGAAGTTCGTTGGAACCAAACCACCTTTAAAGTAGTTACCGACAGGCATGGCAAAGATGGTAAAGATATACTCATCTGCTGGATGCACACCAATAATATCACCAACCCCAATCAAAAGTGGACGAAGATAAAGTGTTGCACCAGTACCATATGGTGGAACGTACTCTTCATTGGTTTTTACCACTGCCTTACAAGCATCTACAAACATATCTGTTGGAACTTGAGGCATCAACAAACGATCTGCTGTACGTTGCAAACGTTTGGCATTTTGATCTGGACGGAACAATTGGACGCTTCCATCTTTTGTACGGTAGGCTTTCAACCCTTCAAAGGCTTGCTGACCGTAATGCAAACTTGGAGAGGATTCGGACAAATGCAAGGTCGCATCTTCTGTCAATTCCCCTTTTTCCCAAGCTCCATTGCGATAATGTGCCAAATAGCGATAAGGTAAATTCATATATGAAAAGCCAAGGTTTTCCCAATCAAGTGATACTGTCATGATAGTGCTCCTTTTAATTCTTTCTATTCCTAGTCGATCTGATGCAGGTCGATTCAGTTTCTCAATCTATGTACACTATTGTACACCATTTCATGAGAATTTCAAGCGAAATTTTCAATTTTCAGAAAATTTATTTTTAAAGAAAGTCAGTCCTAGAATGGACCGACGCTTTCTTTTATTTGATAGTAGCTGAAAAAACTTCTTGATCCAAAATGGTATCGTTGACAAAGGATCCATTGCTTGTTCTTTCAGAAATGCTTAATTGTGTCAAATCAATTTCTGTCACCTGACCTGTTGTGGAAGTGATCTGAAGAATTTGATCTTGCTCTGCCACTTCTTCTTGGCTCGTAAAGAGATCAAAATCTCCCTGGTCAGTGAAGACTGGACCTGCCTTGAAGACGCGGTGTGGTTTATTTTTCAACTCACGCAAGACCTGTAGTCCCCGTTTAGCCCGACTGGTCACAGGAATATCGTCTTGTAACATCCGTTTGAGACTGCCTCGTTGAGTCAAAATGTACATGCTTGGAGTTGTCGACTTAAAGGCGGCAGCAACTTGATCTCCGTCTTTGAGGTTAATGGCTTTGACCCCTGCTGCTTTGGCTCCTACGACAGGGACCTCCTCAACATTGAAGCGCAACCCATACCCATTTTTGGTAATAATCATGATGTCTTCAAGAACAACTGGCGCAACTGCTACGATACGGTCGTCTTGGTCTTTTAGCTTAGCATACTTAGTCGATTTAGAACGATAAGTCCGCCATGGGCTTAATTCCTTGCGTTCAAAGCGCTTGATTTGTCCTTGTTGAGTTGCTGCAAAATAGGTTACTCCCTCAAACTGATCCACAATCTCCGCAAAGAGAATTTCTTCCTCTTGCTCGAAATTGGTCAAGGTCTGACTGAGGTGCTCGCCGATATCCTTCCACTTGGTATCTGTCAATTCATGAATTGGTCGATAAATGGCATTCCCCAAGTTGGTAAAGAGTAAGAGATGCTGAGTGGTCTTAGCAGGCTCTACAAAAATCAATTCATCGTCGTCCCGCTTACCGACTTCTTCCACTGTCGACGCATTGAAGGAACGAGGAGAGGTCCGTTTAATGTAACCCGCACGGGTCACGCTGACGAAGGTTTCCTCTTCAACGATCAGACTAGCTGTATCGATCTCAATCGTTTTAGCAGTGTCTTGCAACTCACTACGCCGCGGATTGCCAAAGAGTTTCTTGACTTCACGCAATTCCTTCTTCATGAGGTTAAACATAGTCCGTTCATCCCCAATGATGGCTGCCAAGGTCGCGATTTGCTCTTTGAGACTGGCATGCTCTTCTTCCAAGGTGACGATATCTGTATTGGTCAAGCGGTACAATTGCAAGGTGACGATAGCTTCTGCTTGTTCTTCCGTGAAATCATAGCTAACCTTGAGGTTTTCCTTAGCATCTGCCTTGTTATCAGAAACTCGGATCAAGGCAATCACTTCATCGAGGATAGAAATGACGCGGATCAAGCCCTCTACGATATGGAGGCGTCGTTCGGCTTTTTCCTTGTCAAAGCGCGAGCGAGCGACAATGATATCCCGACGGTGAGCAATGTAGCTAGACAGGATTGGCACAATCCCCACTTGACGGGGGGTATAGTTGTCAATTGCCACCATATTGAAGTTGTAGTTGACCTGCAAGTCTGTATACTTGAACAAGTAGTTCAAGATCAAATCTGCATTGGTATCTTTCTTCAACTCAATGGCAATGCGAAGCCCATCTCGGTCAGACTCATCTCGAACCTCAGCGATACCGGCAACCTTGTTGTTGACACGAACATCATCGATCTTCTTGACCAAAACAGCCTTGTTGATCTCATAAGGAATTTCGGTAACCACGATTTGCTGCTTACCACCTTTGAGTTGCTCGATTTCTGTCTTAGAGCGGACAACCACCCGTCCCTTACCTGTTTCATAGGCTTTCTTGATCTCGTCTCGCCCTTGGATAATGGCACCCGTTGGGAAATCAGGTCCAGGTAGAAACTCCATGAGCTTGTCTACCTTGGCAGATGGATGGTCGATCATGTAGACCACGGCATCGATGACTTCTGCAAGGTTGTGTGGCGGAATATCAGTCGCGTAACCAGCTGAAATCCCTGTAGCTCCATTGACCAAGAGGTTTGGAAAGGCTGCAGGCAAAACAGTTGGCTCTTTTTCTGTATCGTCAAAGTTCCAGGCAAATGGTACTGTGTTCTTTTCGATATCTTGCAGGAGATATCCTGCAATTTCAGATAAACGCGCCTCGGTATAACGCATGGCTGCTGGTGGATCACCGTCCATGGAACCATTGTTTCCGTGCATTTCAACTAAAATCTCACGGTTCTTCCAGTCCTGAGACATGCGGACCATGGCATCGTAGATGGAAATGTCCCCGTGAGGGTGGAAATTCCCCATGATATTTCCGACAGACTTGGCAGACTTGCGGTAGCCCTTGTCATGGGTATTGCCATCCTTATTCATAGAATAAAGAATCCGCCGTTGAACAGGTTTCAAGCCATCCCGAATATCAGGAAGAGCCCGTTCTTGAATAATGTATTTGGAGTAGCGACCAAAGCGCTCCCCCATGATGTCCTCCAAGGACATATTTTGAATATTAGACATAAGATACAAAGCCCGTAAAATACAAAGTGAAAATAAGAAATTTATCTTTTTTACACAGCACTAAGGGCGTGTTCAACTCCTTTCAAAGAATGTTGAGTAGTCTTTTATATATAGAGGAATTCAGTTACACCAAGTAACCAAAGGATCCTTTTTTTAGTTTAAAATAGATTCATTAATGATTTGAAAGTTTCTCTTTAGCATAAGCTATCATCTTCTCAGCCACTTCCTTATCGTAAGTAAATCCCATCTTTTGGGCCAGAATTTGAGCTTCTCGATCGAATAGCCCCATGGTAGCAAATAAAGACTGAGTGATTTTATCGAAACTGGATAAATCAAGCAAAACTGAGAACTCCTTCTCTTGCTCAGCTGGAAGATACTGGAAGAGGTACTTGTAGTTCTTTCCGATGTCAACTACTCCCCTATCGCTTGTCACCTGCCAAGCTAAGACCTTGAGGAGTTCTTGCTGACAAATGCCATAGAGGTGATCAGTCGCATAGATGAGTTGATTTCTTCGAATGGCCTTGACGACATAAGCCGATACCCACCAAAATTCATTGCAGGAGGCTGCAAATTCCTCTTCAGTAGGCGGAGCGGTCCAATAGCGCTTGGAATTAGGCTGATAGGCTTCAAACAAGCCTTTGTCGTCTTTTATAACTTCAAAATTTGCTTCGCTGTCCACCCACTCTTGGATAGACTCCTTGGGACAGAGGGTCAAATCGATACGGTTGCCGTCTTCAAAGAGCATGAGATACAGACGACGGTGTCCAAGGACATTGTGCTGTTCAATCAGACGCATTCCAAACTGGTCTAGCAAAGATAAATCAGATAACAAGTTGTTCAGATTTTCAACTATATAGACCACATCGTAGTCCTGAAATTCATCTTTTGGTGCCCGAGGATTCGTTCGTGATCCAGATAAAGCAATTGCTTCTACTTCTAGAGTATCAGCTATTTGCAAAATCAGATTCATCATTTCTGTATCATTTCTCATGTCGATTCCTTACCATTTCTACATCCCAGCTTATTTAATTTATAGTAGAAAGTAATTAAAATACCGTATTTTCTTCTAAGGTAAACTTAACATTATCTTCAATCCATTGACGACGTGGTGCAGCCTTATCTCCCATAAGGACGGAGACACGACGTTCTGCACGCGCTAAATCATCAATGGTGACGCGGATCAAGGTACGAGTTTCTGGATTCATGGTGGTTTCCCAAAGCTGATCCGCATTCATTTCCCCCAACCCTTTGTAACGTTGGAGGGTTGCTCCACGGCCAAAGGTCCGACGCAACTCTTCTAATTCGCTATCAGTCCAAGCATAGGCTACTTCTTCTTTCTTACCTTTGCCTTTCGACATCTTATAAAGAGGAGGAAGTGCAATGTAGACATGACCTGCTTCTACCAAAGGGCGCATATAGCGATAGAAGAAAGTTAGGAGCAAGGTTTGAATGTGGGCTCCATCCGTATCCGCATCGGTCATGATAATGATCTTATCGTAGTTAGCATCTTCCACTGAGAAATCTGCCCCAACTCCAGCACCAATGGTGTAGATCATGGTGTTGATTTCCTCGTTTTTGAGGATATCACTCATATTGGCCTTCTCAGTATTAAGAACCTTCCCACGAAGTGGAAGAATCGCTTGGAACTTCCGATCCCGTCCTTGTTTGGCAGAACCGCCGGCTGAGTCTCCTTCGACCAGATAGAGTTCGTTTTTCTTAGGATTTTTAGACTGGGCTGGTGTCAATTTACCAGATAAAAGTCCTTTGTCTTTTTTGCTCTTCTTGCCATTTCGGCTTTCATCCCGCGCTTTTCGAGCGGCCTCACGCGCATCCCGTGCTTTAATAGCCTTACGAATGAGATTAGAAGCCAATTCTCCATTTTCCATCAGGAAGAAGGTCAATTTATCAGAAACAATGCTATCGACTACTGGACGAGCCAAGGGACTTCCTAATTTGTCTTTGGTTTGTCCTTCAAACTGCAAATGAGCTTCTGGAACCAAGATTGAAAGAACCGCAGACAAACCTTCACGGTAATCTGATCCTTCCAGATTCTTGTCTTTTTCTTTGAGGAGCCCTGTCTTTCTTGCATAGTCGTTCATAGCCTTGGTAATGGCTGTCTTCAGACCCGTCTCATGGGTTCCCCCATCTTTAGTGCGAACATTATTAACGAAGGACAAGATATTATCTGAGTAGCCATCATTGTATTGCATGGCCACTTCTACCTGAAAACCATCTGATTCGCCACTAAAGTAGAGAACAGGTGTCAAAGTTTCCTTGTCTTCGTTCAAGTACTCTACGAAATCTTGGACACCATTTTCATAATGAAAGGCCACATGGTTGTCTTCTTCCTTACGGAGATCGGTCAGCGTCAGCGTCACGTCCTTCAGCAAGAAGGCTGATTCTTTGATTCGCTCAGCAATGGTATTGAATTTGAAATCCGTCGTTGAAAAGATGGTTGGATCTGGCATGAAGGTGACCTTGGTCCCTGTCTTAGACTTGGGAGCAGAGCCAATCTTTTCAAGGGTCGTAACTGGTTTTCCCCCATCTTCAAAACGTTGCTTGTAGACAGCTCCATCACGCGTAATTTCTACCTCTAGCCAGCTAGAAAGGGCATTGACGACAGAAGATCCCACTCCATGAAGACCTCCAGATGTCTTATAGCCTCCTTGGCCAAACTTCCCTCCGGCGTGGAGGACCGTAAAGATCACCTCAACGGTTGGTTTGCCCATAGCATGCATCCCGGTCGGCATTCCACGTCCCTGGTCTTCTACCGATAGAGAACCATCTTTATTAATCGTTACATCGATTTGTGATCCAAAGCCAGACAAGGCTTCATCGACCGCATTATCCACGATCTCCCAGACCAGGTGATGCAAGCCATTTCCGTCGGTCGATCCGATATACATCCCTGGACGTTTACGGACCGCATCCAACCCTTCTAGTACCTGAATGGCATCGTCATTATAATTATTAATATTGATTTCCTTTTTTGCCACAAGGAACCTCCTGTTTGTTCATCTTTTCTATATTACAGTTTTTTAGGAAATTTTGCAAAATTTTTTCTCTTTATATGGAGATTTCTATATCTCAGTAAAAAAAGCTGGCTTGACACTTTCTTCAGATGTCACACTTGAACTCCAGAAATTGCTTTTTCTATCGATGGCTTTTTGATATAATGAGAGTATGATAAAAGAAATAAGTGTTTTAATTTTAGCCTATCTGTTAGGCTCCATTCCTTCGGGATTATGGATTGGGAAAATCTTTTTCCATATTAATTTACGGGAACATGGCTCGGGCAATACAGGAACGACCAATACCTTTCGGATTTTAGGGAAGAAAGCTGGGGTCATTGTCTTTACGATTGATTTCTTGAAAGGAACTTTGGCCGTTCTCCTTCCGACTTTCTTTGGAATTCAGGGGATCTCGCCGATGGTCTTTGGTCTCTTAGCCGTTTTGGGGCACACTTTCCCAATTTTTGCTGGATTCAAGGGTGGAAAAGCAGTGGCGACGAGTGCTGGTGTTTTACTTGGTTTCTCGCCTATCCTGCTACTCATTTTAGCTGTGTATTTTGTAGCCAGCCTGTATTTAACCAGTATGATCTCGTTTTCGAGTGTTACCGTTGCGCTACTCGCAATTCTATCGGTCCTCCTTCTCCCTTTGACTGGATGGATCTTGCACAACTATGATCCACTTTTTACAGTCATTGTCTTGGCCTTAGCGACCTTGATCATTCTTCGTCACAAGGATAATATCCAACGGATCAAAGAGAAAAAAGAAAATCTCATCCCTTGGGGAAAGAACATCACCCATCAACAACCAAAAAACTAGAGCAAGCGCTCTAGTTTTTTTTTTTATTGGGCTACATTTTTATTCTTGAACAGATACGCATTATAAGTCGTCAACCAAGTCCATCAGTATTTCCATAGGAGTTTTTTTCCTACGACCATTAACCGTTTCGATAAGATGATAAACTTTTAAACGATTGTCGTTACTGAAGACAAACTCAAAGCGAAACTCACGACCGTTGGGTGCCACTGTATCAAATTTCGTTTTATATTTATCATGAACGGGGCTAACTGGAAACTTATTGAAGAGCAAGCGTCGCTTATCTCCCGCTTCTTTTAGACAGTTTTCCAGCTCCTGACAATAGTCATAAAACAGCTGATAGAGGTCTTCTTCTGAAATTCTTCTTCTCCGAACCAATGATTTAAAATCCGAAAAATTTCTGCGCGGGATGTCAATACTAAATGAAAATCCCTCCTGATTGATTCTTTCTAAAAATCCATCTCTTGAAATCATAGAACCACTCTTTCTTTTATCAATCTGTAATGAACCCTTATTGTTTCTATTCATAGTCAATCCATTATGTAATCAAGCAGATCCATCAAGGTTAGTTTCTTACGACCATTGACAGACTCAAATAAATTATAAACTCTTAGTTCTTGGTTCTTTTTAAAAGCAAACTCAAAACGGAACTCGCGGCCATTACATGCGGCTACATAAAATCCGGTCTGATACTTCCTCTTATCCTCTACTACCTGCATTTGCCGGTCTTCTACCTCTCTACAAAGTGAAAGAAAGATCTGATAGAGTTGCTCCTCAGAGAGCCTTTTTCTTCGAACCAATGACTTGAAGTTATTGTACTGCCACCATGGGATCTGGATGTTGAAGGAAAAACCTTCCTTATTGGCTTTATCGATAAACGCTTTTCTGGAGACCATACTAACTCCTCTTCTATTGGAACATCCTTTGCCTCTATTATACCATCTTTTATCCTTTCACAAAAACAGCATCCCAAATGGAATGCTTTTTTGTTTCTTAATAGTATTCCCCTTGGCGGTAGTTCCAAGAGTTGAAATGATCAGATAAGTGCATCATGATCTTATCAATATCCAATCCTTTACGAATCACAACTGGACAAGTATTGACAGAACGGCTACCTGCTCCTTGTTCTGGAATCAATTTTCCTTCGGCATCAACCATAGAGACCATCACACCTTGTTCATAGCGAGTTTCAATGGTCTTGTCTGGTTGGATAGAGGCTACATAATCGTCAGCTTCGATGACCAAGTCCACGGCACTTTCGATTCGCTCACCAATTCCTTCAACCTTCCCGCGGTTTCCTTTACCTGAAGGGTTGGCTGAAGAGGCGTAAACCATCTTGCCTTCTTTTTCCCACATTTCTTTGGCGATTTGCTCACCAGCTTTACCAAATTTAATGACAAAACAGCTGGTTCCATGAACGTCTGTCATGAGTTCTTCGCGTCCATCTCCGAAGGCTTGTAATTTTGCATAGGCATCTTCACGCCAAGGAAGGATACAACCAAGCAAGATATCTTCATCCCAATGTTTTTGGTAGAAGGCTTCAATTTCAGGATTCAATTGCGCAAGGGCGCGGAGTTCATCCATGCTTCCACAAAGAACGACACCTGGTTTGTTGCGGTTACGTTCTTTGGCTTCAAACTTCCGTTCCAAGCCAGCTTTGTCGCTAGTCATGATGATATAGCCGACTTTGGTAGGGCAGACGATACAGCCACCCTCTCCTTTAAGAATGTCAAATCCTTCTTGTGAAAGTGTTCCGTCCCATTGAATGTGTTTTGTCATAAATTTCGTCCTCTTCTATTTCTTTTTTTCTATTCTATCAAAATTCCCAAAAAGCTTCAATGTATTTTCTGAAAATTCTTAATTAACTATACAATTTTTATTGCCAATAGGCGGGCCGATTCTTCTCATAAGCAGCAATCAAGTCCTCGTATTGGAGGGTAATCCCAATATCATCTAGACCGTTGAGTAATTTGTGCTTCCAATCTTGATCGATCTCAAAGCAAAACTCTCCAACAGGCGAGATGATCTTCTGCTCTTCCAAATCTACTGTCACTGGATCTGTCGGCTTCAAACTTGCCAATTTTTGACGAACCTCTAGCGGTTGGACAATCGGAAGCATGCCATTATTGAGCTCATTATTGTAATGGATATCTCCGAAGGATCCGGCGATAACGACTTTAAAGCCATAATCAGCTAAAGCCCAGGCCGCGTGCTCCCGAGAGGAACCAGCCCCAAAATTGTCACCAGTGATCAAAATGGTCGCCTTGCGGTATTCTGGCTTGTTAAAGATAAAATCTGGATCCTCAGTATATTGGTCATCCAAATAGCGCCAAGCATACATGAGGTATTTCCCAAAACCTTTTTTATCAATTAACTTTAAGAATTGCTTGGGGAGGATTTGGTCAGTATCAATATTATCGTTCATCAAAGGAACTGTAGTTCCCGTATAACTGGTAAATTTCTCCATGCTTCCTCCTTTTACTCGACTTCTGGCATTTGGCGCACATCGACAAAGCGACCAGCGATTGCTGCTGCAGCGGCCATTGCTGGGCTACAGAGATGGGTCTTAGCCCCAAATCCTTGACGATCTTCAAAGTTCCGGTTGCTAGTAGAAGCACAGTGGACGCCATCTGGAACCTTGTCTGGGTTCATTCCTAGACACATGGAGCATCCTGGATCACGCCATTCAAAGCCCGCATCCATGAAGATCTTGTCTAAGCCTAATTTTTCAGCGGCTTGCTTAACTGGACGAGAGCCAGGTACCACAATAGCAGTTAAGTTTGGCGCAATTTTTTTGCCTTTCACAAACTTGGCTGCCAACTCCAAATCGCTGAGACGCGCATTGGTACAAGAACCGATAAAGATATAGCCTAATTCAATGTCTGCTGGTTTTTGGCCAGGTTCAAGATCCATATAATGATAAGCCCGTTCATCATTCATGTCCCGAATCTCTGGAAATGGAGTCTCAAAGTCCACTCCCATAGAAGGATTGGTCCCCCAAGTCACCATCGGAGCAAGATCAGATACATCCATACGGATGACCTTATCATAAACGGCATCGTCATCACTGACTATAGTCTTCCAATCAGCTACTGCGGCCTCAAAATCATCTGGCACACATTCGCGTCCCCGGAGGTAGTCAAAGGTCGTCTCATCTGGATTCATGATCCCCATTTTGGACCCGAACTCGATCGACATGTTACAGATGGTCATGCGTTCTTCCATGGTCAAGCGATCAATTGCTTCTCCCCGATACTCTACGACATAGCCAACTCCACAAGCAACACCGTAGCGCGCTATCAAAGCTAGGATGTAATCCTTTGAATAGATCCCTTTTTGTGGGGTTCCGGTGAATTCAACCAACATTTTCTTTGGTTTGACTTGCCAGATGGTTTGGGTGGCAAAGACATGCTCCACTTCACTGGTTCCAATCCCAAAGGCAATGGCACCAAAGGCTCCGTGGGTTGCGGTATGGCTGTCTCCACAGACAATAAATTTTCCAGGCTGTGTCCGACCGGTTTCAGGGCCCACCATATGAACGATTCCTTGCTTAGCAGAACCATGGGCAGCATGATCAATCCCAAAGTCCACCACATTCTCAGCTAATTTATCAATCTGGGCTTTTGAAATCACATCACGAATATCAAAAATATTGACCGTTGGAACATTGTGATCAAAGGTTCCAAAGGTTAAATCGGGTCGTCGGACCTTGCGTCCTGCATCCCGTAATCCTTGAAAGGCTTGCGGACTCGTCACTTCGTGGATGTAGTGTTGGTCCACATACATGAGTTGGGGTTGCCCTTCCACTCCTGTAATAACATGGCGGTCCCAAAGTTTATCAAAGATTGATTTTCCACTCATCGTCTTTCTCCTTTTATCTTCTTGTTAGGAAATCCATTGAAGGATTAGAAAGAGGGCACCTGCTAAAAGTAGGCTACTGCCCCACCAGCTAGCTTGAAAATACCATTTCCGCACCTTGTGGTGAAAGAGATATCCGCCTAGTAGAGCTCCGAATCCACCAAGTAGCCAGCTCTCGAGTAACAGGACCTTTTCAGGAATCCGCCACCTCTTTTGGATAGCTTTTCGTTTATCTAAACCATAGGTCAGAAATACGATACTATTCCAAATAGCAATAAGAACTAAACAGCGATCTCTCCAAGTCATCTTAGAGATTCCCAATAATGGCTGCAGTCATCTCAGCAGTAGAAGCCTGACCACCTAGATCTCGCGTTAAGATTCCTTGATTCAAGGTTTGATTGACAGCTTCTTCGATCATTTCTGCACCTGCTGTTTCTCCAAAACTGTCTCGGAGCATCATGGCAACGGACAGGATCATGGAGATCGGATTGGCAATGCCTTGACCAGCAATATCAGGTGCTGAACCATGAATCGGTTCGTACATACTTGGCCCTTGGTCAGAATGACTAGCAGATGGCATCACGCCTAGTGTTCCTGGAAGGACGCTCGATTCGTCAGATAAGATATCTCCAAATAAATTCTCTGTTACGACGACATCAAAGCGAGCTGGATTGGTGATCATGATCATGGCTGCACTATCGACAAGCTGGTGCTCTAAGGTCACATCTGGAAATTCTTTGGCAACTTCTTCTGCTACTTGGCGCCATAATTTAGATGTTGCAAGGACATTTTGCTTATCGATACTGGTCACTTTCTTGCCACGTCCTTGCGCAATTTTGAAGGCTTGGCGCATAATCCGACGGATTTCTTCTGCGCTGTAATCATTGATATCGCGCGCTGTATCTTCTTTCAAGATATGCTCTCCAAAGTAAATCCCACCTGTCAATTCACGCACGACTACAAAGTCGACACCCTCGATACGCTCTGGTTTCAAAGGAGACAGATGTTTTAAGGCGTCAAAAATCCGTACAGGACGAATATTGGCAAAGAGATTTAATTCCTTGCGAATAGCGAGCAGGCCTTGTTCTGGACGAACAGGAGCATGGTCATACTCAGGACTCCCGATGGCTGCGAGAAGAATAGCATCCGCTCCTTTAGCTGCTTCGAGAGTATCTTGGGGAAGTGGGTGGCCAGCGGCATCAATCCCAGCACCCCCAAAAGGTTTGTCTTCTAGACTATAATCAAAGCCAATTTTGGGAGCAACGGCTGCGAGAACCTCTAGTCCAGCTGCCATGATCTCAGGGCCAATCCCATCTCCTGCAAGTGTTACAATTTTCTTTGTCATGTTCATTTCCTCTTAGGCTTGTGGAAGATCCCGGTAAGAGACAGTTCGTCCCATTTCACCCGCATTCTCTTTTTGAACCAGCGTATTGGCATTGATATAAGCAATGGCAGAGGCTTTTAATACGTCAAAGTCCAAACCAGAGGCATTGAAGATCGTATCTGTATCGACATTTTCCACCGATACCAAGACACGGGCTTGAGCGTCGATCCCATCTGTCACTGCATCGATATTGTAAGAGGTCAAGCGAACGGTTTGGTTGAAGAATTTATCAATCGCATTAAAGATGGCTTCAACCGACCCTTGACCATTGGCAAGGAACTCAAGCACTTCCCCTTCTTCATTGCTGAGGCTAACTGCTGCTGTAATCGTTTCGTCTGCATTGGTGGTTAAGCGGAGATCGTTAAATTGGAATCCTTCTGGATTTTCCACTGCTGTACCGGCAACAAGGGCGCGGATATCGGCATCTGTGATCTCGTGTTTCTTGTCTGCCAGAGATTTGAACTTAGCAAACAATGGCTTGATGTCTTCCTCTGTAAATTCCAGTCCCAACTCATGCAGTTTTTCGACAAAGGCATGGCGACCAGACAATTTTCCAAGCGGAAGGCTGTTGCTCTTAACACCCACCAACTCAGGGGTGATGATTTCATAAGTAAGAGGATTTTTAAGGACCCCATCTTGGTGGATTCCAGACTCGTGTGAGAAGGCATTGCCACCAACAACTGCCTTGTTTTTAGGAATTGGAATACCAGAGTAACGAGAGACCAACTCAGAAGTGTTGATGGTTTCATTAAGGACAATCGGACTCTCCACTTGAAAATAGTCTTCGCGAATATTGAGAGCAACTGCTACTTCTTCAAGCGCCGCATTGCCGGCCCGCTCCCCGATTCCATTAATGGTTCCTTCGACACGACGGGCACCATTTTTAACAGCAGCGAGGCTATTCGCCACGGCCATACCTAGGTCATCATGGCAATGAGGGGAATAGATAATCTCGCGGTCTGTCTTGACATGGTCAATCAAGTATTTGAAAATGGCACCGTACTCTGCTGGTGTCGTAAAACCGACTGTATCAGGAATGTTGATATAGCTGGCACCAGCATCGACTGCAGTCTGTACGACTTGCAAGAGGAAATCCAATTCCGTCCGGGTCGCATCTTCGGGAGAGAATTCCACAATCTCAAATTTTGAGCGAGCGTAAGAAACGTGCTCTTTGATCGTTTCAAGGATTTCTTCCTTTGTCTTGTTGAGTTTAAACTCCCGGTGAATCGGACTGGTTGCGATAAAGACGTGAATTTGTGGATACTTAGCATCCTTCAAGGCTTCATAACAAGCATCAATATCTGATTTGACAGAACGGGCCAAACCTGTCACGGCTGTCTTGGTCAAGACCTTGGCAGTCTCTTGCACAGCTGTGAAGGAATCAGGACTAGCTGCAGGAAAACCTGCTTCAATAGCAGAAATGCCCCATTTTTCCAATTGTTTAGCAATGGCAATTTTTTCTTTGATAGAGAAATTAACTCCTGGAGTCTGTTCGCCATCCCGAAGGCTGGTATCTAAAAATTCAACTTTACGCATAGGGTCTCCTCATTTCTATGTAGTGGATATAAAGAAAAACATCTCACTCGGTTAACCAAGCGAGATGTTTTTGCCCGCTTGGTAAGCCAAACAGGACTAATGCTTCTGCACTAGCCCTTATACCTCAACAACAAAGCAAATTGAATAAACTTAGCTGTTTTCATGTTTGACTTTCTCCTTTGTTCAATGTCTTGTTTAGTATTTTAGCATAGGGAAAAAGCAATGTCAAGAATTTTCTGTAATATTCTGAATTTTTTGAATAGAAACAAAATAAAGCTTTCAGTTCTAGTTAGATTGAGGATAAAGTCATCTTAGAAACTTTCCGTCATGAGAATAGTGCTAGAAACACTATTGTTTCTAGCACTCGGAATTATTGAACCTAAGGAAATTTTTTAAGATGATTGTGAATTCAATTTGAATAGCCTCTTTCGCCCTACTTCTTCTGATACAAATCAAAAACGATCTTGTCATTATAGAGATCAATGGTATTGGCCTTGACGTAAATTCCAAAATCATTGTCAATTTTTGGTAGTACAATGGTAATGGTAGACTCCTTTGGAGAAATCTGGATAAAATCTGGGATATTTTTATTTTTGCTTAAAAGTCGCAAAACCATTTTTTGTGGAATTTGAAAGGTTCCGACTGAAAAATCCTTCACCGTCAAGAGAATATTCCCGTTTTCCAATTTGGATGGTTGAAAGTAAATATATAAGGGATACTCCTTTCCTAAGAGACTCAACTGCCCTTCTAATAGGATTTGCTGATTGTCCGCATAGACCTTGTAGTCGGACAGCTTATATTTTTTCAGAAGCGATTTGATGGTATCATTGAGTTGATCTCGAGTCGTTGTCATGGTTCCAACTTTGACATCTTTGGTTCCAACTGCTTGATGAAGCTGACTAACATCTTCTCTTGGCGTCGCTAAGCGTCCTTGCACAACTATAGCGAAGGCTAAGAGAAGGCTGACCAAGCCTAAAAACAACCATTTCCAAATATTGATTTTTTGAAGGAAGGGGACCTTCTCTTTGTTGGGATTATTTTTGACTCCAAGTTTTCTTCGTGGCATTGATTTTCTCCAATATTGCTTGTTTCATCTTTTCATAGCCCGTATTGTTGGGGTGAAAACTATCCTCTTCATACAGGGCATCATTGATAACGGTTGTCTTCCCGTCACTGATTTCTGATACGCCCATTTTTCCATCAATTCCTTTATAGAGTAGATCATTGATCGGAACGAAATAGACCTGATCAAATTGCGCGATGGTTTCTTCTGTCGTCTCATTCCAACGATCTACAGCCGTCTGGATACTAGTTAATTCAGGAAAATTCAGGTAAAGAGGATTGTAGATCCCCACTACATAAATAGGAAGATGGGGATTGTCCTTTCTGGCCTTTGTAATAATTTCTTTGAGGTTCGCTGTATAATTCTTGAGCGGCTTTTGGATATCCGATAGGGAAAAGTCACTCAGATGATCGACAACGACTTTGCGCAGGTCATTTCCCCCAACCGTTAAGGTCATGACACGCGCCTTTTTGAGATCCTTCTGAAGATCTGTTTGCTTCTTGAGTCGATCTAAGATCTGAGCACTTGTATTCCCAGCTACTCCATAGTTGACAGGCTGGTACTGACCGTCATTTTCATTGGATAGGCTTTGGGCAAGAATGGGCACGAAGCCCCCTTGCTTGGTGCTATCCCCTACTCCTTCAGTCAGTGAATCCCCTAGAGCTACATAAGTATAGGTGATTTCTTTCGCAGCCGTTTTGGGCTTGGTCATACGAGGGGATGCAGTTGGTAGCAGAGCACGAAATAGAAAGACAAAGACAAGAAGGCTGGTTAAAAAGAAAACCAAGCCTTGCATCATTTTTTTAAGATTCATATGAATACGATCGCTTATCCTTGAAAAATCACTTGTCCATCACAGATTGTATAAGCAACTTTCCCTTTTAATGTTTCACCCACAAATGGTGAATTGCCAGCTTTTGAAGCGAAATGATCCGATACCAGACGATCTGCTTCTGGATCAAAGATGGTTAAATCAGCCGGTCCATCCACTGCGATATAGCCAGCATCAAAATCATAGAGACGTGCTGGATTATAGGACATCTTTTCAAGCAATTGCATCAGGCTTAAATGGCCAGCATGCACCAAGTAGGTCAAACCAATAGAGAGCGAAGTTTCAAGCCCAGTCATGCCAGATGGTGCTTTGGTAATATCAGGAACATTCTTCTCATTTGCATGGTGAGGCGCGTGGTCAGTCGCAATCACAGAGATGACGCCTGACTTCAAGCCTTCAATCACTGCTAGACGGTCAGATTCCAAGCGAAGAGGTGGATTCATCTTAGCATTGCTTCCCTTAGTCAAGAGCAGACTTTCTGTTTTCGAAAAGTGTTGAGGTGCCACTTCTGCCGTCACATGAGCACCTAATCCTTGGGCAAATTCCACCACCTTGACACTTTCTTCCTTGGAAAGGTGTTGGATATGGAGGTGAGCACCTGTCGCATGGGCAATCATGGCATCACGCGCAGCCATTGAATATTCAGCTACACCCGTCGCCCCACAGACATGGAAGTGTTCCTTGGCAATGTTTTCATTCAAACCAAGAATGCCATTCAACTCAGGGTCTTCTTCATGCAGACTAATAAAGGTTCCTAGACGCTTAGCTTCTTCCAAAGCTTGGCGGACAACCTTAGTGCTTTGAAGGGGAATCCCATCATCTGAAAATCCTACTGCACCAGCCTTAAGCAGGCCTTCAAAATCTGTCAGGTGTTGACCGTCAAAGTTCTTAGTCACCGTCGCAACCGTATGAATGTGAAGATTTTCCTTGGCTGCAGAATCTAAGACTTCCTCTAAGGTCGTAATATCTGAAATGGTCGGATTGGTATTGGCCATCATGACCACTCGAGTAAAACCACCAGCAGCTGCGGCTAAGGCACCCGTATGAATGTCTTCTTTATGAGTTTGACCGGGTTCGCGGAAATGCACGTGTACATCGATCAAACCAGGTGCCACAACCAGACCAGTAGCATCAAGGACTTCTTGTCCATCCGTTGGGAGGTTTTCAGCGATCTCTACAATTTTCTTTCCTTCGATACGAAGGTCACAGACTTGATCCAAGCCGGTCTTGGGATCCATGACGCGACCATTTTTAATGACAACCATTGCATTCTCCTTTATTCATAAAAATCAACATGCGACTCTAACAAACGGTCGCCGTCATAGCGAAACATTGCAGAAAAGAAGGGTTTATCCTCCAACAACCACTCGACAAAGGTGTGGTCCCCTTCCCAGGTTGGTTTTGAGAGGACTTGATCATAAGGTACCCACTCCAAGGTCCCTTCGTTACACTCGATCAGTTCTCCCTCAAAATCTGTTACCTTGAAGACATAGGTATACCAGTCCAAATCTGGAGTAAACTCGGGAAAGGTAATGATCCCTTTCAAGACTGGCTTGGCTCTAAGGCCCGTCTCCTCAAAAATCTCACGCGCAGCACACTCCTGTGGGGTTTCCCCGCGTTCTAATTTTCCTCCAACTCCGATCCATTTACCTTCATGGACATCATTGGGCTTTTTATTGCGATGCAACATGAGAAATTCTTTCCCATTGTCAATGTAACAAATCGTTGCTAATTGTGGCATTTCTTTCTCCTATCTTAACCAATCAATCGGCTCACGTCCCGCCTCTTTCAAAAATTGATTGGTTTTTGAAAAGGGTTGGGAACCAAAGAATCCTCGGTAGGCCGATAAAGGACTTGGGTGAGCTGATTCAAGGACCAGATGTCGATCGTGGGTAATCAGAGGCTTTTTCTTACGGGCATAAGATCCCCAGAGGATAAAGACAACAAGCTCCTCCAACTCATTGACCACCTTAATCACAGCATCTGTGAAAGGCTCCCAAATTTGTCCTGCATGGCCATTGGCCTGACCAGCAGGCACCGTCAAGCAGGCATTGAGTAAGAGCACGCCTTGCTCTGCCCAAGAGGTCAGATCATGGGAACGCTTCTCTCCGATATCTGAGCGCAATTCTTTGAGAATATTTTGCAAAGAAGGCGGCGCTGGTACATGATCTGGAACAGAAAAACTTAAGCCCTGCGCTTGATCCGGTCCATGGTAGGGATCTTGGCCTAAAATCAAGACCTTGACCTGATCCATCTCTGTCGTCTGCAAGGCCTTAAAGACCTTGTCACGCGGTGGATAAACCACTCCTTTGCTATAGACTTCATTCATAAAGTCATTGATCTGGTGAAAATACCCTTCTGGAAGATGGGATTTGATGGCTTCATGCCAGGGTGAATGCTGCATGGAAACTCTCCGCTATCCAATAAATTCTTACCTTCCATTATACCACATTTGGCGCAGATCCACTGGATAAAAAAGAGGCTGAACATTTTTGTCCAACCTCTGTTTCTGCCTGTCAAACAAGCGAGAGCTTTTATGTATTTTCTTTCTTGGTAAATCCTGCTAGACCGATCGAAGCGACTAGTAAAATTTGCGGTAAGAATTGGATGAGGTAGCGGGTCTTCCCACCTTCAAAGATGGTCAAAAAGAGCAAACCACCAAAGACCGCTAAGGAAAGGAAGTTAAAGTCATCTGTATCTCGACGTTTGAGATAAGCTCCAACCAAACCAGCCGATAGGATGATCCAGATCACCTGCTTGACAAATTCATAATACTTGTACTGCGGTCGATCAATGCTGAGGAAATAGGTCCGCACCCATTTTGCCAAACCATTATTTTTAGTCAGAGGTGCATAGAGAGGATTGATAAAAGGCGTCTTCTCATACTCTACATCTCGGTAGAGCCAGCCCAGGGTTCCTTCTGCTACCGTCAAGGATTGCTTGTAGTAGATATGCCCGATCAGACCGAACGGTCCGTACTCCTTGAGACGGCGCTTGATTTCTTTGATCACATTTTCTTTTTTAAAGAGGCCATTGTTGTAATCCGAGCGCTTGTCCTCATCGATATAGGCCAGCAAGCCTTCTTTCATATCTTCTTGGTTATGCCCCATATCCGTCAAGCCTAGATTGATAAACAAGAGTGGTCCTTTAGCCAAACCTTCTTGTTTCAAAATTGGTACAACTGTTTGATGATTGACCGCTGTATTCAATCCTGCAAAGACAAAGCCCGTCATCATCACTGTCACCGTAGCAATCTTGCCAAAGGACTTCCAGTTTCCTCTAAAGAAGAGGACAGCCCAAAAGGCAATCATGATAATAATCGTCGTTGGACGGATCAACATGGTCACGCCAGATAAAATCCCTAAAGCAAACATCTTCTTCCAGGAGACTGCTTGATCTTCCTTTAAGAGATCCAAGGCCCACCATAATTGAAGGGCAATCAAAGGAAGCGGCGGAATATCTGTATACATGGAATAGAAATAAGGCGAGTAACAGATCAAGCTCACATAGAAGAGATAGACCAGATCAGCCGTTTTTTGATTGAAATGCTTCTGGGACAGCTTGTACAAGAGAACTGCACCCAGATTGACATAGAGGATATTGAGAGCCTGCATGACCCACAGACCGCTAGAGCCAAATAAGACATAGAAAAACTTCTCGTAAAGAAAGAGCGGAATGTTATTGGGATTGCGACTGAGGTAGTTGGTGATAGAGGATTGCTTAAGAAGATCAAAAGCCCCTTTGAAAACAACCGCAGCATCCCGACGGATAAAGAGCTCCGCACAGACCATAACAATCAACTGAAAGACAAGGGCTCCAAGCAAGAAGCCTTTTTTATGCCGGGTCAACCAAGCAAAGGCACTCTTTAGCCCATCGCGTTTCAACCAGGCTAGCAGAAATAGCAATCCAGCACCTAAAATGGCTAGCCATGAAATCTCTCTCAGATAGGTCACACTGATCAAGAACCAGTGAACCATCACTAGCAACATGACAACATGAAGCATCCCAAATAGAATACGTTTACTTTTCGATAACATAGGTCCATTATATCAAAAAAACAGCATTTCTGCTGTTTTGGGGTGATCAACAACTGTAAAGTGCAAAGAAAAGTTGTTCTGAAATGTAATTTATAAACATACTCATTTTATCGAAGCAATTTTTAACTCTTAACCTTAACTAACAGACCTAAAATACTAGGATTAAAATGCATATTAACCCAAGATAAATTCCAACCGTTAGAATCATCCCGATTTTATAGAAACCGACTAAGCCGGCATATCGTTCGACAAAACCAATTTGTGGCTCGTTTGGATTATAAAAGACTGTCATAGGAGACCCAATTGGGAATATCATCCGCAAATCCAGATTTTTACCTGCTCCAAGAACATAGGTTCTATCGAAAACATTGGTTTGTCTTGACTTAGAAGAAGTCTCTCTGAAATAAGCGTAGGTAAAGGTCTTTTGGTATCTTTCGCCCCCGACTTGATACTCCACCACAGGCAGAGAAATAAGCAGTTGATTTTTTGAATCAAAAGCAACGACTTCTCCCATAACTTTTGCGGTTGATTCTGTTTTCACTTTTATTTCACGACGATACAAGGTGTAAAAGATAAGCAGCATGATCAAGAAAACAAGTGTCAAGATTCCCAAAATTAACCAAAATAATGTTGCTGTCATTAATTTTTCACCCTTTCACATAAACTAGTTGATTTCAAACCACTTGAAAAATCATCTTATTCTCCTCTTTTCAACCAATTCTGTTGTTGCGCCTTTTCTGCAAGACCTTTTGCTTTATTGATATCCAGTGATGTTGAATCCGAAGGGGCGTTAGATTCGATTTCTTCTTTCAATTCTTGTAAGGTTTGAACATCTTTCGGAGTCAAATTTGAGACCGTGCTAGATCCTTTTTCTGTCGAATTTTCTGGCACAGACTGGATCAAGCGATAGGTCTTAATCACTTCAGTTTCTGCGTCTGTTGTCGGAAGAGGACGATAAAACATAAAGAAACCAATAATGACAATCAGAAGAGACGTAATGGATACAAGAAACCCTTTTTGCAGATTCTCTACAGTTATTTTAGTATCTTTAGTAGACAAACTCTTCCATTCTGGATGTTCTTCCTCAGCTTCTTTTTTGGCGTTGAAAGCAGGGGTAACCAAGACTTGGTTCATCAAAGTCAGTGCCCCCAAGGCCATCAATAAAAATGGGATATGACGTGATTTACTTATGACCACTAAAATTCCTCCCGCAATAGCAATCAAACTGATGATGATATTGACGGTAAACCATACCCGAGCCTGCTTCTTCATTTGCAAATAATCTTCTTTTGACATCTTCTTCTCCCTTAAAAATAGATTTTCCTTCATCCATAAAAACAATTACTACTATCATACCGGATTTTACTTTGAGATTCAAGTTAACCACAAACTAGTGAAAAGAGTATAAAAAAGAAGCGTTAAAAACGCTGTACTGACCCCAAAAAGTTAGACAAATAATTTA
>NZ_KV834650.1:0-213 GCF_001837905.1 Streptococcus sp. HMSC076C09
CTGTTATTATCATTTCTTCTTTGGGATTTACAACCGTCTCTATCTGTTATGCTCTTTGGACTAATTTTTATCTTGGCTTGCTATTTGTCATTTTTTATTCGATACCTGTTCTTTGTAGTGGAATTGGCTCTAAACGTTTGGATGAAATTACGAAGGAGAAATCCCTGGCGAACCAAGCTTATGTCTCTCAAGCAACCAATATGATCGCAGGTG
>NZ_KV834650.1:313-1502 GCF_001837905.1 Streptococcus sp. HMSC076C09
TTTGCTCTGTTGCGCCTATTGTCATTGGTGGTTTTATGACCTATTATAACTACCTATCTGCAGCCGGCTTTGTAGGGATTTATCTAGTATCGTATAATATTGGCTATCAATTTCAGGAGTTGTCTTATTTTATCAATACTAGAAAATCAGCTAAGTCTCTCTGTGATAAATATCAAAAATTGCTGGGAGTGGGCTTTGAAATGCCTTCTGTTCTCGAAGGTTCTGTCTTTCCTATCCAGTTAAAGCAAGTCAGTGTAGTGCGTGATGGTCAAGAAATTCTAGCCCCTTGTGACCTAACTATTGAGGAAGGCGAAAAGATTGCCATTATCGGAGAAAGTGGGTCTGGGAAAACCACCTTACTGAACCTAATTTATGGTGAAATTAAGCCCAGTCATGGTCGGATTCGCTACCATGGGCAAGAGTTAACCTCGGATGAACTCTATCAGGCAGGAGCCTATATTCTCCAGTCTACTCATATCTTTGATGGTTTGAGCCTAGAGGAAAATATTGCTCTGGGACAAGAATTGGATTCCGTAAAGATGGATGAAATCCTGCGACAAACTGGTTTGAAAGCTCTTCAAAGCAAAACCCCTAGTAACCAGACTCTGTCAGGCGGTGAGAAGCAGCGGTTAGAAATTGCACGTGCTCTCTATCACAACCGCCAATTTATCCTAGCTGATGAAGTCAAAGCCAATCTGGACCTAAAAAATCAAGAGAAAATCAGTCAACTTCTCTTCTCGCTCCCTCAAGCACTCGTAGAAGTGATTCATCACTATAGTGAAGAGGACTTGAAGCGCTATGATAAGGTGATAAAACTGGAGAAATAGGTGGAAGTATAGGTTTCAGAAAGGAGTGGCAAGTTCTCTCTTTTTTGTAGGTTGGATAATAAAAACTCTGTCTAAAAATATCAGTACAATAACGTCAAACTAGGGATGTAGCTAGTGAAAGTCCTACAGTAAGGAGTTGAAATATGATTTTACAAGCTATGTATTTTGAGCATAATTTTTTAAAAACGTTGTGTTTACAGAAGTGAAGTAGGGGTTCAATACGAATCAATACAGAAGAAAAACGCTGATTTCAAGCGTTTTTTCTTTTTGCCAAATGCGATATATTGCACTGTATTTCAATTCAAACTCTACCTTTTTCTCTACCTTTTTTCTTAAGACCTGGTTTGGAAAGTATGGGTTTC
>NZ_KV834650.1:1602-7196 GCF_001837905.1 Streptococcus sp. HMSC076C09
TGGAAAGTATGGGTTTCAGTTGGACTAAAAACAGGGGAATATTTTTAGTTCTGTAAGTATTAATCTATACGCTTACATATATATTTTGGTCTCTATCCTTTAGGTGAAAATACCGATTTTATGGTATAATAAGGATAACTCTATATAAGGAGGTGTGCCATGACTCTTGATGTAAATAAAGAAGAATTAACAATTTTAGGGATTCCCTTTGATAACTTTTCGGATTTTGATACTGTCTGGTATGCTATTGGGTCATCAATGATTGAAAATTATGAACCTACTGTTCAAGATGTGATTGACTTAAAAACTTATGTTATCAACAGACGAAAGGAATTGAATATTGGTTAAAAATCAATACGAAGGCTATGAGTACATTGACCCCAATCACCAATATACCTATCCAAATTCCACAGTCTTAATCAATAAACAAAATGTTACAAATATTGAAGAAGCCTACCGAAATGAACACTTATTCGTTACTAAAAGACTTGCAGATTTGCGCTTGAAAGCCATTAAAGTCTATTCCATGGGTAATATTTTAGCCATTCATAACTATTTGTTTCAAGATGTTTATGCTTGGTCAGGACAATATCGCAAGGTGAATATCTCTAAAAGTGGTAATCCTTTTATGTCGATACAGTCGTTTAATGCTGCTGAAACTTATATAAATCATCTCATTCATTCCTATCATCAAACTGCCAACTCAAAAGATGAAATCATTAAACATTTAGCAAAAATTCTTGATAATCTTAATTATTTCCATCCCTTTCGAGAAGGAAATGGACGAACTCAACGAGAAGTTATTCGTTCCTTAGCACTATCAAAAGGATATTCTGCACAAATACGAGTGGAACAAGATGATGAAGTTTACAACCTTTATATGGACGGAACTGTCTATGGAGACTTAGGGAAGCTAGAAGAATTATTTGGTAAAATATTAAAAGAAATATAGATTGTAATACTTGATAATTACAAAAGTGAAGTGATTAGATATATTAAAAGCCTATGAAATCAGCATTTCAAAGGCTTTTTTCTTTTAATTTTAGCAAAATAACTGAATTTTAACTGATTATATCACTTTAGGAGTGCAATAACAGATATAATGGTAGCAATGATGGAGACTATCGTAGCAACGATAGAACTTATGGTATTTGTCTTTGTGTAATTTATCTCAGTAAGCATATTCAAATAGGAATAATTTTCTTTAATTACATTTCGATAATATGACAAATTTTTATGAAATAAATTTTCTAGCTGAACTTCGTCATTTGATACAAATATAGTCCAAGAATCTTCAAAGTCTTTTTTAAAATTAGAAATATCTATTCTGTTTTCTGACTCCGATAGGCTCTGTATCTTTTTCAAAAGGTTTAAAAAATTCTTATTAAACATTATGTTCTTTCTTCCTGATACATATTTCGAAAAATCTCTTTCAAAAATGTGAAGCTCTCGCTCTCCAAATAATAAGTAATAGAGCTCGTTCCCATATTGTGATATAGACCCTAAAATACTAAATCTAGGAATGAAATTACTTCCTGAGTAAAGAACATAATCACTATCATTAAAACTATTTGAAATATAGTAATTGCCTTTTTTATTATATAGACTATAACTAATATCCCCGAAGTATATTTTATCTATATCAACTTTGTCTTTTCGAAAAGCAACTGTTAGATTAATTAATTTGTTCATTTTCCCATTTTCGCTATATAAAAACGTAGTTATGTAATGTTGACATATCAAAGAAGGAAGTTCATTTGTCATCTGATCAATAGCTAGATAATTAAGCTTATCGTCCTCATCATCCAGAATATACCAATTAATGTAATCTTTTTTACTCAAGTTTTTGATATTATCAGAAATAAATAATTGAAGATTAGACTCTGTCAATACTTGTTTGAAATGAAATCTATATTGAAAAATAGCATAATAATTATTTACCGTCGCCCAACTTATTTCAATACTGCTGAAAAATTTATCTCCAATTATCTCAATTTCAGCAAAAATTCCGACTCCATGCCTTAAATATTCTAAATGGACATAGTCGTATTTTTTAAATATAGTAGGTTTTTTATAATAATTTTTCACTTTAAATTTCGACTTTGGCAACGAATATAAACGCTTCGTTAATTTATTAACACCCTCATTTGAAAGTGTATCTAAAATAATAAACTCTCCAATTGAGAATTCATCAAAATAGTCTGTCCGTGTCCTCCATTCGGGACGTTCTTCTTCAATGTACTTTTTATGAAATTCTAATCCTTCCTGCTCATGTCTTTGATAATAAGATTGATATTCTTCTGTTGCAACTATTTTTAAATAATAATCAAAAAACTTCTTAGCTTGTCTATTTATCATACCTACACCTAATTGATACTTTATATCACTATCATATCATTTTTTTAATGAAACTGAATCAATAACCACAACTATTACTCATTTTATGATTTTAGCTAAATCTATCATGGCTTGTTCAATTTTATGTTTTCTTTTTTGCATGACATGAAGATAGATTTTTTTAGTGCCAGTTTTAAATAGTCAATAGCGTCTTCTTCGATCTGTTTAGATGATTTAGACATAATTAACCTCTTAATAAGTTGTTCTATACTAAGTATTATATCAATTTATGTGATAATTTTTCCAAATTATCCTTGCCATCCTAATATCATTCCTAAGAAAATCAAAGATTTATGACTAAATGGATAGATGATTACGAATATAAGGTTAGGGGATTAGAGAATTTTATCAATATACTTGATAACACAAGAAATCAAAATGTTACCAAATTAGAACGGGAAACAAAATCAGTATAGTTATTTGAAATACCATGGAAAAATTATAAGGCTGATAGTATTAATTTCACTATCAGCCTTACAGGTTATTTAACGTTTCAGAAAAACTATAATGTCAAGATTAACTAAACAGTATCTAATTCTTTCAAATAATTCTCTATCTTCATCAACATTAAAGGATTGTTATAAATCTTACATAACTCTCTTGCTTCTATATAATAATTTTTGACTTGTTCTTTGTCTAGAAACTTGGCTCCAGCATTTCCTACAAGAATAAGTAGGGGAGCCAGTTGGTAGCTTGTCTGTCTTTGTTTACAGAGTTCAATCGTCTCAAGAGCTTCTTGGATGGCTTCGTTATATTTTTCCTTTGACACTAGGTAGTGAGCGTAGTTGTAACGAACTCTGATGTAGCCAAATAAAAACTCTTGATGCTCAAAATTTTTTGTCTGATATAACTCCATTAAATGAAAGTAGTTTGCCTCATATTCTTGTTCACGACCCACTAAGGAATAGAAATTAGATAGAGTATTCAATGCCTTTAAATAAATCAGAGTATTTGAGGAGACTTTTAATAATATATTTTCCAATGAAGAAATAGCCTCACACTTACTGTCATATTGATAGAAGTCAATAATAGCTTTAATCCATTCAAGGTAAGTTCGATCTTCTAGTGTTAGAAAAGTACTTCGTTCAATCTCTATTCTATAAATATATTCCAAATCTTCATAATTTCTGTCATCTAATAGTCGAGCAGATAATTGCTTGAAATTAGAGAGGTTAGATTTAATTTCAATTTGTTCATTAAAAAAATAATCTAATGGTACTTCAAGTCGTTGTGAGAGTTTGAACAAAAGGTCTGCGGAGGGAATAAAATGCCCTCTCTCAATTTTACTAATCTGGCTTTGTTCACAAATTCCTTCTGCAAGAGTTTGTTGGGAGAGTCTCAACTCTTTTCTTTTCAATCTGAATTTCTCTGCGAGTGTATTCATTAAAGATAATAAACCTTCCTATTTGCTTAATTTCATTATAAAATTTTTAGTTCAAAATAGCAAGTTAAAAGAATAAATAATTCTTTGTGGTAATAATAAAAAAAAAAAGTTCAAAAAGCAATAAAAATAATTGACTGAATAATATATGTATGTTAGAATAAAAACAAGGAAAAAGAAAGGGGTTTCATTGCATGAGAAAAAAACGTGGAATTAAAAAATTAGTTACATTTGCATTACTAGGTGTTTTTATGTTTAGTAATACAATTCCTTACCAACAGTTTATTCAGAAGAATAAACAATTGGAGATTCGAGTGCAATCACAAAAGAAGTCCGATGGTCTTGATGTTGGGAAGGCTGATTAGTTGATTAAATGATGAAAATACTATTAACTATATGGTATTTCTGTTTTATCTAATTTTTAATTAGAAAGAAGTGATTCTAATGTACAAGGGTGTAATTTGTTAGAATTTCAAAAATTTAGAGCATTTTTGGCTTAGTAATATGTGTTGAAGGCTCAAAATCTATGGTAAAAAAGTAGCTTTGAAAACGTATTACCTCCAAAGATTTAGTTAAATAATGAATTAACATAAAAAGAAATTATTGAAGTTCTGGAAAGATGTTGTTTCAGTATTGAAATCATTGAGAAAAAGTGGGAAAAATTTGCGATTTTCACAGAGAAAGGAAGAAAAAGTATAGAAATAAGTCTTGAAAAACTGGATTTGAAGAATTATTTTGATTATATTGTTTCGGATGACAATTGCTATTGAAGATTCGTACTCAGGGATACAGGTATCAACTAGTGCTGGTATTGATACTATTGGATATTACGATTACCCATTGCCTTTATTTAATGCTAAGGCAAATTGGAAGGCTGGAAGTATGCAAGAAGTATTGAACGTAATTCAATCACAACATGAGTTTTAAAACGTCTAGACGTACTTAGAAAAATTAAAAATATACTTTTCGGGAATCTGTCCATAGATGAACAAAAGAAGCTTCAAAAAAATGTTTCTAATATTTATTTTAGGTATCATTGTAGGTCTATTCGTAATCCCATTACTTAGACCACATATAGTTGGTTGGCTAAAAACTATATGTGGTTAATAGTAATGATAACCTTATTTAACAAAAAGTTTTCCCTTTTATTCTTTATAGCATCACTCCCACTCTTCAACTTGTTAGATATTTGGAGATGGTGGGGATTTCATTAATTGAAAGGAGATAACTAGAGGACAGATTTGTTAGTATTAGAACTTTACTATCTAACAAAATACTGTATATGAAGATTGATTTTTCGTTTCAAGAGGATACAAAATAGATTTGAAAAACATTGGGAAAACTTAATTTAAGTAAGGAAACTCGTTTTTCTATATAGCATCACACTGTACAAAATAACATTAGGAGGGTAACCATGAAAAAAATAATTAAAAAAATTACTATTTTATCGCTATTATCTACACTATTCTACGCTAGCTCTCCCCTACTTACTTTAACGGTAAGTGCAAATGAAATAATTCCTAACAATAAAAGTGCTCTAATAAAAACAGAAGACCGTAGCGCTACAGGCGCTACAGCAATCTTTTTTGGAGGGATGGTTGTTGCATGGGTTATAGATGGAACAATAACGTATGTGACAGGAAAAGCGCCTTCGGAATGGGTTGCTTGGGGATTACGTAATATTCACAATTATATTTTACAACAAGTAAGAAACGGCGCAAGACAAGTTGTAATTCCAACAAGTGGTCCGTACACATGTCCTGGAGTCGTAATCGACCATTCAGGGATGTGTCCATAGATGAACAAAAGAAGCTTC
>NZ_KV834651.1:0-41540 GCF_001837905.1 Streptococcus sp. HMSC076C09
GACCGATTTTCGCCCGAAAAAAATTTTTAGTTATCTTTAAAATTTTTTTCAGTTAATGAAATAAACCCTATGACATCTTTCCGAAAAACTATAATTTTCTTGAAAAATATATCTGGCTATGCTATACTACTAGTATAGAAAGATTTGGAGAAAAACATGAAACGCGAGATCTTATTAGAACGGATTGATAAACTCAAACAAGTCATGCCTTGGTACGTCTTAGAATATTACCAATCAAAACTGGCCGTTCCATATAGTTTTACGACCTTATACGAATACTTAAAGGAATACGATCGATTTTTCACCTGGGTCTTGGAATCTGGTATATCAGATGCTGACACCATGGCCAATATCCCTTTAGAGGTTCTGGAGCACATGACCAAGAAAAACATGGAATCCTTTATCCTTTACTTGCGTGAACGTCCTCTGCTCAATGCCAATACGACTAAAAACGGGGTTTCTCAAACAACCATTAACCGCACCCTTTCGGCACTTTCTAGTCTGTATAAGTATTTGACTGAGGAAGTTGAAAACGAGCATGGGGAACCTTATTTCTACCGTAATGTCATGAAGAAGGTTGCTACCAAGAAAAAGAAAGAAACCTTGGCTGCTCGGGCTGAAAATATCAAGCAAAAGCTCTTTTTAGGTGATGAGACAGAAGGTTTCCTTAACTATATCGACCAGGAATACCCTCAAACACTCTCAAATCGTGCCTTATCTTCCTTTAATAAGAATAAAGAGCGAGATTTAGCCATTATCGCACTCCTTCTTGCCTCTGGTGTCCGTCTCTCTGAAGCAGTTAACCTAGATCTTCGAGATCTCAACCTTAAGATGATGGTGATTGACGTCACTCGAAAAGGTGGAAAACGAGACTCAGTCAATGTTGCTGCCTTTGCTAAGCCTTATTTAGAGAAATATCTTGCTATTCGAGACAAACGATACAAGACAGAAAAGACTGATACAGCCCTCTTTCTGACCTTGTATCGAGGTGTTCCAAACCGGATTGATGCTTCTAGTGTTGAAAAGATGGTGGCCAAGTATTCAGTAGACTTTAAAGTCCGCGTAACTCCCCACAAACTACGCCATACATTAGCAACTCGTCTCTATGATGCAACCAAATCCCAAGTTTTAGTCAGTCATCAGCTAGGCCACGCTAGCACACAGGTAACGGACTTGTATACGCATATCGTTAATGACGAACAGAAAAATGCCTTGGATAGTTTATAAGATACATAATATAAATTATGCAATGTTTTAGTGTTAGAAAAAGAGCGTAAGATTTTTTTATGGTATCTTACGCTCTTTTATTTTTTCTATAAAAATTCGATCCAATAATTACGGTGTGGCTCAATAATGACTGGTTTTCCCCAAAATAATTTTAGATAAGCCAGGTTTGCAGGAGTGACCGGTCTTTTTTCACCATTGTACTTCTCTGCACTCTCTTCTGTTAAAAAGCATTTAACTGCTTCATATGGTGTTCCGTCACTCGCTATTCGATCAATTCCTAAATAAGCAATTTCATCACCGGCCTTCGGAAAATCTGTAAATAGTTTACCAATAAAATAAACCGTCTTATCTTTCATTAATTCATAAGCTTTACTATTTTCCAATCTATTATTCGCTGCAGCGTACATAATACAAAAGCTATCCACGATATCTTTCAAAGGCATTAATTCTTCTTTGCTAACGATTATTTCCTCAGGAGCAAGACCACCAATGATTAAGTTTTTATAATAAGGTTGCTGGATGACGTTATCTAAAGCCATTCCTAATGGTAGTTGGACAGCTTGATAGCCTAATGGTTCTAGCTCCTGTTTTTTCTGGTCAACGTGTCCTTGTGTAATACTGACATTCAAATCATAAGGACTTGAAGATTGTTGCTTTCTGAAAAAAGCCACTACTATACGATCTAACTGTTCAAATAGACCAAGATTTTCCACTGGAACTTTCATCATCGAATATAATCCCCTTTTGTGTTCAGATTTCCTCTATATTGTACACTCATGATATTTAAATATCAAGTTTAAGATAAAAGATATCCATGTTAAATGGATATCTTTTACTTTATTCCACCACTGCTTCAGCAATTTCCTCTGCCGTGATTCCTGCGAAGTAACGACCTAGGTTAATGGTTTGAAATGCTTTGAGGACATCTTCACGTTCGTATTTGACACCACGAAGAACGTCTTCTACTGCTGCAACATCTTCGATACCGAAAAAGTCACCGTAAATCTTGATATCTTGAATTTTTGATTCAATGACATTAGCAAAAATTTCAACCTTACCGCTTGGGAATTTTGTTCCACGACGGACGTTATACTCTGGTGATTTACCATAGTTCCAATCCCATGTCCCAAACTTAGTATCTTTAATACGGTTGATTTCAGCCAATTCTTCATCTGAAAATACATATTCTGTCATTTCAGGATATTCTTTTTTCATGTAGTCCAAAAGTAGGTCACGGAACTCTTCAACAGTGATCTTTTCTGGTAACTCATCGATAATATTAGTTACTCGAGCACGGACTGATTTTACCCCTTTTGATTCAAACTTATCTTTAGACACTTTAAGTGCGTTAGCTAGGACTGACAAATCCACGTCAAAGAGAAGACAACCATGATGCATGATTCGGCCATTGATATAGGCTTGAGCATTGCCACAGAATTTCTTACCGTCGATTTCTAAGTCGTTACGGCCTGTAAATTCAGCTTTAACACCAAGTTCAGCTAAAGTATTGATAACTGGAGTAGAGAAGCTTTTGAAGTCAAAGGCCTTGTTTTCATCTTCTTTTGAAATGATTGTATAGTTTAGGTTGTTCAAATCATGGTAAACAGCTCCACCACCACTGATTCGACGGACTACTTCAATTCCATTTTCACGAACATAGTCACGGTTAATTTCCTCGATGGTATTTTGGTGACGTCCTACAATAATAGATGGTTTGTTAATCCAAAGAAGGAAGATTTGGTCCTCGTCCAAAAGGTGTTTAAAAGCATATTCCTCTAAAGCAATATTAAAAGCAGTGTCGTTTGAATGATTGATAATGTATTTCATAAGATACCTTCTAATACGATAGAGACTGGAAAATAATTCCAGTCTAGTCTATCTATTTTTATTTTTTCTTAGGTGAGTGAACTGCCAAGCCAAGTACATCCGCAAAAGCTTCGTACATCACTTCTGAGAAGGTTGGGTGACCATGAATGGTCTTGAGCATTTCTTCTACAGTGATTTCCATCTCAATGATGGTAGAAGCTTCGTTGATCAATTCAGCAGCTGCTGGACCAATGATGTGAACCCCAAGAACTTCACCATATTTCTTGTCAGCAATGACTTTTACAAATCCTTGAGCCGCATCTGATGCAATGGCACGCCCGTTTGCGGCAAAGTTGAATTTACCGATTTGGACATCATATTTCTCACGAGCTTGTTCTTCTGTCAAACCAACAGCCGCAACTTCTGGAAGTGTGTAGATAGCTGCAGGAGTTAAGTTCAATTTGGCAACAGCGTGGTTTCCTTTAAGAGCATTTTCAGCCGCTACTTCACCCATACGAAAGGCAGCGTGGGCCAACATCTTCGTACCATTGATATCACCTGGCGCATAGATACCTGGAACAGATGTTTCCATGTATTCATTGACCTTGATACGACCACGGTCTAATTCAAATTCAACTTCTCCAATTCCTTCAAGATCTGGAACACGACCGATTGAAAGAAGAGCTTTGTTTGCGATGATATCGTCTTTGCCTTCAACCTTGATACGGAGTTTGCCATCTTCTTCAATGATTTCTTGCAGTTTCGTATCGGTCAAGATTGTCATGCCTTTACGTTCAAGGATAAAACGAAGGTTCTTAGATACTTCAGCATCCATAGCTGGAACAATGCGGTCCATCATTTCAATAACAGTTACTTTTGAACCAAAGGTCATAAAGGCTTGACCAAGCTCGATACCGACAACCCCACCACCAATGATCACAAGGCTTTCTGGGACTTCATTCATATCCAAGATGTCATCACTCGTCATTACAAGGGATGATTCCATACCAGGAACGTTAATCTTGCTGACTTTAGAACCACCAGCAAGGATAATCTTCTTCGTTTCAAGCAATTCAGAACCATTGACCAAGACATTCTTATCTTTCGTAATGGTACCGATACCCTTATGAACATCAACTCCGTAGCTACGAAGAAGTCCTGCAACACCACCAACCAAAGTATTTACGACCTTGTTCTTGGTTTCAAGAACCTTGTCCATATCTACTGTGAAGCTAGGATTGTCAATGATGATCCCACGGTTTGCCGCATGACCGATATTTTCAATGATTTCAGCGTTGTGTAGGTAAGTCTTAGTTGGGATACATCCGCGGTTCAAGCAAGTTCCACCAAGTTCAGATTTCTCAACAAGGGCAACCTTACCACCCAATTGAGCTGCCTTGATAGCAGATACGTAACCAGCAGGTCCACCACCGATCACTACGATATCATAAGCATCATCACTCTTATTGTCATCATTTGAAGCACTTGCTGCAGCTGGCGCTGGACTCGCTTCTGCTGCTACTGCTCCAGCGGTTGGGATATTTTCCCCTTCTTCACCAAGATAACCGATAACTTCTGTTACAGGAACAGTCTCGCCGTCCCCTTTTAAGATAGCAATCAAGTAGCCATCTTCTTCAGCTTCCAATTCCATGCTAACTTTATCTGTCATGATTTCAAGGAGAATTTCTCCTTCTTTTACAAATTCGCCGACTTTTTTATTCCACTGAACGATTTGTCCTTCGGTCATATCTACGCCGGCTTTTGGCATAATTACTTCTAAGGCCATTTTATTTCCCTCTTTTTCTTGTTTCTATTCTCTCTCGTTGATTAGACCAACATTGAAATCGGGTCTTCAATCAAGGCTTTCAAGTCTTTCATGAATTTGGCACCAGCCATACCATCGACAACGCGGTGGTCAATGGTCAAGCCCAAGCTCATGATTGGACGAATGACGATTTCACCATTAACTACAACTGGTTTTTCAACAGTTGCGCTAACCCCAAGAATGGCAGAGTTTGGTTGGTTGATAATCGGTCCAAAAGATTGAACACCAAACATCCCCAAGTTACTGATGGTAAAAGTTGAATTTTGCAATTCGCTTGGAGCAAGCTTACCATCCAAGGTACGTCCGATAACGTCCTTGAAGGCTATCACCAACTCTGATAAAGTCATCTTTTCTGCGTTATAGACAACCGGTGTCATCAGCCCATTGTCCATCCCAACCGCCATAGCTAAGTTGACATAGTTGTGAGTGATGATGGTTTTGCCATCCTCCGTCAATGACGCATTGACGTATGGGTGTTTCATCAAGGTCTTAACAACCGCAAGAGAAAGCAAATCTGTTACAGTGACTTTCTTGCCAGTTGCTTCCATGATTGGATCCAATACCTTCTTACGAAGGGCCAACATTTGAGACATATCAACGTCATAGTTCAATGTAAAGGTTGGTGCTGTCAAATAAGATTCCACCATCCGTTGAGCAATCACCTTACGCATTGGTGTCATCGGAATTCGCTCGATTTCCCCATAAGGTGTTACATTATCAGGAGCCTCTTCTACCTTCTCAATTTGAGCAGGTGACTTAATGGTATCCTTCTCAATATTCTCAGGAAGGAAAGCAAGGACATCCTTCTTCATGATCTTGCCACGATGACCTGTTCCTTGGATTTCTTGCCAAGCAATATTGTGTTCTAAAGCAATTCGTTTTGCAAGTGGTGAAATGCGAACCACATTTGTGTCTTTATATGTTTCCACGTCTTCTTTGTGGACACGACCGTTTGCGCCTGAACCAGAAACATCATAGAGGTTGATCCCTAGATCATCCGCTAATTTTCTAGCCGCAGGAGTCGCTCTTAGCTTATCATCAGCCATGACCTCTCCTATTCTATTATAAGATATCAAGGACGTAGAGGACAAAGAAAAAATAGGAGATTGACGCTGTGTTCGATGAACACAAGGAAATCTATCTTTTTTTCACAGTCCTCCGTCCGGATTCAGTTACAAGATGCAAAGGGCGTTTAAAAGCGACCGAAAAATAGGAAATCAACGCAGACTTCGATGAAGTCAAGGAGATTTATCTTTTTTCCGAGCTTTTAGCCCGTACTCTAATCTAAGATATCAAGGACGCAGAGAACTTTGCATCGATAGATACAAAGTTTCTTCGTCTGATTTAATAGATACTACATAATTTAAATTATGTCTTATTCTTTATTATACGTTTTCCGAATGGCATCTTTGATGCTTTCAACTGTTGGAATCATTGCATTCTCAAGGTTTTGTGCATAAGGCATTGGCACATCTTCCCCTGCACAACGACGGATGGGTGCATCCAGATAATCAAATGCTTCTGATTCAGAAATGATAGCTGAGATTTCACCGATATAACCACTTGTTTTATGGGCGTCATTGACAAGGACGACTTTTCCTGTTTTCTTAACAGAATTAATAATAATCTCTTTATCAAGTGGAACCAAGGTACGTGGGTCTACTACTTCTACTGAAAGGCCTTCTTCAGCTAATTCTTCAGCTGCTTGCATGACACGACGAAGCATTTTCCCGTAAGTTACGACAGTGACATCAGTACCCTCACGTTTGATTTCTCCGACACCAAGTGGAATGGTATAGTCGGGATCAACAGGCACTTCCCCTTTTTGATTGAATTCTGATTTGTACTCAAGAATGATAACGGGGTTGTTATCACGGATCGATGACTTGAGAAGTCCTTTCATATCCGCTGGCGTACCAGGAGCAACAACTTTCAAACCAGGAATATGAGTAAACCATGATTCCAAAGATTGGGAGTGTTGGGCTGCAGATCCAACTCCGTTACCGGCAGCACAGCGAATGGTCATCGGTACCTGCCCTTTTCCACCAAACATGTAGCGCGTCTTCGCAGCTTGGTTGACGATAGCATCCATAGCAATCACTGAGAAATCCATGAAGGTCATATCAACGATTGGACGAAGTCCGGTCATGGCTGCACCAGCTGCAGCACCTGAGATAGCAGCCTCCGAAATTGGACAGTCACGAACACGTTCTGGACCGAATTCCTCTAGCATCCCTACGGAAGTACCAAAGTCTCCACCAAAAACTCCGACATCTTCCCCCATCAACAATACATTTTCGTCGCGACGCATTTCCTCAGACATAGCAAGGATAATGGTATCGCGGAAAGACATTAATTTTGTTTCCATAATTCTCTACTCCCCCTTAGTCTGCGTAAATATCTTCGAAAGCTGATTCGAGTGGAGGGAATGGGCTTTCTTCCGCAAATTTCACTGAAGCTTCCACTGCTTCTTTCACTTCTTCTTGGATCTGATCCAATTCTTCTGCGCTCGCAATTTTATTTTCAAGGAGATACTTGCGAAGGTTTTCGATTGGATCTTTTTTCTTCCACTCTTCGACTTCTTCACGAGTCCGGTATTTACCAGGGTCAGATGAAGAGTGACCAAGCCAACGATAGGTGACACTTTCGATCAAGACAGGACCTTTACCGGAGCGGACGTGTTCAACAGCTTTTTGGAATCCTTCATAGACATCAATGACGTTGTTACCATCAGGAATAAACATTCCTGGAATTCCGTAAGCAGCACTACGCTCATGAATGTGCTGGATATTGGTCATTTTCTTAATGTCAGCAGAGATTCCGTAACCATTATTAATACAGTAGAAAATTACTGGTAGGTTCCAGATGGAAGCCATATTGACCGCTTCGTGGAAGACACCTTCATTGGTTGCACCATCCCCAAAGAAGCAGACAACAATCTTACCAGTCTTATGCATTTGTTGAGTAAGGGCAGCCCCTACAGCAATCCCCATACCACCACCGACGATCCCGTTGGCACCGAGGTTACCAGCATCAAGGTCAGCGATATGCATAGAGCCTCCCTTCCCTTTACAAGTACCAGTATACTTGCCTAGGATTTCAGCCATCATGCCATTCAGGTCGATACCTTTAGCGATCGCTTGTCCGTGACCACGGTGATTTGATGTCAGCAAATCATCGTCGTTTAAAGCCAACATCGCTCCAACGTTAGCCGCTTCTTCCCCAACAGAAAAGTGCGTCATTCCTGGCACTTTCCCTTTTTTTACTAACTGTGCAATTTTTAAGTCCATGCGACGGATTTCTTCCATTTTACGGAACATTTCCAATAAGAGACTTTTATCTAATGTTGCCATCATTTCGCCTTTCTTAGCATTTATTCATTCTCTTTTATTCTAGCCAAAAATGAAAGCACTGTCAAAAATAATGCTCAAATGATTTCACAAACTATATACCTTGGAGGAAGGTTTTATAAGCATTTTCAACTTAAAATAAACTATTTCACAAACTTTTCTTTCATGAGATTGCATTAAAATATAAAAAACCGATAGGATCCTATCCTACCGGTCGTTATCTTATGATTGGCGTTGACCAAAGTCATGAATCATTTGTTCTAATACTTCACGACTAGGCGTTGTTAACATGTAAAGGTAATCACCTTGAAGCTCAGCAAAAGCAGCAGGCATGTCTTTCTTCACACGGAATTGATCACGGTATTTAGCCAGAACTTCTTCCTCTGAAAGGACATAGGCTGCATTGGCACGGCGAGAAGTTGCCAAGCAATAAAGGGGCTCAAACTCAGAAGCTGGGAAAGGTTCTCCTGCTACGATGGCAGCATAACCTCGGTACAAGTCGATGGAATGAGCATAATTGTAGACATCGATGGTAAAGCCACCTGCAGGGCGATTATTGTACTCGATCGCAATATAGTCATCCCCATCGCGGAAGAACTCAATGTGGAAGAAACGTTCCTTCATGCCAAAAGCTTTGACAATGGCTTCCCCGTATTGACGCAATTTTGGATCCATCTCTTTGAGGACATAATAAGAATTGTCCATCTTGTAGAGCATCAAATCGAGTGGCGTATAGGCATAGTCAAAAGTAGTCGAAAAGACAATATTACCATCGCGATCGACCAGACCATCAAAGGTACAAATCTCGCTAGAAGTGACAAATTTCTCAAAGAAGTACTCTGTATGGCCATCCCACTCAGCCTTGAAATGGTCCACATCTTCTGGCGTTTCGATCTTAAAGGTCGCTGCTGCTCCCACTCCATTATCAGGCTTAGCAATCAATGGCAACCCAATCTTCTTCACAGCCTTGTCAATGTCTTTTTCTGTTTTAACCACAGCACCCGGAACGACTGGGACTCCAGCTTTCTTGAAGAGTTTTTTCATTTCTGATTTAAACTTGGTTTTCTTCAAATCTTTTGGTTTGGCACCGAAGACATTGAATTGCTCCCGAAGCGCCGCATCCAATTCCAACCAGTATTCATTGTGGGATTCGATGCGATCGATTGGCCCGTGTTTGTAGAAAAGAAAGGCTACTGCTCGCTTCACTTCGTCTAGATTTTCCAAATTTTCAACTCGGAAATATTCTGTTAAGCTGTTGCGCAAAGGCTCATCTAACTGTTCATATGGCTCTTGACCAATTCCCAAAACAGTGATCCCTTTATTAGCCAATTCAATTGTAAATTGTTGGAAGTTTTGTGGGTAATATGGTGAAATAACGATATAATTCATTGAGGTCTCCTCCCTTTTTACTTAAAGATGCATTTGGCCTAGGAAGTATGGCATTTGCTTGCGCCACCATTCCCAATCGTGGGCAACATCATGTCCCCATTCAGCGAACCATGCAGGAATATTTTTGTGATCAAAGGCTTCTTTCAGTTTGTAGAAAGATGGATGTCCATCTTGTTCCCAAGCTCCTAAACCAGTACAAACAACGATTTCGGCCTGACGGTAACGATCGATAAACCAGCCATCATTTTGGTTCCAGATATAATCAGATGGAGAGTTTTGGTAAATAGCTTCATCCCCACCAAACTCACCAACAAAGAAACGAGCGTCATAGACACCACTCAAGGCAATCACTTTGTTGAAGACATCTGGATGTTGCAAGAAGAAATTGAGCGCGTGGTAAGCTCCCATAGAACAGCCAGTTGTCATCATCGGGTCAAACCAGCCTGTTTTGTGTTTGATAAAAGGAATGGCTTCTTCAATCACATAGCGTTCATAAGCGCGATGCATTTCAGCTCGATCGTGTGGGTTTTTCCAATCACAAAGCCAGCTTTCACTGTCTACACTCGAAAGAGTGAAGAATTGAACCCGTCCTTCTTCGATGAACTGAGCACAGGCATCAATCATACCAAAGTCATAGTATTCGTTATGGCTTCCCCCTGATGAAGCAAAGACTACTACAGGAATCCCTGCATGTCCATAACGGTTTAGATACATTTCGCGGTTAAGTTGGCCACTCCAGTGGCTTAGATGTTCAATATTCATAGGTTCCCTCTTTCTTTATTATAAAACTTTAAAAGCTTTAGTCCCACTTCTCTGCTAAGAAACGAAGACATTCCGGTAAATGCTCTGCCCAGGCTTCTTCATGGTGGATAGCCCCAGACTGAATCCGAATAGCGATATTTTCTAAAGCTACTCCTTGTTGAATGACATCATGATAGTAACGAAGAGATGAGTCAATATAGGCTTGCTTGATATTCCCTGCCATTAGGGTTTTATCGGTATCATCAGCCTCTTCCGTCCCCACATAGATGTAAATGCGTTGATCTGCATATAATTTTTTACGCTCGATATAATGATTGAAGGCATCTTGGTGCAGCCAGTTAGCGGATGAAAAGACCCCTAAACAACCGATTTGATCTTGGTACTCTAAGCCCAAGAATTGGGTAATATTTCCACCCAAGGAAGAACCAATCATGGCTGTATGTTCTCGATCAGCAAGCGTTCGGTATTCTTGGTCAATGAAAGGTTTGACCACTTCCATAACGAACTCTCCGTACTCAACGCCCTTGCCACCAAATTGCATTCCAGGAATATTAGATTCCTTGTATTTCCAGGCAGAGTATTCATTCATGCGTTGGAAACCATCATTATCGATAGCAACGACAATCATGCGGCTAATATCAGGATTCCGCTTAATGGCTGGAATCACCTTCCAGGAATGACCTGCAAAAGCTTCCTTGCTATAGAGAACATTCTGGCCATCATGAAAATAGACAACAGGATAGCGTCGATCGGTATCTGTTTCATAATTCTTAGGTAATAAGACTCTCACACGACGGAGTTTTCCGGTATAAGGCACTTTCAACTCGTGTGTCTTCATATCTAAATAAAAATAGGATTTGTTCATTGTCAGAAAACTCTCTATATTCTAAATTTTATTCATTATACCATTTTTAGAAGAAAAAGTCTGGATTTTCTCCAAACTTTTTCACTTCATATACTATTTTTCCATAAATTGGGCCAAATCTTCTAAAGAACGTTCGGCAATTTTTTCATAGCGTTCTTTCTTATCTCGAATACGTGGTCCTTCTAGCTCCTTGATAATTCCAAAGTTGACATTCATGGGTTGGAAGTGCTTGCTGTCGGCATGGGTGATATAGTGAGCCAGACTTCCGATAGCTGTTGTTTCAGGGAACACAGCTGCTTCTTCACCTTTAAAGAGACGAGCTGCATTAATCCCGGCAACTAATCCTGAAGCTGCCGACTCGACATAGCCTTCTACCCCTGTCATTTGCCCTGCAAAGAAGAGGTTTGGTTGTTTCTTAGAACGGTAGGTTTGCTCGAGGAGATTTGGCGAGTCCATGTAAGAATTGCGGTGCATGACGCCGTAACGAACGAACTCCGCATTTTCTAAACCAGGGATCATTTGGAAGACCCGCTTTTGCTCACCCCATTTAAGGTGAGTTTGGAAGCCAACGATATTGTAGAGGCTAGCCGCCGCATTGTCTTGGCGAAGCTGAACGACTGCGTAAGGCGTCTTAAACTCCCCATCACGAGGTCCTTTGTAATCATCCGGATACTCGAGTCCAACTGGCTTCATAGGACCATAGAGCATGGTTTTAACGCCTCGTTTAGCCATGACTTCAATTGGCATACAACCTTCGAAATACTTTTCTTTTTCAAAAGAGTTGAGCGGGGCTTCTTCTGCATTGACCAAGGCCTCGTGAAAATCCATAAATTCTTGTTTGGTCATTGGGCAGTTGAGATAGGCCGCTTCTCCCTTGTCATAACGAGACTTGAGGTAAACCTTGTTCATATCGACAGTATTGACATCGATAATAGGAGCTGCTGCATCATAGAAATAGAAACCATCGCCACCATTAAGGGCATGGATCTTTTCCGCCAAGGCATCGCTGGTTAGAGGCCCTGTTGCGACCACTGTGATGGCATCTGTCGGCAATTCCGTAATTTCATCGCGAATGACTTCAATGAGCGGGTGTTGGGACACCTTCTCCGTCACTCGACTAGCAAAACCTTCTCGGTCCACAGCAAGTGCTCCACCGGCTGGTACACGAGTCGCTTCCGCTGCTTCAAGGATGACAGAACCCAGACGGCGCATTTCTTCTTTGAGGAGCCCGACAGCATTGGTGAGAGAATCCCCACGAAGAGAGTTGGAACAAACTAGCTCAGCAAAGTTGTCTGTTTTATGTTGCGGAGTAGATTTGACTCCCCGCATTTCATAAAGCTTGACCGGAATTCCCTGTTGGGCAATCTGGTAAGCTGCTTCTGAGCCTGCAAGGCCCGCGCCGATCACATTGATATAAGATTGAGACATGACACTAATACCTCTTTGGGTATCAAAACACCTCACTGAACTGTTAGACACCCACAAATCTTTCTAATTTTCTACTTGGTCCATTATACCAAAAAGCCAAGTAAAAAGACAGGGAGGCTTTTCCTTCCTGTCTAGACTTTAACTAATTATTTTCTTATAAACACAACCAAGCTCCTAAGAGGGCAGATAGGATACTGAACAAGGACCCGATCAAGTAATACTCCGCAAAGGCTGGATTCTCCGAAATTTTATTATAGCGGGCGATGGATTTGACTGTAAATACTAGGCCGATAGAAGCAAATTGCCCATAGACCAGACAGGCACCAATCACCAAACGCTCTAAAAAGCCAATCATGGAACCAGCCCCAGTGATCGTATCCATTTTCTTCTTGCTGGTGGGTTGATACTTGGCAAACAGAATTTTAAAGGCAATATTGCTCGGTTTCCCAACTAGGAGGACATAAAAGATTAGATTTAAAGTGTCCAGAGGCAGATAGGTCGAACCATTATTCGCTCCTAAAAGGACTAGACACGTCAAGATGCCAATATGCAAGACTTGATCCAAGGCAAAAGTCCATGCTTTTGGTAATTTCAATTGCTTCTGCACGATCGGTTTTAAGAAATCTATTCCAGCATGAGTTAGTAAAATGACCAAGCAAATCCACCACAAGTCCAGATGACAGAGGGAAACCACAATCAGAGGCAGAGCTACATATAGAATGTGAAGCCCTAGCACCTTCTTATCCTGATCCTTACGATCCGCCATCTTTTGGCTTTGAAAATAATAATCTGATAGTAAATGACAAATCAACAAGAGAATCAAGTATGGATTCACTACGATACTAGACAATCCGCTCATCTTTCTCTCCTTTCACTGTGCTTTGTATACTAGCCAGGGCAGCTGCTCTCCCCCGTAAATAAACACGGATACTACTACTCTTTAACCGTTTAGAGAGAGCACTTGGGTTGATAGCTAGTGATTGAGCCAAATCCTGCTGACTAAAGGACTCGCTATATACGGATCTCTTTAGAAGATTGAGCAAGATCTCCTCCTGACTATCCCGCCAACCTGAACGAATGGCTTCTCCAGAAGCGATGAGGGAGTTTACAAAAAAGTCTTGGTTTTCCTTCCCGCTTGAAAAATAAATCTGTGTATTGCCATAGTCATTTTTCTGATGAACCAGATTAATAGCTGCACGCGCATTCCAATAGGCTGGTCCATCTGCACCGATACTTTGCAGGGGATCGATATCCGTTACAATCTCCCCGAGGCCAATACCAAAACGAAGTTGTGTAGGGGTTAGTTCTGAACGTAAGGTATCGATGATTTGAAAAACTGGAGCATCCACTTTCAAAAGTGCTTGAAACTCATCACCCAAAGTTAAGGTAAAAGCCGATGCTAGGCAGTCTTTAAAAAGCTCATTGATCTTTTGAAGCGTATTTTCTAACTGTTTTTGCAGGTCAAAACGTTCTTGAACCATTTTGGAATCAATGACATCTGCAATCAAAGCAAGATACATAAGCCCACCTCCTTGTGTCTATTATAACGAAAAAAAACAAAAATGTCTATTATAACAGACATTTATAAAAATTGCCGTTATAATAGACATTAAATCATTTAAAAGATTATTTCACTTTTTCTTCTTCGTAGTCCCCATTGCTACATACGACTTGCTTCCCACCACCACGAACTTTTTTCTCAACTAAGTAGTGACCACATTTTGGACAGTCACGGCCGATTGGCTTGTCCCAAGAAGTGAATTCACAGTCTGGGTAGCGATTACAGCCATAGAAAATACGATTTCGTTTGGTTTTACGCTCGATGATTTGTCCCTGGTGACAGTCTGGACATTCCACCCCAATTTCCTTAACGATGGCTTGGGTGTGGCGACAATCTGGGAAATTACTACAAGCATAGAACTTACCAAAACGTCCTAATTTAATCACCATCGGGCTGCCACAGACTTCACAATCAAAACCAGCTGGTTCGTCTTTGATTTGGATTTTTTCCATCTCTTCTTCAGCCTTGGCGACTTCTTTAGAGAATGGTTTGTAGAAGGCATCAATGACTTTTTGCCACTCTTCTTTTCCGAGTTCGACATCATCGAGTTTCCCTTCCATCTCAGCTGTGAAGGTCACATTGACAATATCTGGGAAAAATTCAACAATCAGTTTATTAACGATCTCCCCTAATTCCGTTGGTTCAAAGCGTTTGGCTACCAGCTTGACATAATAGCGTTTTTGAATGGTCTCAATCGTCGGTGCATAGGTTGAAGGTCGTCCAACACCGTTCTCTTCCAAGGTCTTAATCAAGGTTGCTTCAGAATATCGAGCAGGTGGTTGGGTAAAGTGTTGTTCCGGCTTGCTATTGACTTGCTTGACGATATCACCTTCTACCATATCCGGCAACATCTTGTTCTTATCTGAGTCGTTATAAATCGCCAAATAACCATCAAATTTCACCTGGCTTCCATTTGCCGTATACTGAACCCCATTTTGACCTAAACGGACATTCATGGTATCAAAGACAGCTGCAGTCATTTGACTAGCTACAAAGCGGTTCCAAATCAAGGTGTAGAGCTTGAGCTGGTCCTTGTCGAGGTACTTGGCAATGCTCTCAGGAGTATTGAAGACGCTGGATGGACGAATCGCTTCGTGGGCATCTTGGGCACCAGAAGCATTTTTCACGCGGCTTCCATGCTTGGAATATTTCTCACCGAAGCGATCCACGATAAAGTTCGCTGCCTCATTTTGCGCAACTGGACTGATCCGTGTAGAATCGGTACGCATATAGGTAATCAAACCTTGAACACCAGAGCCAATATTAATTCCTTCATACAACTGCTGGGCGACCATCATGGTCTTACGCGTACGGAAGTTGATCTTATTGGCAGCATCCATCTGCATGGAAGAGGTGGTGTAGGGAAGTGGCGCATTCCGACGACGTTCTTTCTTTTCCACCTTTTCAACGGTAAAATCTTTGCCATCTAAGCGTTCAAGAACAGCTTTCACCTCTTCATTGGTGTTGAGCTTCATCTTCTTGCCATCAATCCCATAGAAGCTGGCTTGGAATTGCTTGGTCCCTTTTTTGAAGACACCATCAATGGTCCAGTATTCTTCCGGCTTGAAATCATTAATTTCATTTTCACGATCAATGATTAATTTGAGGGCAACTGATTGCACCCGCCCTGCAGAAAGTCCTTTTTTAACCTTTTTCCAAAGAATAGGCGAGATAGAATACCCTACAATCCGGTCCAAGACCCGACGTGCTTGTTGGGCATCGACCAAGTCCATATTGATTTGGCGCGGTTCTTTAAAGGCATTTTTTACTGCATCCTTGGTGATTTCGTTAAAGACCACACGGTTCTTTTCTTTGGCATCCAAGTTCAAAATATGTGCTAAATGCCAAGAAATAGCTTCTCCCTCACGGTCCGGGTCACTTGCGAGAAAGACTTGCTTAGCTTTTTTAGCTTCTTTTTTCAAATCATTGATCAAGGGACCTTTCCCGCGAATATTGATATACTCCGGTTCATAGTTATTGTCGAAGTCGATCGACATGGTTGATTTTTTCAGGTCCCGAATATGACCAACACTAGCCATGACTTTGTAATTACGACCAAGGTATTTTTCGATTGTTTTGGCCTTAGCAGGAGACTCCACAATCACCAAATTTTTCTTGGTTGTACTACTTTTCCTTTTTGTTTTTGTTACCACGTTTTATCCCTCTGTATTGTATAAATCTCATTGAGTTTAATACATTTTAAGAAAGATGTCAACTAGGAACTTCTCCTATAGGAAAATCACAATTCGTATTTCAATTCATCAAGAATATCCTGTCCTGATGTGACAAGCTTTGCACCTTCTTGAATCAGGTGATGGCAGCCTGCAGATTTTCCATCTAAAATGTTTCCTGGAATAGCAAAAACGTCTCGGCCTTCTTCCATAGCACGCTCACAAGTAATCAAACTCCCTGAACGGAGTCGAGCTTCTGCCACAATCACAGCCTGACAGATGCCTGCAATGATGCGGTTTCGCTCAGGAAAATGAAATTTAAGTGGTGCCTGCCCTGGACCGTACTCGCTCAAGATCAGATGGTGTTCCCCCATATGTGCCTGCAGTCTTTGATTGCTCTTAGGATAAGAGACATCCAGTCCTGTTCCAATCACTCCGATGGTCTTGCCACCATTGCGAATGCTGGCATAATGCGCCGTCGCATCAATCCCCTTTGCAAGTCCACTAACAATGACCAGTTCATTCCCAAGTTCCTTAATAATTTTCTCTACAGAACGAACCCCTTCTCGCGTGGTCTCGCGAGCTCCAACAACTGCAATCTTCGGTTTGCTTAACAGTTGCAAATCCCCTTGGTAAAAAAGGAGTACAGGAGGATTGTAGATCTGTAGCAATTCCTCAGGGTATTCAGGATCAAAAATGGATAGAGATGGGAACCGTTCAAACTCCTTGTGTAAATGCTCTTCATCCAGTTGCCGGTATTTGTCTACAAAATGAAGGATACTGCGACAGCGAGCGATTTTTGCTATCTCTTCTAAGCTTGGTAAGGCTTGGTCTTTTCTACAGTAGACCAAAACTCTCAAGACTTGCTCATTTGATAAACCGGCTTCTTTTAATTTAAAGATTTCAAATTTCTCCATGGTCACCTTCTACTTCCTCTCACTTATTTATTCGAAAAAGAAAAGAAAAAAGCTCTATTTCTAGAACTTTTTTTGATGTGTCGAAGAATAAAAGTAAGATGCAGCACCAATCAAGTTGCTTTCATTGTGGAAGCGAGCCGCTTGAATGGGCAAGGCCTCAAATTGTTTATACCCTTTTTGAGAGAGCAGGTCATGGTATTGTCGACTGATCTCATCGATCAGTAGTGGTTGACCACTAATGCCCCCTCCAATCGTCACCTTTTCAAGCAAGAGCAAAGATTGAAGATTAAAAATCAGAATAGCAATATCATGACAATACTCCTGAAACAAGGATGTCAGCTCCTCGTTGCCCTCTTGATCAAGAGCTTTGAAAACAGCTATACCATCTGCCTTTTCTAAGTTCAAGATGTGACTAGCTTTCTCAACAAATTGAACAGCTGAACCTGTGTTTTCCAAAAGATTGGAAATGCCTTGCAAAAAGAGTCCGCGATGAAAGCGGCGATTTTCTGGTGTTCTTTCTGCCTTATCAATAGACCGAATGTATTCTGTCAGTTGCCATCCTCTCAACAGGTCACCGTTAGAAAGAAGAGCAAGGCCGACTCCTGTCCCTAAGACCAAGGTCGCACCGCAAGAACAATCTTTTAGATTGCCAAGCCTTGCTTCCGCTAAACCTGCGGATTCTCCATCATTGAGAACAGTGACGGGAACTTGAAATGTTTGTTCGAGTCTACTTGCTAGAGGAATGCCTCGTAAATATGGAATGAGACCACCTCGAAAGACAAAGCCAAGGCTCTTTTGGATCTCACCAGGGCATGAAATGGCGATTCCCTCGATTTCTTCCCGTACAGGAGCAACGATTCCTTCTAATCCTTGCCAAAAGTCCTCAATCGTAGATGGTGTTGGGATCTTGTCTGTACGGATCAATTGATAGTCTGCATCCATCAGACCGTACTTTATAAAGGTCCCTCCGATATCGATGGTAAATAGCATAACCTAATCCTCACACATTGATTCGACGGGTTCAAATGAACGCCGATGGATAGGAGTCACTCCCAGCTTGTGAAGGCCAGCCAGATGGTTAGCCGTCCCATAGCCAACGTTCTGCGTAAAATCATAACCCGGATATTCGCAATCAAACTCTTCCATCATCTGATCCCGAGTCACCTTGGCTACGATGGATGCTGCAGCAATGGATAAGGAGTTAGCATCCCCTTTGATGATACTAGTTTGGGGAATAGGAAGATCCAACCTCATGGCATCAATCAAAAGATGCTGGGGTTGAGGCTCTAGCTGACCAATGGCCTCCATCATGGCTAGCTTCGTAGCTTCATAGATATTAACCTGGTCAATCACTTGATTATCCTTGATGCCGATTCCGATCGCAATGGCGTTTTGGAGCACAGCCTCATAGATTTCCTTGTGTTTTGATTTTGGAATCTTTTTACTATCGTTGAGTCCTGGAATTTTACAAGCTTTCGGCAAGATCACGGCAGCTGCAACAACTGGTCCCGCTAATGGACCACGTCCCACTTCATCCACTCCTGCAATGAGCTGAATCTCTTGAGTATAAAGTTCTTTTTCATAGGCTAGCATTTTTTCCAAACGCAAATCTTCGTCCACTTGTTTTTGGAGTTCGCGTTTTCGTTTGCTGATAGCCGCTTGAACGCCTGCTCGACCATCAAGGATCAACTCTTCAAAGAAGGGATGATCTAGCTCGTCAATCATTGCCAAACGCTCTTTAACTTCTTTAATTGTTGGCATCTATTTCACCTACACGATCCAGCGTATACCGTCCCAATTTTCCATCGCGAACATCTTTAACAAAGAGTTGGTAAAAACGGTCGTAATCCTCACGAAATCCTAATTTCTGGGTCATTTCCATAATGATTTCAGGAGCTTCTTGTTCCAGATCCATTTGTTTAAAACGTTCCTGCAAAACAGTTGGGTAGTGCTCTTTAAAATAGTTAAGGCCAAAAATGGTCACTTCATCCATTGGAAGCAACTGGTCCTTGATGGCGCCTGTTAAAGCAAGCTTTAAGGCCACTTCTTCATCTTCAAACTTGGGCCAGAGAATCCCTGGAGTATCCAAGATTTCAAGGTCTTTATTGGTTTTCAACCATTGTTGCCCCTTGGTCACCCCTGGTTTATTTCCAACAACAGCAATCTTTTTCCCCGCTAAGCGGTTCATAAGAGTTGATTTCCCGGCATTAGGAATCCCGATAATCATGGTCCGAAGGGTTTCAATCTGAATCCCTCGTTCCTTCTGACGAGCAATTTTATCGGCCATCAAAGACTTAGCAGCATCTGTTACTTTTTTTACCGTAGATTGCTCTTTAGAGTTGATAGCCAAGGTTTTAATGCCTTGAGATTCGAAATAGTCCTGCCATTCTTTTGTCGCCACAGGATCTGCCAAGTCTACCTTGTTCAAAATCATTAATTTGGGCTTATCACCAACAATTTTCGTTAACATAGGATTTTGGCTTGATAGTGGCAAACGAGCATCTACCAATACCGTCACAAAATCCACAAATTTCAAATTTTCTTGTACTTGTCTTCTAGCTTTGGACATGTGTCCAGGAAACCATTGAATAGTTGCCATAATCTCACTTCCTTTCCAGTTCAATCTATTCTATTATACCATGTTTTCTGAAATCACTGTGATTAATAAAAATACTAAAAAAGAAGCTACCTAAGTAACTTCTTTTTTATATTCTAGCGAATTTGCTCAAAATGCAAATGCACGGCGATGTGATCACCATAGCCACTTCGTTCCAAATCGCGTTGCAAGCGATAAGAAATGTAGTGTTCTGCAATGGTAATATAACCTGCTCCCAGCAAGCGTTGTTCCACTAATGATTGGATCATGCTGATGGTTGCGCGTTCTACTTGAGCTTCATCCAAATCCATGGCAACTTTCTTCGTTACTTGAGCTAAGTTTTGTCGCAAATCATCTGTCAAAACATAGACAACTTGCGCAGCTTTCAAAATAGCTTGGTAAATTTTATCTGGGTTGAATTCAACCACTTCTCCACTACGTTTAATGACTTCCATCGGAGTCTCCTTTATTTTAAATTTTCATGAATACTCCATTTCCTCGATAAAGAAATGAAGACCTACTACTTTATTATATAATTTTTTTACAAAGAATCAAAGGTCTTTCAAAAAATAGATTCATTCATTGGGAAGTTAAGTTATTTTTATTCAAACACAATTTCTACAATAAAATGTTAGTAATCTGGTCTTAAAACTCCCGTAATGATCTCTTTGGTTGCATGGTAATCCCCATCTACTACAACCTTGATGATGCGCTTCGCATCTTCTGCCGGTGCTGGCACCAATGGCAAACGAGTTGGCCCTGCTTCAAAGCCCATATAGTTCAAGACAGCTTTGACAGGAGCTGGACTCGGATATGAGAAGAGAGCGTTAACTTTAGGGATAAACTGACGTTGGATAGCCGCAGCCTTTTTAATATCATTGTGTTCAATCGCTTGGAACATCTCATACATCTCATCCCCATTTGTATGAGAGGCTACTGAGATCACTCCATCAGCCCCAAGATTCATCGCATGGAAAGCATCTCCATCTTCCCCTGTGTAAACAAGAAATTCTTCTGGCTTGTGTTCAATCAAGTAGGCCATATTAGCCAGGGTTGTACACTCTTTGACCCCAATGATGTTTGGGTGTTCTGCCAAACGAAGCATGGTTTCAGGCGTCATTTCCACAACCACGCGTCCAGGAATATTGTAGATAATAATCGGAAGATCAGATGCATCCGCAATCGCTTTAAAGTGTTGATACATTCCTTCTTGAGATGGTTTGTTGTAGTATGGGACGATAGCCAATCCTGCTGCAAAGCCACCAAAAGCATCCACCTCTTTAACGAACTCAATCGAGTCGCGAGTTTCATTGGTTCCGACACCAGCGATCAAAGGAACTCGACCATTGACAATCTTTTGAACGGCCGCAAAGAGTTGCAATTCCTCATCGTGAGTCAGAGTTGGACTTTCTGCAGTCGTTCCAGCTAAGAGAATCCCATCTGTATGATGAGCCAAGAGGTGCTCGATCAAGTCAGGAAGAGCGTCAAAATTAATGCTCCCATCTTCATGGAAGGGGGTGATAAATGCAGTGATGATTTTACAATCTTTTAAATCATTATAAGACATAGAAAAACCTTTCTCTATATAAGAAAGAGGCTGGGGCTTGCTTGCCTTTGCCTCATGATCTGTTCATAAAACAAGTTGATTCGCTAGTTAGCTGATGAAGAAATCAAACTCTTCGAGTTGCAGATTTCTGAATCGTGACGCAGTGGTTGATTGGAACTACTCATGTTTGCAACATTCGTACTTCCTAATCAACTGTGCGGGGGAAAAACTACGAAATCAAACTCTTCGAGTTACTGATTTCTGTTTTTCTCCCTATTTCAATTCAAACTTCAATTCAGCTGTTGGACGTACGAGTCCACGTTCGTGAAGGGTTTCTGCGATTTGGACTGAGTTCCAAGCAGCTCCTTTAAGGAGGTTATCTGAAACAACCCACATGTGGATTCCTTTTTCAGCATCCAAGTCTCTACGAATACGTCCAACGAAGGTATCACGTGAACCTACAGCATTGACTGCTTGAGGATAGATTTGGTGAGCAACATCATCTTCAAGGACTGCACCTGGAAATTCTGCAATAGCAGCTTTCACTTCGTCAATTGGTGCCACTTCTTTTGTTTCAATGTAGACTGACTCTGAGTGAGCTGACAAGACTGGAATCCGCACACAAGTTGCTGAAACAGCAATGCTATCGTCTTCCATAATTTTCTTAGTCTCGTTTGTCATCTTCATTTCTTCGTATGTGTAGTCATTATCTGTGAAGACATCAATTTGTGGAAGAGCGTTGAAGGCGATTGGATAGTGTTTCTTATCTCCACCTGAAGGTAAGATTTCTGCTTTAACATCACGTGGATTAACTCCATCATTTAAGACTTCTTTCAACTCACGTTGGGTTTCAAGAATAGCTCCCATACCAGCACCTGATACAGCTTGGTAAGTAGACACGATGATACGGTCCAAGCCCCATTTTTGACGAACTGGCTCAAGAGCTACCATCATTTGAATGGTTGAACAGTTTGGACAAGAGATGATTCCGTTGTGAGCATCAAGAGCATGGGCATTCACTTCAGGAACAACCAATGGGACATCCGGATTTTGACGGAAATAAGAAGTGTTATCAACCACTACTGCGCCTGCTTTTACCGCATAAGGTGCATATTTGGCAGATGTTGAACCACCAGCTGAGAAGAGAGCAATATCAACCCCTTCAAAAGCATCTTCAGTCGTTTCTTCGATGGTCACGTCTTGCCCTTTAAATTGCAAGACTTTTCCTGCAGAACGTGCTGACGCAAGGTAGCGAATTTTATCGATTGGAAGAGTTGATTCTTCCAACATTTTGATCATTTGAGCACCAACGGCACCTGTAGCACCGACAACAGCAACTGTGTATCCCATAGTAAATCCTCTTTCAAAATTTTCTAAAAATTGAGTATTTGTACTATTATACAATTTTTTGGCATAAATGAAAAGTACCAACAGTAGGAAAAAATCCTGATTCTAAGACCAGGATTGTTGATGGTTATTTATCATAAAAGCTCTTTAATTCAGGTCATAGTTCAAATCACTTAAATCTTTCTTACCTTGTGTTTCTTCAGCAAGAAATGGAACTTGATGGATCCCCTTTACACCTGCTACGATAGACGCTGGAAAGGAAACAATTTCTTGATTGATGTGGCTGACATTACTGTTAACAATTCGCTTCGCTGCAGCAAGATCTTCATTTTCGTCAGCAATTTCCTTTTGTAGGGCCAAGAATTGATTAGAAGACAAGAGCTCTGGATAGTTTTCACCCACTGCACGAATTTGTGCCAAGACATCATTTTGATTGGTAATGACTTGGTTGGATTCTTGAATAGTTGCTCCTTGGCGTAAAGCAACTAAATCAGTGAAAATCTGTTGCTCATGTTTGGCATAAGCTTTGGCTACTTTTAGCATTTCCGAAATGGTATCATAGCGTTTTACGAGGACGATATCAACGGTTCTCTTTGATTCTTCAATGGTCACTAGATAGCGATTGAGGCGATTTCCTACACTAATAAACCAAATAGCCAATAGGGCAACAAATATGATTAAGCCGATAATGAGATTCATGATGCTTCTCCTTCAAAAATTGCTGTTATTTCTTTAATTAAAGCTAGTTCTCTGCATAATTTATGATATTCAGATACCAAAGATAGCTGATCAATATCTTCCGGTTTTTGGGGCGTCGGAAAGATATAGCGATCGGTATACAAAGAAATAAATAGTTTCTTGTCTTTCAAAAATACACACATGGCATTTTGAGAAATTTGTCGATCAAACCATTCCAACATCTTAGGGGTGAGAAATTTACGGGCAGACAGTTCATCCGTGCAGTAGATATTGTAATTTTCGTTATTGCGAATATCCTCGGTTTCAATCTGAACTTCATCTCCTCTGGCTCCAGGATAAACCCCATTCACCTCCCTCTTAAAAAGAAATGATTTCTTGGTCGGAACCACCCGAAGATGACCAGAGAAATTGATCGGTAGACATAAAGAGAACACTTGTCCAAGGAAATCTGTAACTTCCACATGTTCCGTCCTCGTATGTCCATTAGATGTCCGGTAACGAGTCTCCGTATGATGGGCATAGAGATTTGACACCGTTAGCTCTTTGTCATCATGAAACGATAGTTCTTTGAAACATAGAAAATCAGTCGACCGAGGACATAAATGCGAGAGAGCTTCAGAAGGGATGGAACCGTCCTCTTTGATCGAAGCTCGAGGAAAAACTTCCTTTAATACAGGCGAAAGGATATCATCAAGATAGATCTCATCGTTCGAACGAATTCGATCCCCAAACAAGGCTTTTCGTTTTTTATATTGTGGCCAATAATACAAACCAACAACTAAAAGGATCAAAGGAATAGCTGCAAAACGCAATAAAATGAGAGACAGTATGGCGCAAATAATACCAAAGGATCGCAAAACATTCCACTTAAGATTGTTCTTCATCTGTTCTCGGATCAATCCGATGGCATCCTGAAATTGTTTAGAGTTTTCAAGCTCCTCAATTTTATGCGAATAGTCTGTAGATGCTGAATCATTAGAATGATAGAAATCTCCCAATCAACTCCACTCCTTTCTGACCTAGGCCCTTTACTATATTATAACACCAACATAACTTTGTAGCAACTGTATTATAATAGTTTTCATTTCTTAAAAGGTACAAAAAAATCCTGATCCGAAGACCAGGATTCGAGGCACCTTTCAGTGAGAACAGCCGGTTCACACAACTGTTCAAGGTCCGCTACTGCGTTACAATTGAATGTAGACCTCCTCAGCGCAAAAGGCTCCTAAGAGCCAATCGACTCATCGCATAAATCTAGTTTACCATGAACATCCACAAACTGTCAAGAAGGTAGGTACTTGCTTCCTTCTCGAATACTCAAAGGAGATAACTGCTCTCGATAGCGGTCGATAAAGGCCCCTACCCAATCCGGATTGACCTTGGAATAGTTGCGTAAGCTCCAGCCAATTGCCTTATTTATAAAGAACTCGCTTTGACCTAGATTATTGAGGATCACTTTTTCTAACAAATCCGTATCTGTTTTTTCTTTCCTCATAAGCTGGTGATCAATGGCAATCCGCCTCAACCAAAAGTCCTGATCCTTACTCCACTCCAGCATAACCTGCTTGGTTTCTGGATAGGTGAAAGTAATCTCTCCGATGATGAGGTCCAACTGATCAATACTATCCCACCAGGACTTGGTTTGAGCTAACTGTTTCAGCTTTGGAAAATCTTCAGGTCTAAGCTCCTTCTTCTTTTTATCCAGATAATCCATAGCAATATATTGGAACTCACGGTAAGGTTGCTGCCAACACTCTTCCACAAAAGCCCAATCAATTGGATTCTTTATGAAAGGTTTAAAAAACTCTCTTTCAATCTTTTTGAGAATTGGTTTTTGAACGCCAAGAAAGCTGAATTTATTTTTCATATAAGCTTCCATATCAGGGATCTTTTCAGGAACTGTTGCTGCTTCTAAAATGGGAATCAAGTCTTCAATCTTCATCCTCTTCCTCACATTTCAAGAGTGTTACCGGCCCATCGATCGTCTTTTGCATCCAGATTATATCATGCCATTTGTTAAACTTATAGCCAATCTTTGGGAAATGTGCGACTTGGACATAGCCCCGCTTTTCATGCATGGCAATGCTCGCTTCGTTCGGAACTGCGATACAAGCCAGAAAGCGTAAGTAGCCTCGTGCTTGCAACTTCTCTTCTAAGGCAGTATAAAGAGCCGATCCGATCCCTTGTCCACGCGCTTCTTTTGCTACATAAATAGACAATTCAGTGGTCCAATCATAGGCAGCGCGTGCATAATAGGTCGAGGCATAGGCATACCCCACAACTTTCCCATCCACTTCTGCAACCAAATAAGGAAATTGGGTCAGCGTTTTTGTGATGCGGCTTTCAAATTCCTGGACAGTCGGCACATCAACCTCAAAGGTAATGGCTGTCTCTGTTACATAAGGTTGGTAAATCGCTCGGATAGCTGCTGCATCGCTAAGCTGAACGGGTCGAATCATCATGGAAGCCTCCTAATTAGATTATACCTAGTATACCGATATGCCTTCTCACTGTCAATGAAGGACTAGCAGCAAGCAAAAAATCCTGGAATTGTATCCAGGATTTCCATTCTTCTTAAACCGTTTGACGTAATCCCATCATCCGGTAAAGAAATAAAGCACTCGGAGCTTTCAAAAAGCTCTTTTGCTTGGAATTTGTTGATTTTAGCACATAGTTAGGTTTGACTGTTTTGGTGACTGTCTTTGCTTGTTTAAGATTCAGACCCGTTTGTTTTTTATACGGTTGAACTTTCGACGGTTGATGGGGGACTTTCACGGCACTTACTTGAAGGGGGGGTTCTTTGACTTTCAAGGCTTGTCCAACTGGTTGTGAAGCAGGAGCAGATAGTCCTGCTTGAGCTGAATGAGAGAGTTGACTCATGGTTTGATTGTTTCTGACTTCGACATGGTTTAGGATACCTCCATTTAGATTGAGGTGATCAGTCACACCTATATCAAATGGCGCTACAAATACATTGTCCTCAATGGTGACATTTTTAATATCTCCATAGCGCGTTTCAACATCAATCGATCCACGATGCTTGTTGTAGATATCGCTCTTCGTCCCTGTACGCTCCAAGAGATTGTGGTGAACCCGAATTCCTTCTTCATTCAAATCAAAGTTATGGCCCTTAAAGACAGTCGTCAAGCGAATTCCAGCATCACCGATATTGTCTTTAATCCGATTGTAGGCAATTTCATGACCTTTTCCACCAAAGATCCCAACACCTCCAGCACGCCAACCAAGTTCAATCGTATTGTGCAAGAATTTATTATTTTCTGCTACTGCTGATTCTGTTCCATCTGCAATACTTGACCAGCTGGCTAGTCCGTCATCTCCATTTCCACGAATACTAGAATTGCGGACAATCGAATTCTTAGTCCCTTGGGCAAAGTTGACTCCGTCAGCCAGGTTGTTTCGCAAACGGACATTTTCTACTACTAGACCATCTGTGTACTTCATATCATTTTTTCCAGCATAATCGCCAATCCACATGCCGACTTCAAAATGTTCGGCCCAAATATCGTGAATATGAGAATTCTTCCCTGGCGTTCCAGAAATGGCCTTGTACTGAGCATTTTCACCATAGCGTGAACGAAGGTTGGAAGAAAGATAGACATCGCTAAATTCAACATGGTTGTCTTGGTGAAGGAAGTCAAATCCACCGCCACCAGCTTGGTCACTTGTAAAATGCAGTTGGGTATGCCAGATACCAGCCCCTGAAATCTTCATATCAGAAGCATCGATACCGACTTTTCGATTGAGATTAAATCGCCCAGCTGGGATATAGACATTCTTTCCGCTTTGTTTAGCTTCATAAATCGCATCATAGAGGGCCTGGCTGTCATCAGTATCATCGTTTGGCGTAGCTCCTTTAGAAACAATATTGATAGCATTGTCCTCTTGAGCAATCGGGTCAGGAGCTTGCTCGAATTCCACAAAGTCAAGGCCGTAATGGACGTCGTCTGACTTGTTTTTCACCAGTGAAACCACATCTCCTTTTTGAAGCTGAACTCCTGGAAGTAGGCTGTGTACTTCATCAAATTGGAAGCGGGCACGTGTATCAGCCTGTGCACTATCGTGTACACCTTTGTCATTCAAATACTGCCAGTTAGATGAGGACGAAAGATCCAATTGTTGAACACTATGACCATTCACCTGTACATCGAGTTGTCCACTTGCTCCATCTGGCACTGTGTAGCGTACGGTTAAGGCATTGGCTGGTTCATTGACCTTAAAGGAAACACCATCTCCTTTTTCTTTTAAAGCGACATAAGTCTGATCAGAAGCTTCAATAGCTGTTGAGTGACTATCTCGAGACTGCTCTACCTCTGCCTTTCCAAGGAGGTTCCCTTTGTCTGCCTCATAACGGGTGTAAGGCATAGATGCTCCATATTGGCTGGTATCTACTTGAGAGCTTGCGGGATCAGAGGTTGTCGCTTCTTGCCCTTGTGTTTGGACTTGTACCTGCTCTCCAGCTTGATCAGCTGCCACAGATTGTCCAGTCAAAAAACAAGCCCCCATGATCGCAATCACGACAGAAAAGACTCCAAGCTTAGATTTGCGAATGCCAAAAGTGATATCTTTGTTTAAATGATTCATCACACATTTCTCCTTTTATTTTTTACAACGATTCTATCCTAATAAAAATTATCATGACAAACAAGGTGAATTGTGTGAATATTCTGTATCAATTTGTTGCAGAAATGTTAACCTTTTTATGTAGTAATAAAAGTGAGTAAGAAAAAAGAGGCTGAGAATGCTTTCTCAAACCTCTTTTGATGACACGCGCTTATTCCGCTTTTTTATTTGAAAATTGGCTATTGTAGAGCTCATAGTAGAATCCTTTATCTGCTAACAAGGATTGGTGATTTCCTTGCTCGATGATTTGGCCATCTTTGAGGACAAGGATTTTATCTGCTTCTTGAATGGTAGACAAGCGGTGAGCAATGACAAAACTAGTCCGCCCTTTCATCAAATTCTTCATGGCTTTTTGAATCAAGAGCTCTAAACGCGTATCGACAGAAGACGTCGCTTCATCCAAAATCAAGATTTTAGGATCCGCTAGGAGCGCACGCGCAATAGTTAGAAGTTGCTTTTGCCCTAGAGAAATATTGCTAGACTCCTGGTTCATTTCCATATTGTAACCACCAGGGAGTGTCCGGATAAAGTGATCGACATTGGCTGCCTTTGCAGCTTCCACAATTTCTTCATCCGTTGCCTCGAGATTACCAAAGCGAAGGTTTTCTTTGATGGTTCCTTCATATAACCAAGCATCCTGCAATACCATTCCAAATTGCTTGCGGTAATCTTGGCGAGATAGATGACGAATATCATGACCATCCACCGTAATCGATCCTGCAGTCACATCGTAAAAGCGCATGAGCAGATTAATCAGAGTTGTTTTCCCTGCTCCAGTTGGTCCGACAATGGCCACCATTTCACCTGGTTTAACTTCTAGGTTGAAATCACGAATCAAGGGTTTGTCCGCTACATATTGGAAATCAACGTTTTTAAAGCTGACTTGCCCTGTCAAATCTCCAGAGAGGGTTTCTGTCACATCTGCTACTTCATCTGGTTCATCCATGACTTGGAAAATCCGATCTAGAGACGACTTAGCACTTTGTAGCTGTCCTGCCAATTGGGTCAAGTTTTGAATCGGTTGGTTGATTTGCCAAACATATTGAACGAAGGCCTGCATGTTCCCGACAGTCAAACGACCTGCTAACACTTGTAAGCCACCAAACAAAGCGATAATGAGATAGGTCAAATCTGAAATCCCATTTAATATCGGCATCATTAAGCCAGAAATGAAATTAGCCTTGAATCCTACTTTTTGAAGATGATGGGTAATATCATGAAACTCTTCCTGAGAAGATTTTTCCCGGACGTAGAGCTTAAGGACATTAAAGCCTGTTAAATTTTCTTGCACAAAGCCGTTCATTGCCCCCAAAACATCTGCCTGCTCTTTAAAGTAAGGCTGCGATTTTTTCATGATAAATCGAGCACTGAAATAAGTGATCGGAATGGACAAAATGACCACTAGCCCCAGCTGCATGTTTAAGTACAAGACCATGCTGATGACAAAGAGCAAGGTAAAGATAGCATTAACGATTTGTAAGAAGGACTGTTGCAAGGCATTCGAGACAGTTTCGACATCGCTAGTAAAACGTCCGAGCAAATCTCCGAACTGATGCCGGTCAAAAAAAGAAACGGGAATGTGATTGATTTTATGGGACAAATCATTTCGTATGTCCTGAACGGTCTTTTGAACAGCATTAGTCATGAAATAGTTGGAATAATAAGATCCCAACTCATAGAGGACCCCACGGAATAGATAGAGCGTCATAATGATCGCGATATAGGAGGTGTTAAGACCAGCTCCCGCAAGGCCTTTTGCCATATCCATGAGATTTTTTGTCAACTCAGTAATCGCAAGCCCCAAAACAAAGGGTTCGACAACACTCATGACGACACTTAGAATTTTTAAGAAAATGGACAAGCAAACTTCCAAGCGATAGGCTCTCAAATAGGTCCATAGTCTACTAAAACTGTTTTGTTCTTGTTTCATCTGCTTCTCCTTTCTATTCTTCTGTCAACGATGGACTATCGAGCTGCGAATTGGCAATTTCACGATAGATCTCATTGCTTTCCATCAATTCATCGTGAGTACCTCGACCGACGATCTCCCCTTGGTCCAAGACAATAATTTGATCCGCATCCATAATGGTTCCCACACGTTGCGCTACGATCAGAACGGTCGCATCTCCTGTAACTTCTTTGAGACGCTTCCGCAAAGTGGCATCCGTCTTGTAGTCCAAGGCAGAGAAGGAATCATCAAAGATAAAAATATCAGGATCCTTGACAACAGCACGGGCGATAGACAAGCGTTGTTTTTGACCACCTGAAAGGTTGCTACCACCTTCTGCCAAATGCGTATCAAAGCGTTCCTCACGGCTGTCGATAAATTCCTTGGCTTGGGAAATATCAGCCGCTTGTTCTAATTCTTCGACAGATGCATCTTCTTTCCCATAACGAAGGTTTTCAGCAATGGTTCCTGTAAAGAGCAAGGCCTTTTGTGGAATAAAACCAATCTTTTGGCGAAGGGCTTTCAGATTGTAGTCACGGACATCCACACCATCCACCAAAATCTTCCCAAGTGTTACATCATAGAATCGAGGAATCAGCTGCACAAGCGATGATTTCCCAGAACCGGTCGAGCCGATAAAGGCAATCGTTTCTCCTGGTTTCGCTTTAAAGGAAATATTGTGGAGAACCGGACTCTCCGTCTCACCTGGATAGGCAAAGGTGACATTGTCAAATTCTAAATAGCCACGAGATGCTGTCTCTGTGACACCATTCTCATTCGGATCAATCGAAATGGGCATGTCCATGATTTCCTTGAGACGCCGGCTAGAAACCGCAGTCCGAGGATACATAGTAAAGAGATTGGCTAAAAAGAGGAAAGATAAGAGCGCGTGGAAGCTATACTCAATAAAGGCAACCAAATCCCCAATTTTCAAACTACCGTCATGAAGAGGATCCAAAGCAAACCAGACAATCGCCACAATCATAGCAATGATGATCTGCACAAATAGGGGTTCTGTCAAACCAGTAAGTTTGAACAATTTATTCGAGTTTTCCGCGTAGACTTCATTTTCAGCCGCAAATTTATCCTCTTGGAATTCTTCGCGGGCAAAGGCACGAATCACACGAAGTCCAGTCAAATTTTCACGGGCAAATTGATTAAGATGGTCGAGGGTCTTTTGTTGCTTCTCAGAAAGAGGACGTGTCTTAACTGCTACATACCAGACGACGACAGCAAGAAATGGTACAGATACCGCTACAATCCACGCTAAAGAAGGACTGGTCGTCAGAATCAAGAGAACACTGGAAACCATCATCAAGGGTGTGATGACCCCCATCTTCAACATAGAATCCGCAAACTGCATCAAAACAAAGGCATCCGAAGTCAAACGAGTGACCAATGACGATACCCCAATTTGCTCATACTCGCGATGCGAGTACTCCTGTAACTTAGCATAGAGGTCATTGCGCATATCGCGGACCATGGTGGTCGTTAGTTGACCAACCGCGTAAGACAAGATAATCCGACCCACAATCCCTAGCAAAATAATCGCAAACATGACCCAGCCCCAGAAATACAATCGATCCACATCACGCGGGTTAATCCCCTCATCAATCATGCGAGCTAGAATCGTTGGCAAGCCCAAATTGACAATAACAAACAGGACCGCTGAAAATAGATTCAGGGCTAGCCACTTGGGATACTTTTTCAAGTAAGACCAAATATATAGCATAGATGATTCTCCTTTTCCATAAATAATAACCTTGATCACACAGAAAAGAGGGAGCGAGACGAAATCATTTTCAAAGAAAATCATTCCTGCCCCAGTCCCATCTGTAGTCTCATTCATTATACCAAACTAGTCATAAAAGTAAAGCAAAAGAGCAGGTTTCCCCGCTCTTCACTTGAATTATTTCGTGCGTTTGAGTTTTGCATTTTTAAGAATCATAAGATCCCCTTGGTTGCTATTACTTAACTTAGAAAGATCAAATGTCAAATAGTCACCATCGACCTTATATGTAATCTTTTCTCCACTACCATCATTTGACGAGATTGTTTTCTCTTTTTGATTGATTTTGACATCATAAGATCGCTCATTCTTTTGACCAGCGACTTCACCCGCGATGCTGAGGGTTCCTTTAGAATCTTTGATCTTAATAGAAACTTCAAAATTAATAACGTCTCCAATAGACTCTAATTGACTACCTGATAAGCCCTGCTCCTCAAGAATTTTCTTGAGTTCAGTTTTTGATGGTTTGTAGACATAAGTCCCATTATCACTTTTGGCACCACATGCCACCAAGAGGACGGCTGCAAAAACTGCAACGAAAGCTAAAAGAATACGTTTAATATTTTTCATAATCAATCTCCTAATGTATTTTATAATGAGATTTTACCACTATTTTCATACCGATTCAAGATGTTTTAAAGAAGAAAAAGAGCAGATCCCCTCTGCCCTTCTCTTGTATTATTTTGTACGTTTGAATTTAGCGTTTTTGAACATTTCCAAAGCGGCCTCATGACCTGAACTCTTTTCACCAGATAAATCAAAAGTGAACACATCGCCTGAAACTTTGTATTTAACCTTCTCACCTTCACCTGTTTTAGATTGAAGAGTTTTCTTTTGTTGGTCAACTTTCATATCAAATGATTGGTCAGTCTTTTGTCCCATCATTTCACCTTTAATTTTAAGGCTACCTGTTTTGTCTTTAATGGTCACTGAAACTTCCAATTTAACATTGTCGATCAATGCATCTACACTTGAACTTGGAGCACCTTGTTCTTCAAGGATTTCCTTCACTTCAGTTTTTGATGGTTTGTAGACATAAGTCCCGTTATCACTTTTGGCACCACATGCCACCAAGAGGACAGCTGCAAAAACAGCTACTACAGCCAAAAGAATACGTTTAAAGTTTTTCATAACTTCTCCTTTTTAGTTAGATTCACCCTATTATATCAACAATTCAGACACACGGCAATGAAATATTACAAATGTAATACTCTTGTAATATATTTATCAACTAATATTAAACGATTAAAAATGCAGGATCCGTACCTACCATTTCTTTTATTTGATCTTTTTAAATTTCGCGTATTTTATGAAATTTATATAGGTGTCGGAATTACTCATGCCAGAATCACTTACATCTTTAATTGTTAATACCCCACCAGAAATTTGATAAGTAATTTTAGTCTTACTATATTCACTTTCCAATATAATTGTTTTAGTTTTTTGATCAACCTTAAAATCATAGGGTAGATTGGTATTTTGAACATTTGATTTTATCTGAACCTTTATGAGGCCTGTTTTGTCCTTAATGATTATCGAAACCTTAAATTTATAATCATCTGAAATGATATAAGCAAGTTGACTTGGTAGCATCTCCCTCACTTCTTCTGTTGAGGGTTCGAATACATAAGTCCCATTATCACTGTTTAGACCACAGGCTACCAAGAGGACTGCTGCAAAAACAGCACCTAAAGCCAAAAGAATCTGTTTGAAAATTTTCATACCTTCTCCTTAGTTCATAGAATATCCCTATTATAGCAACAATCTTGTTGTATCTCAATGAAATATTTGATGATACAGGGCTTGTAAAAATCATAAAAGAAAGAATGCATAAAAAAACCGAGGCCTAAACCTCGGTTTTCATTTTGATTGGAAACTCTATTACTTAAGAGTAACAATTTGCAAACCCTATTTTCTTCCAGTATTAGTGGATTAATTCCTCAATTTTCAACTTTGGCAGGAATTTGGTAGGTAAATTGACAATCCAAGATTATCTAAACTGTTTGTAATCTCTTCTGAAATTGTTGAATCACCTGAATAATACCAGTGACTATATGTATTCAACGTAGTTGACTTATCAGCATGTCCTAATCGATATGAAACATATAAGGTATCCTTATGTAATACATTTATAAGATAGGATGCGTGACTATGTCTTAACCCCTTCCCCGTAATTTCTGGTACACCAGTAACCCTAGCATGCCTTTTTATTATTCTAGAGATTGTAGACTTACACAAGGGATCACCAAAACGTGATATTACATAATCTTTATCATCATTCTTGATTTGAACTTCTCGCCATTTTTTAAGTATTGTAATCGTAAAATCATCTAAATCAATTTTACGATTCCCTGCTACTGTCTTTGTTTGTTGTTTAGCATACCATACACCGTTTTTATCTTTCTCAATTGTCGAATGAACATGAATCCATTTACGTTCAAAATCAATATCTTCCCATTTAAGAGCAATACCCTCACTAACTCTTAAACCAGTCATAAAATATAACCAGATCGTCATGTAATTATGAAGTCCCTCATACTCACTAATATCAAAAGAGTTTATTACCTTCTTAAATTCATCAAATGTCCAAAATTTTGTATCAGGGTGCTTTCCTCTAGGATTATCTAATCCTTTAAAAGGAACTCTATCAATATAACCCAATCTTTCTGCATAACCCAGGCATGCTTTAAATCTAGACCACATATTTTTAGCATAATTACTAGAATACTTGTCTATAATAGCTAAGCGAAATCTTTCACAGTCAATAGTACTAATATCTGATAATCTTTTACTACCAAATTGCTTAATAAATAACTGATGATGTGGTAAAGCGGTCTGATAAGTTACAAATTGAACTTTTTGTTGATAATATTTTAAATAAATCTCTTCCATAAACTCTCTAAAAGTTAGAAAACTATTATTAATAGTAGAGTTCACAAATTCATGTTTTAAACGAAGTATCTCTTCATATGCTTCCTTAAAAGAATTAAACGGTAGTCCCTGTTGATTTTTCCTTCCTTTCTTTTGAATTCTTTTCCCAGTTATTGGATCAACTCCTAATTCAATTTGAAAATAAATTTTTCCTTTTGAATCTTTGTATACACCTTTATATTTCTTTGTCTTTGATATAACCATTTTTCTCACCTTCTATATCTGAAAAAGAAATACCAATTAAATTTTCTACAATATTTTTAGGAGCAATGCCTAACCTTTTATTATCGAAAGGTGAACATCCTAATTGTACCGCATTCTTATCATTTTTTCTAGCTTCTTCAAACTTTTTTACAGCAATCTTTTTTGCTTGTCTAATAATATTTCTCGATGTGTGCTCTGGAAAACCAATCGCAACTAAATCTTTATAGTTTACTGTTTCCATGATTTTACTACTTCCTTTCTCAGTTTTTTTACCTCCATGGCATGACTGATGAAGTCATCATAAGAATTTCACTTACTGCTCTTTTACGGTGGCAGCCTGAACGGTCAGAAGTATCATTGTATATCATTTGTATCATGGCATATAAAGTATCGCTCTATTTTATTGATGGTTTTAAAATCGCTCTTATCATGGCGAGCCATTCAAATTTGCTCCACAAATGAGGAAAGTACCATTTTGGACTATTCAATTGTCAATGTGCTTTCTTAACCTACTACTTTTTGGAGTAATGGTCTTCTTTATTATCCACTCGACCTACAAGGTAGTCTAGACTCACATTATAAAAATCAGCTAGTTTAATGAGATCATTTATAGAGATTAATCTGCTACCAGCTTCCATTTTAGAATAAGCTGATCTTGTGCAATTCAAAACGATTTTCGCAATATATTCTTGTGTTAAATCATCATCTTCACGTAAATCTCTAATCCTTTTCAACATTTGTTGTCTCCTAAAACAAGTATAATATAGTTATTTTCTTATTTTTGAAAATGTGACAAATTGGCACATGAAACTATTCTATATATACTTTTTAGGAAATTATTCACTCTAAATGTATCTCATTTTCCTTGATAGATTTCGTGTTTTTTGTTTTCTTGTAGTTCTTTATCGTACGATTAAACAACTCAAATGTATTTTCAGCTTCTCTATGTTGTTCCTTCAGTTTTTCAAGCCTTCCTTTATAAATGAACAAATCTTTCTCTATTGTGTCTATTGATATTTTGAATTTAATATTATCTTCTATATTTCCTGAACTATTTTCCGTATCATTCAACAATATTTCCTCTAAATTAGACAAATTATTAATTTTATCTTGGACTTGTTGAATCATATTCTCTAGATATGATATTTGGTCAATGAAATCTTTTGTTATGTCTTCAAAAGTATTCGGGCTATTTTCTGAAGATATAAGAAAATCTAATTGTTCTATTTTTTCTTTAATTTTGCTTAGAGGAATTCTTCTATACATATAGTGCGGTTCATACTGAAGATTAAATTGCCTAATCAAAGTTTTACCTTTCATAAAGCGATTTTTTTCTGCTGAATCTTTATGATATACATAGTAAGAACTAGTTTCTCTGAGAAATACTTTAACTTTTTCTTCTTCCATATTGATTTGAATATTTGGTACAAAAATAAGTCCTTCTTGTCTGATACCAAACTGCACCTTAATGTAAATTCCATCGTCTACTACTTCTTCTACTTCATTAAGATTCAACTCTACTTCAAACTCATGAACAGCATCCCTATTTCTCTTGAAATCTTGATATGATTTCCATACCACATCTTCTGTCGGCAACTTTTTTTCTTTAATTAGCTTGTCTTCATTGTAAAGTTCAACTAAATTTTTATTATCTAAGACAACAGTTTCATTTTTGTTATTAAAATAGTCTTGAAAATAACTAACATTATACTGATTCGTTTTTACCAATTCCTGCTCTGAAAGCTTAATTCCATCAAATTCAAATAGAACATGTTTTGCTTTCGGAATTATTTTTAATCCAAAAAATTCTGCTCGTTGAATCAATTCATTCATATTCTTCATTTTCGGAAGTAAAAATTCTAAGATGTTTATGATTTCCCTTTGAACAAACTTTTTCTTAAAGTAAGTTTCATTATAAGGTTGTTTTCTACTCAATTTACTATCACGTACGACTTGTTTCATATTTGAATCAGTCATAAAAAAAGTAACATGCTTATGTCTAAAATCAATTTTCAAATGTAAAGCTTTTGCTTTTTTCTTGAAATCTTCAAAATTTATCGAGTTCTCGATTAGAAAATATACTCGTTGTTTTATTTCATATTTGTAATTTGTTTTGCGATAAACTTCATACTGATGATGAGAATAACGATTTTCTATAATTTTTGCGCCTACAATTTTTGAAAGACGATCTGAAACCATTCTTAGATTACGTTCTGCTTTATAATCCCATAGAAACTTTTTATCAGAATTCTTATCAATTGAATTTAGGATGATGTGATTGTGGATATGATCTTTATCAACATGAGTTGCTACGATAAAACGGAATCTACCTCCTGTTAACTCTTTAACTGTCTCATAACCAATCCGATTAATTTGTTCTGGAGTAAGATGGTCATCTGGAGAAAAGGACTGAATGATATGATGAGAATGAATTTTTCTTTGATTTGCTTCTTGCCTATCATGACGAAATTCATAAAGAGTATCATTGCTTAAAAAATTATCATTGTACATCTTCACTAGTTCTTCATAACTAAGAAAATCTAAATAATTTCTCATGCCAAAATCTGAAACTAGTGTTAGGTTTTTTGTTTTACTTGGATTCAAAATATATTTGATTAGTTTACTACGATAATTTTTTCCATGTATCGCAAAGTGTTTAGTGATGACCATAAAATTTCCTCAATTTTTCAGATTGGATAAGAAAATCTTTCTCCACTTCTACTATTAACTCTTCTATACCTTTTCTCAATTCATCTAATTCAACTTCCGTTATTAAGTTCGAATAATTTATGCTTCTGGCGATTTGATTAATATTATTTCCTATTCGTTTTAATTCAAAAATTAAATCTTGATAACTATTTGTATCAATGGTAATGAAATTCATACCAGGATTTAATAGAGTTCGTCTAGCATATTCTGAAAAGGATAAGCAATTACTTTTTGAGATATTTTCATTTAATTTGACTAATTCGAGATCAGATAAAAAGACTTTTTTTAAATTCGTTCTATATCGATGTTCCACTCTACTACCTCATGTATTTGTTACGAAAATCTTCACTAAGAGGACTTGTTTTTTCTACCTCTTTAATTAATTCTTGAATACAAGTTAACAGAATAGAAACATGTTCTTGAGTAACCTGATGATTTATTTTAGCAATTATTAATATTTCATGAACATCACGGCTAATTTGTTCCAACTTTTGATTTTTCCAAAGGTTGAACCATTTTTCCATCTGTTTTTGTCCATCAGACAATAGTAAGCTTTTACGGAGAAAATCAGAAAAATTATTCTCTCCTTTCTCTCTCATTAAATCTAGTATTTGTTTTTCTTCCGTTTCTGTTAAGCGAAATTGTTTCCGAATACTACGTATATCTCTTTTCATATGACTTTTCCTCCCTCATTGATACCTGTACTGACAATGTAAGCTTACAGACACTGTCAGTACATTTTTCAAAATAGATTCAACATTTTTGTAAGGCTTTGCGAGCTCAGATATTGTGTCCACAATATCTCAAAAATCATATCGCCTGCCATTTCAAACTTCACGGTTCAAAAAACAAACGATATGAAAATGTGGTGGCACGCCCCCAAACCCCCAAGATAAATCTAAATTAAAAAAAGTATAACAAATACTTTTTGATAAAATTATCACAGAAAAAAGAGCCCTATCGGACTCTTACAAACTAAAACAATGTCTCTGATATTCATACTGCCTAATCCCACTACTATCTTTGTTCATCTTGATAGAAAAAACAAAGTAATGATCACGATTATCTAAAGATTTACTTTTGTTAAGTTTAAAATAATGTTTTTGAGACATAGCCATTGTACGTAAAATATCATCAGTGATAAATGTTAATGGTATGTCTAAAGCAGAATACTTGTAAAAATCTGACTCAAACCGTAAATAAGAATCAGAAAAATAATCTAGCTGCAATTTATCATCATATAATTCTTTACGATTCATATAAATCTACCCCTTCTATCTGTATATCGAGTATATCTTCCCATTTTAAGCGAAAAAACCAAAGTCTGATTTAATGGATATAGATTCTCTCCCCATCTCTTTAACAATACCCGATACTACTTTTCTTCTATTTGAGAGCTTACAAACAAAAGTTGCTGGGAATGCATTCGTATAAAGTTGACGAACAAATCGAACTTTCTCTTCCATTGATAGAGAAATGGAGATGTCTTCTCTATTATTTTCTTCCCAAAGAGAACTTGAATGTTCTGACAAAAAGAATCCCATCCACTTAGCCATCCCACGGTCTTGATACTCTCTTGCAGACAAAAAAGGTAAATAAGAACGATTCATCATTTTAGTCCATCTAATCCTCCAGCTGAATGACCACCAATGAGTTTACTTCTTGCAATTGTTCTAGAAGCCTGATCCAGGGCATTCCCTTTCAATAGTGAAGTAAAACCAAATTCTGTTCGAATAGCATCGATTGCGGACTGGAGCCTTTCTTCTTTTTCTATTTTCTCAACATCATCAAATAATGAAATCAATCCAAATGATTCATCTACTAAACCTGAATAGCTCACTGCAACACTTCTGATAGCTCCTGAAGTATATTTAGTGTGAAATAACCTTAAAACATAGTTTGTCAGTAGTGCTGTTTGATTAGTTGGTTCAATCTTCATTTGAGTATGAATAGATCGTTTCTGTTCCACTTTAGAATACCCTAAGTGTATAGAAACTACAGTTGCTTTCTTACCAACTCTTCTCAATCTAACAGCAACTTGTTCTGCCATCTCACGAAGTATGATCTCAATATCTCTTTGTTGGACATAATCTCTAGGTAAAACTTGAGAGTTCCCTATCCCTTTTGACTTTGGCTTATAAGGTTTATGAACATTACTTTCATCAATCCCATTAGCATGAAACCATAACTCTAAGCCCATGATACCAAGCTCTTTTTTAATCAAGTCAGGATTAGCTTGTGCCAATTCTTTAATCGAAAAGATGCCTAAACTATGTAATCTCTTCTCCATCCGATTCCCAATTCCCCAGAAATCTGTCATTTTAGGGATAGACCATACTTTCTTTTCTACATCCTCATAGGACCAATTGGCTCTCATTGTCGGAGTTTTTTTAGCCTCATTATCAAGTGCTAACTTCGCTAATAAGGGATTAGCATTAGACATACCTACCGTTGAATAGATTCCTGTTTTTCTCCAAATCTTTTTTTGAATAGCAGCTGAGATAATATCTAACTTATCTTTTCGACTAATACTTTTATCAGGCACAAAAAAATTTAATGAACTAGTTAAATCGATAAATCCTTCGTCAATTGAGTATGGATAGATATCGTCTGATGCTGCAAAATCTTGAAAAATTTTTTGAATCTCCATATTGACTGCAATATAAGTATCCATTCTCGGAGGAACAATCACAGTTGATTTTGCCCATTCCTCTATATAACGGACATAGTCTATCGTTGTCGGTAAACCTTGTTTTCCAGCATTATAGTAAGAAAACTTTCTAGTCTTTACATCAAATGGTAAATCATAGGAACGTCCAACATTTGATTTCCCAAATACCTTCTTAAACATAGGAGAGGAAGCAAGGATTAGCCCAGCAGAATTATCTGCACGACTCATAACACAAAGCGAAGTCTTAAGCGGGTGTAATCCTCTATCGACACACTCTACACTTGCGTAAAAAGATTTCATATCAATAAAGGCAATGTCACTCTTCGGTTCGAGACTATAATCAAACCAAGTCATACTCAGTCCTCTAAAGGCATAAAGTTTCCAACGATTTTCCCTATGATACGAGGATTCTCATCATAAGGCGCAAACTTATCTGAATAGTTCCGATTGAGTGAAACTAAACGAAGTCCATTTTCTTCACGATAGACTTTCTTGATATAAGTTTGACCATCCCAATCTATGGCATAGATAGCTCCATCATAATCAAATCCTGTTTGCTTAATTAGGGCTACAGAACCATTTTCATATGTTGGTTCCATTGAATTACCAAACACCCACGATGCAAAGTCATAATCAAATTGATGATTAAAATAAACTGTATCGTAATTACCATCATCAAAGTATGCTGTTCCCGTGCCAGCTGATAATTTTTCGTAAACTTTATAAGCAAAACGCTGAGGAATGTCTACAACCTTTACATTCTGTTTGTTCAACAGTTCTGTAGCATAATGAAGTGTCGCTTCTTTATTCTTTTCAGTTAGCTTGAGATAAGTTTCAACTATTTCATACTCTGATTCAAAATATCGAGTATCAACATTCAAAATCTGACTCAATTTACTCAAATTATGTTGATTAGGCTTTGTTTTACCCGCTTCCCAATTAAAATATGAGGCTCTACTGATTCCCAACCTGGATGCAAGTTGAGATTGAGACAATCCTTGACTTTCTCTTTTTTCTTTTAATTTAGTAGGTGAAAACATTTGTTCTCCTTTTCGTTAGTTTATTAACTAACAAAAGAATACCATAGCTTGCTGAAAAAATCAAGAGTTTAATAACCCCCAATTTCTAAGATGGGGTCTTTTCTGTTGATATTAGTGG